>CAZGMN010000038.1:0-18117 GCA_964526905.1 uncultured Eubacteriales bacterium
ATCATTCGTCTTGCTTTGAAATGTTTCTGTCTTTTTTGGAATAGGCCGAAATAGATGAGAGGAAAGAGAAGAAAATACTTTAGCCCGCTTATTTCCAAGAGAGTGATATCAAGAAAGCCGTCGTCGATTCTGGCTTTGGGTGCTGCCTTCCAGTTATAGCCAAAATAATTTGTTTTGCCGATAATGCATTCGAAGACTTTAACCTTTAGTTTTTTTTGGTCAAAATATTCTCCGTCGTCGCTCAGGCCGTCGAAGAGCTCAACCTCCTGTTCTTTAGTGGGCAGGCGAAACATTATCCGCGAAGCCAGGAGGTGGCCGAGAAGGCCATGAATTCGATGTTTGAGCTTTTCAAGGGTGACCTGGGCTGTGGCCCCGATGCTGGCAAAGCTTGCTATTTTTCCGTCGATATCAATCAGGTCCATCTCTCTTGTTTCGCCTTTGGCCAGAATTCTCAGAGCCTTTTTCAAGCTCCTCGGGATTTTAAAGGATCTTCGAAAAGCATTGCCGCTCCCAAGGGGAATAATTCCCAGGCGGACTTCCTTTGACCTTCCGCTTTCGACTATCCCCTGGAGGACATCGGCCATTGTCCCATCCCCTCCGACGGCTACGATGACATCATTCTTTAGGCACTTCTCCTTGACATGATTGATCATCCCTTCCCTTTTCATTTCGGTGTCGGCGATCTCGGCAGGGATATTTTTTTGAAGAAAGCTTCTGAGCCTCTTCCTTCTCTGCCATTTGTTGCGAGCCGCGCAGGGATTGACAACGCAACAGATGTCCTTTCCTAAAAAAGCATTGTTGCTCGACATTCGATACCAGTCCAAAAAGCTAACTGAATTTTAATTTTTACCAGAAAAAAACAAAGAGTGCAATTTTCTTTAATATCTTAAATTTTATGGGTATAGAGTCAGGGCTCTGCTCTTGGCGCTCAGCGCACAGACTTTCTGTAATATTCTGCAGTTTCCTTGATGCCATCCTCTAAGCTGTATCGAGCTCGAAAGCCGAAATCTCTCTCTGCCTTGGATGTTGAGAATAGCCAGGGAGTTTTGACCATGGCCTCCCAGAGCTTGAGGCCAAAAAAGATTTTGACAACGCCCATTTCATTGAAAACATCTGCGAGGAGGGCTGCAGCCAAAATAAGCTCCTCAGGAAAAGGAAAAAAAAGCGACTCTCCCAGGACAAATTTTTTGGCGGTGAGGATGATTTCTCGCCAGGAATAGCCTTTGCCGTCAGTCAGATAGTAAACCTGGCTCCTTGTTTTTTCTGATTGAGCGGCCAGGAGGATGCCTTGGATGAGGTCTTTGACGTAGATCAGGCTCGTTGTCTTTCGCTTTTCTCTGAGAATGGGGACAATTCTTTTTGAAATAAGTTTGACCAAGAGCTCAGTCTCCTGCTGCCTTGGCCCGTAGACATTGGGAGGCCGGATGATTGTCGCCGGGACAAGATTCCAGGCTTGGTGCACAGCCTCCTCGCCCCTGAGCTTGCTTCGGCCATATTCTGAGTTAGGAGAGTTGGGCTGGGTTTCGTCGGAATAAAATCCTGGAAGTGATGGGCCTGCAGCAGCGATCGAGGAAATGTGGACAAAGCGCTTAAGACTCTTGTTTTTCCTCAGGCAGGCTTCAATCAGGTTTCTTGTCAGTTGATGATTGGCCAGGTCATAAGCCTTGCGGCTGGTTGAGCGGATTCGGCCGGCAAGATGAAAGATGTAATCCTGTCCCTGGACAGCCTTCTCCAGGCTCTCGAGGTTTTCAGCCGAGCCGAGAATAAATTGAACAGGAAACCTCTTGAGAAATTCTGTCTTACTTGTTGCTCTGACCAGGCAGGTCACTCTCCATTTTTGGGTGACAAGGGCTTCGACCAGGTGGCTTCCGATGAAGCCGGTTCCTCCGGTTACCAGAGCCTTGGACGGCATTTGCTCTTTCAATGAAGTTTTATTTAATGCCTTGGCATTATTAACGCTGTATCAATTCCTTTGACGGCAGAATTTCAGAAGTCAGGTTGATTTTGTGAGGAAGAGGAGCATCGAATTTGCCGTTTCCGTCGAAATCGACAAAGACAGGATTCGTCAAAGCGTAGGGAAGAATGGCATCGCTCACCAGGCCGCTCGGAGACGAGCGCTGCAGGACAGGGAAGAGGCTCTCTTTTCCCAGGACTTCAAGCGCAAGGTAAGAATCCCTACTCACCCTCAAGCTGATCTGTTCCTCGAATTTCGAAACGGACTCTTTTGTTGTCTTGACCGGGAAAATGATTTTCCTCTCTCCGTTGACGATGACTCTTATCTCGTCCACGGCTATCCAGGGAGCGCTCTGGACTTTCATCCAGAGTTCAATCCGTCCATCCTTGGCTGTCAAGGTATCGCCTGAGGTGTATTTGCCGTTGACTTTGAACTCGACGAGAGGGCCGTTTGTGGCAAAGGCGCGGCCTTTCTTTAAAGAGAGAGCAAGCGCCGTCCAGTTCAATTGATCGCCTTCCCCTCCCTCATAAAAAACATATGTTCTCGAATAGCCGGGCTCTCCTCTGTCTATGGAATGGGAATCCGAAGAGCCGATGAGCGGGAAGTAGTAACCCCGGTTGAGGAGGTGAAACCAGTCCTCGATGGCCACAGAATTTGAGGAATAAAAACGAGGCCCGTTCATCACCTCCAGCACATCGAAGGAAGTGCTGAAATGCTCTCGGGCAAAGGCTGCTTGTTCCATATCGAGCTGATAATTGTTGAAATATCCCAAATCTCCTGCCCGGGGATGGTTCACTTGAAGGATGGCCTCTGGGTCCTTTTTGCGGCTTGCCTCGAAGAGCAGCGGAGCCTCTTCAGCAAAAGGAGGGATGGCGCCCTTCCTTTCCTCATCCACCCTCAATTTTAAGGGATAAGTGTTGTAATGGATTAAGTTATCAGGATGAGTCACCTCGTTTCCACAGATAACGGCCAGGTATTTCTGCAGACCGAGCCTTTGAAGAGCCGGAGTATAGTCAGAGATGAAATTATGGTCTGAGGCTACAGCCACATTGATTCCCTCAGCAATGATCGATTTTATTCTTTCAGAGATGCCCATGCCTCCATCTGAATTATTGGTGTGGAGATGGGGGTCGATGGAGATAAGATTCGGTGTCTCCAGCACTCGGTCGATGCGGAAAACAAGCTCTTGCAGCTCATCCTTCAGAATTTCAACCACTTTCTGGTCCATGGAATATTCCGGCCCTCTGGAAGCATAGATGAGGTAGGTTCCTACAGGAAGCCTCACTTCAAGGCCTTCTTCTTGTGGAAAACGGGAATTCTTGAAGGCCTCCCATTGTCTTCCGCTCTTGACCGGATTTTCAGGCTTGAAATAAGGAGTTCGAGTCGGAGAAAGCCCGATGAAGGTCACCTTTCCCGGAACAAACTCTCCGCGGCTGTCTCTGATTCTCACTTTTACTCTGCCCTGAGGAGGGTCTTGAAGAATGCAAGAGTTTTCCTCTCCTTCAGCAACAACGAGCAGCTCTTCACAGACAGCAGGGAAGAAATTTGCCCGGACTTTATAGACTCCTTGAGGCAGAGGGACTCTGAGGGAGAAAGGATTTTCAATCATGGAGCGAAAGAAGAGGGAAGGGGAGAAGGCATCGATAATGATGACTTCTGCCAGGCCTGAGCTGAAGTCTTTAAAATGAATGAGCGCCTCGAGCGGCTTGACCTTAAAGATTCCATAGACTTTCTGGAGCAAGTCTTCGTATTGAGTGCTGACCAAAAGAATGTAATGAGCCTCAAAAGTTTTTTTAGGCTGAAGCTTATTTAGCGAAGATTCTTCATCCTTTGGCAGGGGATTCATGTTCAGCCAGGCCAGATAGTAGCCGTTTTTCTGATAGACTCTGAAGTTCAGGTTTGGATGCTTTTCGCGGTTAAAGGGGCTGAAAGAGTAGTAGTGAAGTGGGTTGCAATAGAGAGAGTAGCTGATGTCCTCAATCTCTTTTCCTCCAGTATTGGTCAAGGTTGAGAAGACATCGATTTTTGCTTGATCAGGATAATAAGAATAAAGAGTTTTAATCTCAGCCTTCTCTCCTTTTTTCCCTTGATACAAGGTCGAGGCGGCAAAGGCGAGAGCTCCTTGCTGAGTTTCTTTCAAGGGCTGGACCGAGGTGTAAGCCAGCTCTTCTCTTCTATCCTTTCTTCTCAGAAGGGGCGAGCCGATGATCATATTGCTCTCCAGATTCTTTCCTGCGGGAACGAAGCTGATGATGCTTCCCATGACATCCGGGGAAGGATAGTTGAGAATGGTTTTTACAGACCTCGAGCTTGCGCCGATGATAGCCAGGGTTTTTCCATCAGAAAGAAGATAGTCTCCTTTTTGCCATAAAGAGCAGAATTGTTCGGGAAGGTCCTCAGCGCCTTTTATGACTTTGACTTGAATTTCTGCCGCGCCAAGAAGAAAGGGAAGACAGAGAAAGAGAGAGAGAAGAGCACTTTTTTTTATTGTTTTCATTCCTGCCTCCTTCGAAATCAGATGATATCAGAATGACCAAGGCAAAAGTTGAGGTAATAACCATATAATAAAAAAAGGAGGGATTCAATATTTGCATTAGGAAAGTGCTTTGGCTAAAATTAATTTCATTCAACGCTTTTGTCCAAGATGAAAGAATTAAAAAAGATTCATGAAGCTAAAGGAAAGAGGTTTCTCCTCGAGGTGGAAACGTCAGAAGACTATAGAGACTACTTGAAGTATGAAGAGCTGAGGTATGAGATTTGGGCCGACCCAAAGGATACTCTTCCTGGCCCGCGAAACATGTGGTGTGAGAACTTCCTTCACGAAGGGAGCAGCCTTTTCATTGCTGTCTATGTGGCGGACGATGAAGGCCGTTTTAAAAAAGCGAGAGAGAGTCTTGTCGGCTTCTCCTACGGCTTTGTCGGCGTTAAAGACAAGGAGATTGGCTTCAGGCGCCCTTCCAATCTCCAATTCTATTCCCAGTATACCGGCGTCAGAAAGAATTATGAGCAATACGGATTGGGAGTGTTGATCAAGAAATTCCAGAAAAAGATATTGATGGAGGCCTTCGGGATTTATACCGTGACCAACACTTACGACCCGTTGACTGGAGTCAACGCCTACAGGAATATTCATCTTTTCGGCATGGAAGTCATCGACTACCGCGAGGCTCTTTATGGAGACTTTGGAGGGCTTTTAAACAGGGTTGATATCCCCTGCGACAGGTTTTTTGTCCGCTGGGATTTGAAGAAAAAAATTCAAAGGCCCGACTATGACCTTGAATCTCTGATTGAGTCAGAGCAGATGGTGGTCGAGGCCACTCGGCGAGAGGTTAAGGGCCAGAGAGGCGTTGTCAGCCTTGAGGTCATCAAGAAGATGAACCTGGACTTAGACCATAAGCTGCTTCTCGTCGAGATCCCCTATGATTTTTATTATATGCTTCAAGAGACGGATGTCCCCGAGGCTGAAGTCAGACGGATTCCCCTTGAATGGAGGCTGAAGACAAGAGAAGCATTTCAGAGCTTGTTCAAAAGGAAATATGCCGTTATCGATTTCAGGCAAGTTGAAGAAGGCAAGCGACGCAGAGATTTCTATATTCTGATAAGAAAAAAGCTTCGGAAGTGATTCTTAAAGCAGGGAAAATTTCAGTTTTTCGCTTGCTGTTTTATGACTGAGTTCATCGGTCACTTTAACTCGAAGCTCGTATTCTCCAGGTTCAGGAAGAGCGGAAAGGGGAATTTGAGTTCCTTCGAGGATGGCTGCTTCTTCACCCATTTTTCTCTGTCTTCTTTGAGGATTCAGCTGAAACTTTTTCTCTCCCTTTTGAAGCTCGATTTCGATGAGCAACGAGCAGTTTTGATTTTCGTCTCTTGCGGCGTTGTAGATATAGTAGAAGAGGTTGAGAGATTCATCTCTCTTGTAGCCAGGGCTGAATCGGGGCAGAAGAGCATAGCGGCCTAAAGAGAAAACATCAAACTCCTTTTTCTTATCCGCTACTTCTTTTTCGCTGACCTGGGCTGAAGCCAGAAGGGAGGAAAGGGCGAGCTCCTGAGTCCAGAAATCAGGAACTTGAATCTGGTCCATCTTGACCGAATATGATTTCTCGTCCATGGTGGCCAGCCCAATAAAAAGCTTGTAATCACCGGGCAGAAGAGGGAGTCCGACTTGAGAAATAAAATAATTGCCCTCTTCTTGAAGGGCTTTCTCTTGAAGAAACTCGAATGATTGGCCGTCTCGCTCAAGGCTTCCGAAAATAATCATCTTTTTCTGAATTGCTTCTTTTTTCTCTCCAGCTTCAATTTTCAAAAGAAAGGTCAGGTAGGTGCTCTCATTTTCAGCCTTGGTGAATAAGGCCTGTTTTTCAAAGGGAATCTGGACGATATCTTCTTGAGAAGATTTTATCTGCTGAATAAGCCTTCCTTCAAGAGATTCAGGAGGCAGAAGAGAAGCTTTTTTGGCGAAAGGCATCTCTTTTAAATCTGGGTGAAGATGGATTTTTTCTGGATAGGAATACAGGGCCTGGATGACTCGGAAATCGGTCTGGTTCTGATCGATGACGTAGCCGACGCCGTCGTGAGTGAAGACAACGTTGAACGTTTTTTTAGGAAGATTCATCCAGGGCTGAGAGGGATAAATCCATATTTCTTGAGGGGAATTCTTTTGAAGGTCTGAAGGAGATTTGCTCGGATGCAAGACCCTGGTTTCTTGAGAGAGATTCTTTTGAAGGTCCGAAGGGGATGTGCTCGGATGCAAGACCCTGGGTTTGCCAAAATAGAGATAGACTTTTCCCATATCTGTTTCTGTTCCTGTTTTGTATGCGTAAATAAAAGCTTTTTTTACATATTTCAGGCGCTGATAATACTCATCTCTGAACTCGTTTTTCTCCGTTTGGGGAGTTGGGTCTCTTTTTGCCCAGAAAAGCTTGATAAAAAGATCCTTATCTTCTTCTTTTTCGAGCTTTTTAAATTCAGCCTTTTCAGCGCCGGTTATGATCAGAGCGACTTCTTCATTCAGCCATTTCTCGTATTTGTCTTCGTTCTCAGCTGATAGAGCGAAGTTGAAAAGGATTAAAAATATAAAAAGAGATGTAAATTTGAAAAGCTTTTTAGTCTTCATTTTTTTCCTTACTTTTTTAAATAATCGAGCAGTTGTTTGGCCAAGGCGGCTTTTTCGTGCTCTGGAGCTAGAGCGAGGAATTTTTCCAAGTATTTCACGGCTTCTTCTTTCTTGTTTTGACTGATAGAGAGCGTTCCCAACTGGTAATAGGAATCAGCATAGTCTGGCTTAAGCTCGATGACCTTCAAGAAAGCTTGCAGAGCCTCCTCGGATTCACCTGAGTTCAGTAGACAAACCCCAAGATTATAAAAAGCATCCGGTTCGTCTGGACTGAGTTTAGTTGCTTTTTTATAGTATTTCTTTGCCTCTTCAAAATTTCCACTCTTGCCTAAAACTTCTCCCAGCTCTTTATTGATGCTGAAGCTTTCAGGATTGAGTTCTGCAGCTTTCAGGAATGCCACTAGAGCCTCTTCCTTCCTGTTCAATTTTTTATAAGTCAGACCCAGATTGAAATGATAGCCCCACTGAGTCTGGTTGGTTTTTATTGCCTCCTGGTAAGCAGCTGCCGCCTCCTCGTATTTTTGCTCTTCGTAAAGTTTGTAGCCTTTGAGAAAGAGGCTATCAGCCTTGGAGAGGCTTTGCTCCATGATTTCCTTGGCTTTCTCCATTTTGACTTCCAGCTTGCTCGTTTCAGCGATACTCACCTTGACTTCACGGGAGAGAGGAAGATAGCCTGATTTCTTAAGATTCAGCTGATAATATCCAGGCCAGAGTCCGACCTGAGTGAATTTCCCGTTTTTATCCGATTTGAGCTCGAGTTTTAATGCTGAGCCTTTTAAAGAGATGATTGTAACGGCTACGCCTTCCAGCGGTTTTCCCTCATTATCGGTGACGATTCCTTCGATCTTGCCTTGAACTTGGGGCCAGAGGCTGGAGAGAAGAAGGGCAGCGAGGAATAAAAAGATAATCGTTTTTTTTATCATTCATCACTCCTCAATTGTCTCTCTCATTCTAAATCTATTTTCAAAAAAATTTAAAGATGAGAAAAGCCAGCCTCTTGTCCCTGAAGTTTTTTTGCTTTTTTCTCAAGCTCCTTGATTTTATCCTGGTTGGGATTGAGCTCTAAGGATTTTTGAAGAAGGGGAAGGGCCTTCTCCGGCTGGTTTAACTTGAGATAGCACTCAGCCGCCAAGTTTAAAACGCTGACTTCGGCCGCCTGCTCCAGAAGCTTTTCCAGATAGATAAGAGCCGAAGCCCAGTCTTTAAGACCTGCATAATCAACGGCGATGACCTTGGCAGCTTCTCTCTCCTGAGTGGCCTGATAGACGGGGAAAACAACCGCAAGAGACTCTTTATACTCGCCTATGGCATAAAGAGTTTTTGCCAGGAGAAGCCTAATTTTAGGCAAATCCTTCAATTCGAGAGCCTGCTTGAGGAAGCTTCTGGCACGCGGATAGTCCCTCTGTAGAAAATACTCTGAACCAAAGAGATAAAACAGCTCCGGGTCAGGAAGAGAATTATGAAGCTTGGAGTAGACCCAAGGAATGACAGGATAGGGCTGGGAAAGAAGGATGAAATTTTCTCTCTCGCTGAGGAGTCTTCTTTCATTCTTGTCAAGGATGAATGCCTGGATTCGGTAGTATCCTGGTTTTAGATTGGAAAGAGAGAAGGGGCCGGTATCGATTTCGGTTGAATCCGCAGTTGAAACTTCTTTCAAGGGTTTTTTTATGCTTTGGAGAGGAGTCTCGGAATCCATAGAAAAGATCTCGACGAGCAGAGTCCCCTCATTCTTTTCTTCAAGATTGTAGAGTTGGCAGTAAAGGCCCATTTCCTCTTGGGGAAGAAAATTGTTCTGAGCATTAATGAGGTATTGATTTCCAGCGAAGGTGAAGGCCCTCAATTTGCGTTTTGCGTCTTCGCTGAGTTCTTGACGGCCATGATAGAGGATTAGGTTGCTGAGAAAAGCACCGGCGTTATTTTGAGGAACCGAGACCTCTGTCTGGAATGATGTGAAATCATTGGCTGTCTTACTCTTGAGAAGGAGAAAGAATTTGAAACTTCCTGGAATGACAGGCAGCATGTCCTGATAAGCAAAAGGCCGGCGCTCATGCTGCCTATAATCTTCTGCAGAGATTTCAAGCGGGATTTCTTCTTCCTTTTCCAGAATAAGATTTCCCTGCAGGTCTTCAATTCTTAACACGAGTTGAGTTGCCGCATAATATTTGTCTTTATATAAAGCAAAATTGATCTTTTTCGGTTCCAGGGTCCAGTGAATAAAAAATTCTCCAGAGTTTTTGAATACTTTGACCTTGGAGTTGTTCTCTATGAAATTATGGGAATATTCTGTTTCAATATAGTCTTTGTAGTAAAGGAAGTTTCGAGCGTAGCTGTCAGAGAATTTTTTCTCTGCCAGAGAGCGAGCGCTGGAGATGATGGCCTCAGAAGTGAAAGAGCTTGTTCCGAAGGTGCTTTCTGCCGGCAGGTAGCTCAGAGAGGCATTTGCTAGCTCGCCCGATATTTTTTTTATTGTATTGTAGGCATATGTCCGAGTCAATGCCTGGCGGGCTTGAGCAGGGATGGTCAGCTTTTCCGGGCCTTCAACTCCGGGATGATAGAGACGGTATTCGCCTAAGCCCTGAGGTTGGTAGAAGATCAGATAAAAATAGGGCGGGAGGCCGTACTCCTGCTCTCCCTTGTAATACCAGAGTTCAAGAGGCCAGACTTCAGAGCTTGTGGCATAGATTTGTCTATCCAGAGGGGGTCCAAGAAGAAGATAGAAATAGCCTCTTTCCGTCTGGCTTCCTTTTCTTGATGTTTCGCGGCCAAAATTGAGATCGGCAAACTGGACCCGTTTCATGTACTCCTTGAAAAACTCGTTCTGCTCTGTGTCAGGAAGTGGGTCACGCTTGCGCCAGAAGAGCCGGATGAACTTGTCTCTTTCTTGCTTTGTCTTCAGCTTGAGGAAGACTTCTCTTTCTATTTTGGTGATGATTGGAGAAACAGTCTCAAGCCAGTTGCGGTGTTCTGGGGAGAGCTTTTCTTGGGAGTTGAGAAGAATCGTTGCAGCCAGGAAAATAAGAAAGAAACTTGAGCTCTTGTTCATGCCTAATCCCTTCTATGAATTTTAAATTATCATAAGGCCGAATAAGTTTCAAATTCTTAGGACAGAGTGATAAGAAGATTATAGAAATTTTTTGCTTTTTTTGTTTAATTTGTGATAATAATAAAACGTCAATAAGCAAAATAAGGCGATGCTCAATTCAGAAATTTGGATGGTTCAATTTTTTGGTGGACGTTATTCTTTTTTCATAAAGGATAAAGATAGATATTGTTGATAAAAAAGGAATTGCTGTAATCGAAAACTGGTACGAAATATGCCTTGTTAAAATTGTTTAATTTTGTTTGATGACTGGGCATAACTTCATCGATAAGGAGGTGAGAATCAGAGGAAGAAATAAATAAAAGGGCATTTTTTACAGGATTTATGATGAAACGGGAAAAAATAAAGGAGAAAAAAATGAAATTTAAACTAGTTTCAGCCATTCTTCTTCTCTCCTTCATGCTGTCTCCTCTTGCTTTCCCCCAATCCAGAGATACAGGCGCGATTGTCGGAACTGTTCTCGATGAAGAAAAAAATCCCCTTCCCGGCGTGACCGTAACTCTCCATAGCCCGAACTTAATGGGTGTGCGAACAACAGCCACTGCTTCAGACGGAAGCTACCGATTTCCCGCCCTCCCTCCTGGGGCTTATACCTTGAAGGCCGAGCTTGCAGGTTTTAAGACTGTCGTTCAGGAAAATGTCCGTCTTTCAACCACCGTCAGGTTGACTGTCGACCTGACCATGAAACTTGCCGCCCTGGCAGAGGAGGTGACAGTCATCGCCCAATCGCCGACTGTGGATGTGAAGTCGAGCGAGACCGCTTCCGTGACTCTGAGCAATGAGCTTCTGAGAAACATTCCCTATTCCCAGTTTACTTCCGACATTGTCAATCTTGCTCCAGGAGTGACACCTAGCACCCAAGCTGACGTGGCTTACGGCGCCCAGGATGGGACAGGAATCGCTTACTCCATGGACGGAACGAATGTCGCTGATCCTGAAGGAGGAACGGCCTGGGTTTTCCTCGACCACAACATCATCGAAGAAGCAAAAGTCATGGGAATTGGCTTGCCGGCAGAATACGGAAATTTCACCGGTGTTATTTTTAACCTCATCACTAAATCCGGTGGAAACGAATTCTCAGGTCATTTTGAATTTGACTTCCAAGGGAGAAAGGATGACAAGCCAAAAGGGCTCTGGCAGACAGTCAATAACGGTGCTTACATTGAAGATTTTCCTGATTTAACCTCTCCTCTAACAAAACTGATGGATGTCAACGCCCATCTCGGCGGCCCGATCGTGAAGGACAAACTATGGTTTTTCGCAGGGCTCCAGTTCTATCGTTCATGGCGCTATCCAACCGGCTTCCCCGAAGCCATCGATTACAAACAGCCAAGGTCATTTTTAAAAATCAATTCTCAGCTGAGCTCCAAGACGAGCATGAACGGCTCTCTTGAAATCGATACTTACAATGGTATCAATCGCGGCGGGAGCGCCACGACTTCTCCTGAAGCAACTGTGAATCAGAAGTCGCCAGAAGTTGTTGGCAACTTCAGCCTGACTCACATCCTAAGCCCCAAGACATTCATTGACCTCAAAGCTGCTTATTTCTGGGGATATTACTACCTCGAGCCAGAAACAGGAAGGGATACATACGCTCATTTCAACATTAATGACAACATGCTCTATGACAACTCAGGCTACTACTACCTCGCCGACCGCTCCAGGTTTCAGGTCAATGCCAGCGTCACGCACTACGCTGAGGACTTTATTACAGGCTCCCATGACTTCAAATTCGGGGTTGAGATTGAGCACTCCTGGTCCAGAAGTCAATATGGATTCACAGGTCCAACCCACTCCTATTATGTGGATTATTATTATCCTCCCTATTACACCGGGCCTTACCTGAGGTATCAGTACGAAGGCTATGATTTCAATGTGAGATACACCAGACTCGAAGGATTTGCTCAGGATTCCTGGAAGATTACGCCCCGCTTGAATCTGAATTTCGGCGTTCGTTTGAGCCAGAACTGGGGAACGATTAAAGATGTTGAGGGAGTTGTTTATAACACCCACCGCATAGCACCCCGAGTCGGCTTTGCTTTTGACATTTTTGGAGACAAGAGCACAATCCTCAAGGCTCATTATGGCCAGTTTACAGAAGGAATGTTTGCTGGCTACCATGAGCGATTGACTCCCAAATGGTACGACTACATTGAATATTATTGGGATGGAAGCGGTTGGGTTGAATATGCGCGGACTACTCAAAATTGGAAGATGGAGGAAGGTATTAAGCATCCCTATATGGACCAGATCACAGCCAGTATCGAGAGAGAGCTCTTCAGGGATACTTCTATCACTCTGAGCTTCATTTATAGAAATTGGAAGAACCAAATCGGAGTCTACGACACCTTAGCACAGTATACTCCGCTAAATTACAATGTCAGTGCTATAAATAAGAGCTTTCAGATTTATAACCTCACTTCTGGTGATAACCATGATTTTATGATCGAGAACGTCAAGCAAGGAGCTGATAGGCCTTACGTCATGGGAAAGCCCTACCGGAGATATCTGGGCCTTGAATTCCTCTTTAATAAGCGCTTTTCGAACCGTTGGCAGCTGATCGCTTCTTATGTCTACTCTCGGACAAAAGGAACGATAGACAACACCTGGGGAGATGACATCGGCTGGAATGCGAGAACCGGATTGGATATAGGAAATCCGAATTACTGGATCAATGCCGATGGCTATGCCACTTTCGACCCGACGCACATGGTTAAAATCCAAGGAACCTATATCCTTCCCTTCGAGATTAGCTTCAGCGCTTATTTCAGGGCAGTGACTGGCACCAGCTGGGCACAGAGATTCAGGACGGGCTCGAGCTTGCTGGCTCAGGGAAGAATGACTTTCTTTACCGAGGAACGCGGTGCCAATCACTACCCAATCGAGAAAATCCTTGATTTGAGGCTGGAGAAGATTTTCACCCTAGCTAAAAGATACCGCTTAGGATTGATGGTCGATGTCTTCAATGTCTTTAACGCTGATACTATCACCAACTGGGGAACAAGAATCGGCTCAGGGGCTGACTGGATCCTTGACCCTACCAGTTCTAGTTACTATCAATCGACAGACGGGCACGCACTTTACGGGATCACCATGCCGCGCCAGGCAAGAGTTGGAATCCGTTTGATCTTCTGATTTTGGCTCAAGTTAGAGAAAAGGAGACAGTTCTCATCCGGGCTGTCCCCTTTTCTCCTTGTTTTAATTAAGAAAAATAATAGAAAGCAAGACCCTATCCTATAGTTATTTTCACTTTTCTGATAGAATTTAAATATTGAAGATGCACAAAAGAAAGCTGCTCACTTTCTCTGCCGCTTCGCTATTTATTCTCATTTTAGCTATTATTATCTTCCTTCTTCGCCCCTGGAAGCCAAGTTTTGCCCGTCTGAAAGGAGGCAAAGAATTCAATTTCATTCTGATAACCATCGATACCCTCCGGGCGGACAGGATCGGCTGCTATGGTTTTCAGTTGATTGACACTCCTTTCATCGACCTCTTTGCTTCGCAGGGAATAAAATTCACAAGATGCACCGCTCAAACACCGCTCACCCTTCCCTCCCATACCTCTCTTTTCACCGGGACTCTTCCTCTCTTTCACGGAGTCAGGGATAACGGTGGGTTTATCGTTCCTCCAGAGCTTAAGACCATGGCCGAAGTTTTTAAAGAGAATAGCTATGAAACGGCAGCCTTTGTCGGCGCCTATGTCCTCGATTCTAAATGGGGGCTTAACCAGGGGTTTGATTATTACTTCGACCAGTTTGATTTGAGCCGCTTTGAAAAGGTCTCCTTAGGAACTGTCCAGCGGCCAGGAAACGAAGTTATGGATGAAGCTTTGGCCTGGCTGGAAAAGAAAAAGCAACAAAAATTTTTCGCCTGGATTCACCTCTATGATCCGCATACACCTTATGAACCGCCTCCTCCTTTTGACAAAAAATATCGGCATCCCTATTTAGGGGAGATTGCCTTTGCCGACTCACAGCTTGGCCGGCTCTGGAAATTTCTCGAAGAGAATAACCTTATCCAGGATTCTTTCCTTATTTTTGCCTCAGACCATGGGGAAAGCCTTGGCCAACACCAAGAATCAACCCATGGCTTTTTTGTCTATCAAGGGGCCATCCATGTCCCTCTTATTTTTGTCACGCCATTCGAAAAACTTCAGGGAATTTCCTCTTCTCAAATTGTTTCTCTGATCGATGTCATGCCCACTGTGCTGGAGATGGCGGGATTCTCCATTCCGGCTCAAGTCCAGGGGACAAGCCTTCTCCCTTATTTTTTTGAACCTGAAAAAAAGCGCTATAGCCTTGCCTATTCAGAAACTTTTTATTCTCGTTTCCACTATGGCTGGTCTGAGCTTAGGACCATTCAGGATGGCAAATATAAGCTGATTATCGCTCCTGAGCCAGAGCTCTATGATTTGACCAAAGACCCGAAGGAAGAGGAAAACTTGGCCTCTTCCGAGAAGAAGATTTTGGACAAGTTCAATACTGAAGCTTCAAAATTCATGGAGAAATTTAGCCAGAATGCCTATGAGCTTGACTATAAAAAAATCGACGAAGAGACAAGGCAAAGGCTTGCTGCCCTGGGATACATCGGCTCATTCACCGACCCGGCCAAATTAAAAGGGAAGAAGCTTGCCAGTCCTAAAGAGAAGATTGTTGTTTTTAACGAGCTTTCCAAGGCACGGGAGCTGGGGATGAGCGGTAAAGCTGAGGAAGCGATAAAAATCATAGAAAAAATTATTGCCGATGACCCGGAAATAACCGATGCTTATTTTTCCCTCGGAAATATCTATTATAAGCAAGGAAATTTCAAGGAAGCGATCTCTTACTTTGAAAAAGCTCTGGAGCGGAAGCCAGATGATGTTTTCACGGCCCTTAACATTGGTCTCTGCTACCAGAGAATGGCAAAATTTGATGAGGCTGAAAAGTTCGTTCTGGAGTATTTAAAAAAAGGATTCGAGGATTCCCAGCTTTATTTCATGCTGGGTGGAATGAAATACATCCAGAAAAAATATGATGAAGCCATTTCCTATTACAAGAAATGCCTTTCCCTCAACTCTGAATCCGCTTCAGCCCTTAACGGTTTGGCCGCGATTTACATCATCAAGGAGGATCTCGTCCAGGCTGAGAATTACATCAATCAGGCCTTAGCGCTCAACCCGAAGTTGAGCAACGTCTATTTCAACTTAGCTGAGATACGGGAGAAACAAGGAAAGACCATGGAGGCCGTTGAAGCCTATCAAAAAGAACTTCAGTTTTCACCCCAGCATTTTAGGGCCTGCTTCAATCTTTCCCGGCTTTGTAGACTCTCAGGCCAAGAAGAGGAAGAGCTTGAGTATTTGAAGAAGACAATCGAAATAAATCCCAATTTTTCGATGAGCTATTTCTATCTGGCCAGGATTTATCTCAATCGCGGCCAGAATTTTGAGGAAGCCATTTCGCTTGTCAAGAAAGGAATAGACTTGAAGCCAGAGAAGAAAGACCTTCCCTTAGGCTACTTCCTTTTGGCAGACCTCTACAACCGGCTGGGAAACGAAGCTCTATCTTCAGAATATGCCCGAAAAGGAAAAGAGCTCGCTCAAGCGAACTCTGTCAGCCACTGAGAGAGCAGCGCTGATAAGTATAAGGGGAAAGGCTGCTTTTTTTCAAAAAAGTAGCCTGTCCCCTTTAATTAAAGACAGGGCGGAATCTTTGAGCGAAACTGACGTTCTCGGTGTCTTGCCTGAAAAATTAAGAGTGAGTTAGTCTTTTTCTGAGGCACCCTTTTCTTCTAAAGTCTTAAGCAGCTCTTTCCAGTCCAGCCAGCCTTCTTTTCCCTTTATCCATTTTTCAAACCAGGCAAATTCCGCCTCCATCTTTACCAACTGATAGCGGGAATTCGTGAGGCCATGGGGCATTTCAGGATAGACGATGAATTCAGTCGGGACTCCCAGCTTCTTGAGGGCCATGTGGAGTTCATCACCCTGCGGCTTGGGAATGCGCCTGTCTTTTTCTCCGAAGTGAATCAGGGTCGGCGTCTTGGCCTTTTTGATGTATTTCAGGGGTGAGACCTCGAGGTAATGGTCCCAGTTATCGTAGGGCTTGCCCTTGAAATAAAATTCGCGGGTGTCCTGCTCGTCGGTTTGAGCATAGAGAGAGATCCAGTTCACCGCGCCGGCACCAGTGGAGATGGCTTTGAAGCGGTCAGTGGAGACAAGGGTCCAGTTTGACCAGTGGCCGCCCGCACTCCAGCCCATCATCCCCAGCTTATCTGGGTCAGCGATTCCCCTTTGGATGAGATAATCGACACCGGTCATGATATCGTTGAAAGCCTGGCGGAAGTAGTCGCCGGAAATCTCCATCCGGAATTTCTCTCCATAACCCGAAGAGCCTCGATAATTCGGTTGAAAGACAGCATAGCCGTTGGCGGCAAAGACATGAGTGTAGGTTCCGTGGGAGCCGGAGAAAGAATGAGTGTAGGCGCTGGCCGGGCCGCCATGAATCTGGACGATGAGAGGATAGCGCTTTCCCTGTTCATAATTAAGCGGATAGACGAGAATTCCTTCGATAGTCTGTCCGTCACTGCTTTTCCAGGTAATGTTTTCATACTCGGCCAAAGAGAAATTCTTGACCTGGGGATTGGAGTCGGTGAGCTTCACCCATCTTTTCCTGTTGGTTAAAGTTTTCATTGAGGCCAGATAGATCTCAGATGGCTGGTGAGGGTCAGAGTAGGAGATAAGGATGAGGCCGGTCTCTTTATCTTTGCGGGCAGAGACCGCGGCTCTCTCATCAGTGACCCTCATCGGACTCGAACCCCTGGCCACGGGCACGGCGAAAAGGTTACTTACTGTGCCCTCCAGGGCATTGAAAAAGATTGTCTCTCCTTTATCGCTCCAGAATGAGATTCCGGCATCCAGGTCGAAATTTTCAGGAAGCTTGATCATCTCACCACCGGCCAAAGGATAGAGATAGATTCGCGTTTTTCTCATATAAGTGAATTCATCCGGCGCGGCAAAAGCCAGCCATTTGCTGTCTGGAGAAAAGCTGAGAGGGCCTTCTGAGACCTGGTTATGAGTCAGGCATTCCAATTTTCCAGATTGAGGATCGAGGAGATAAACCTCGGAGTCGAGAGAGGTGGCATAACGGTTTGTCGGAGCGCCTTGAAAAGCGATATGCTGACCGTCATCGGAAATGACGGCTCTCTCAACCGAAAAGTCGCCAGAAGTGAGCTTTCTTTCTTCTTTTTTCTCCAGGTCTATGACCCAGAGATGGCGGGGGATTCTGACCGGGTCGACAATCTCGACATTGAATCCTTCTTTCATCCATTTTTTCTCGTTTTCGTCGAAGCGATCGGCTGCGATGAAATAGACTTTTTTGCCGTCTGCGCTCCAGAACCAGGATTCAACTGGAGTTTCATGTTTTGTCAGCTGAATGGATTTTTCTTCTCTTTGAGGAAGAATCCAGATTTGCTTTTCCTTATCCTCGCCGCTCAAATAAGCAAGAAAAGAGCCCTCCTTGTTCCAGTCGAAAGAGATGACTCCGGCTTTGGCTTCTGTCACCGGCCAGGGTTCGCCGCCATCTGGATTCATGAAATAAATCTGGTTCTTTTCGCCTCGGTCGGAGAGAAAGGCAAAGAAGGAATTATCAGGATGCCATCTGGGCGAGGTTTCATTTTTCTTCTTGGTGTAAGTCATCTGCCTGAGAGGGCCGCTTTGAGTTGAAGCCAGGTAGAGGTCGCTGTAAGATTTGTTATCCTTCCAGTCAAGCGAGGAGATTTCATAAAGAAGGTACTGACCATTGTGGGAGAGATCGCTTCTTCCCACCCTTTTCAAATTGAGGATGTCCATGAAAGTCATGGGTTTTTTCTGTTCCTGGCTGGTTGCTCCGCTAAAAGGAAGAGCGAGCAAAAGAATAAAGATAAGAAAGAAGGAGAGTAATAATTTTTTCATCGGCTGACTCCTTGTTCAAAATATTT
>CAZGMN010000039.1:0-7273 GCA_964526905.1 uncultured Eubacteriales bacterium
GCACTGAGAATGTAACCTTATTTAGTGCGTTGACATGAGTAACGAGGTAATACCCCCTCAAGATTTGCTACTTCCCTGATAAGGTCAGATCACCAAAGCGATAATTGCCAATGACCTCTTTTTATTAGATAAGGGCAGGGTGTGTTTATCGCACCTCGTGGAGGTGGAGGAATCGCTCATCAGGAAACGGATTGAGCGTTAAGTGAAAAAGGCCCACGCTAAAATTTGTGAATAAATGATAATCAATATCGGCTCTATCCTAAAGCTCAAATTTACCTCAAAAGAGGAAAATGTTCATATTTTTGACCTTTAGACATTCACGAACCTTCTCATTTTTACATTCAAGACAAGCGATATTCCTAAATAATTCGTAAGCAGAGAAGACCCTCCGTAGCTATAGAATGGCAGGGGAATTCCGGTGACAGGGAAAAAGCCGATGACCATCATCACGTTAACCAAAAACTGAAAGACAATCATCATCGCCACCATAAAGACGATATAGACCCCTGCCCTATCCCTTGACTGCCCGACAGATTTAAACAATCTCAGCAGGAAAATAAAGTATAAGAATAGAGCAAGCGTCACGCCCAAGAATCCAAATTCTTCTCCGATAACAGAGAAAATAAAATCTGTGTGCCTTGCCGGCAGAAATCTCAGCTGGCTTTGAGTTCCTTTCTTATACCCCTTGCCCAAAAGGCCTCCCGAACCGATTGCGATTTTTGACTGGGTGACATGATAGCTTGAACCCAAGGGGTCCTGGCCAGGAAAGATGAGGGTTGTCAGCCTTTTTTTCTGATAATCTCTTAGCACAAAGTTCCAGGCAAAGAGGCCAAGAATCAAGCTGATGATCAACAAAAAAATAACTGTCTTTTTATTTAATCCGGCCAGAATGGTCGAAGCCAGGAAAATAGGAAGATAGCTCAAGGCTGTTCCTAAATCAGGCTGCAAAGCAACGAGGATAAAGGGAAGGGCAACGACTCCAGCGCTTAAAGCTCCCTTTCCCCAGGAAAGCCGCTCTGTTTTGAACTCAGAAAAGACGAAAGCAAGAAGGAGGATGAGGATGATTTTGGCAATCTCAGAAGGCTGGGCATGGAAAAAGGGAAAGACAATCCAGCTCTTGGCGCCTCTGAGGAATCTGCCAAAGATAAGAACGCCCCCAAGGATACAGATAATCACGAAGTAGAAATAAAATGAGTAGGTAACGAGGACTTTATAATCAAAGAGAAGAAATAAAAAAAGAACAACTAAGCTCAAAATTATCCATAGAATCTGTTTCAAGTAGAAATTTCCGGGCGAATAATGAGAGCAACTGTAAATAAAGATGACCCCGACAAAAGAGTTCAAGAGCAAAAGAAATATCAGGGTCCAGTCAATATTGCCCAGAAGATTTCTGTCGACCATTATTCTCTCTATACAATTCAAATAATTGCCTGGCTATGGGAGCTGCCGTAGCACCGCCCATTCCCCCATACTCGACAAGGACGGTGACCACAACCTGCGGATGATCCTTAGGAGCAAATCCCGTGAACCAAGAATGAGTTTTTATCTCTTTTCCCATCCCCCTTATTTGATCAATCTTTTCCTGGCTCATAAGCTGAGTCGAGCCTGTTTTTCCACAGACATCAAATTGGTCCACTTTGGCTGCTCTCCCGGTGCCCTCGTTGTTGACGCCTTCCCACATGCCTCGGATGACTTTTTCAAAATTGGAGGGATCGATTTTTACTTGTTCACTCTCAGAACCAAAAGCTTGGCTGCCGCTCCCTTCCTTCTCTCGGGAGCCGGATTTCACCAAATGCGGGATGATGCTCCGTCCCCGGTTGGCGATCAAAGCTGTTTGAACTGCGACCTGAATAGGAGTTACCAACAGCGGGCCTTGCCCGATAGAAACAGAAATTGTCTCTCCTGGCTGCCAAGGCTCATTTTTGACCTTCTCTTTCCAGGCAGGATTCGGAACCAATCCTTCTTTCTCTCCGATGAGGTCGACACCGGTCTTCTTCCCGAAACCGAGCATCTCTGCATAGTAGGAAATTCTCTCGATATCCATCATTTTTCCCAGCTGATAGAAAAAAATGTTGCATGAATTCCTGATGCCGCTGTAAAGATTCATCGAGCCGTGTCCAGATTTAGCCATGCAGGAAAAGGTCTGGCCATAAATTCGAATTGTGCCGCTGCAGAAGAAAGTTGTCCTGTCGTTGATCAAGCCCAGATCAAGAGCGCCCAAGGCCATGGTCAGCTTGAAAATCGAACCCGGGGAATACAATCCGCGAATCGCTCGGTTCTCCAGAGGAAAGACTGGGCTGTTGACGATGCCAATCCACTCTTCGGAAGTGAAACGATTGATAAACCTATTGGGGTCGTAGGTTGGATAGCTGGCCAGGGCAAGTATTTCACCTGTCCGAGGATCCAAGACGATAACCGCTCCTTCTTTGCCTTCTAACAACTCTTCAGCTTTTTTTTGAAGGTCAAAATCCAAAGTCAAGGTCAAATCTTTGCCCTTGCCTGGCTCTTGTTTCGAGACTTCTCCTTTGGCTCTTCCCAAACTGTCCACAACCTCCAATAGCTTTCCATCCCTTCCAGCCAATACAGGCTCAAATTCTTTCTCAACTCCCGTTCTTCCCACCAGATCTCCTAAGCGCTTTTTTTCATAAAGGCCTTTCTCGATATCCTGGGGGGAAAGCTCCTGGATATAGCCGACGACATGCGCAGCAAGGTTGCCAAAAGGATAAAACCTTTTTGGCTCAGTTTGGAGAATGAGTTCCGGGAATTCCAATTTTCTGGCTTCGATCCGGATGACTTCCTCAAGAGATAAATTCTCTTTAACGACAATAGGCTTGAAAAGAGGCAAAGACTCATACTTTTTGATTCTTTCCTTCAAAACGGCTTCATCCATTTTTAAAAGGCGGGACACCCTCCGGCAGGATTTATCAAGATCCTTGCAATTTTCTCTGATGATAGAAACTTTGAAAGAACCTCGATTGTCAGCCAAAATTTTTCCGTTTCTGTCCAGGATGAGGCCACGCTGGGAAGGAAGGGCGATTTCACGTATTCGATTGGCTTCTGATTTTTGCCAGTATTTTTCGTGGTCGAGAATTTGAACTTTCCAGAAACTCAGAATCAAAAAAATAAAAATGATTTTAAGCAGAAATAAAATTCCGTTGGCTCTTCTTATAATTGGAAAAAGGTCTTCATAAATCCTGTTGCCTTTCATGGCCTGGCCTATGATTGACTCTTTTTCGTTGCCCTCAGCATAGAAAATGTAACACTTCCTATAAGGGCTGTGCTCAGAGGCTGAAGGAAAATCGTGCCCTTTCCAACGCTGATTTTTTCTGAGAAGACAAAAGAATAAAGGAGCGCCCATAAAATGAATTCTATGCTGACTAAGATGAGGATAAAAACAAAGCTGCGAAAAGCAGAGAGAACGTCGATTTTCTTTGAAAGATAACCAGCCAGATAACCTGTGATTGTTTTTGCCAAGCCGGAGACGCCAAAAACCCCAACGGATAGCGAGTCTTGGATAAGACCGCAGGCCGCACCGAGACAGGCTCCCCATATTTCCTCTTTTTGAATGGCAAAATAAATAACAATCAGGCTGAAAAAATTAAAAAGGTAAATCAAAGGAGGAAAGACTTTGCCCAGGCTGGTGTAAAGCACAATGACAATGACGATGCTTAGCGCAATTTTAATATAATCTCTCATCCGCTCTTTCTCTAAAAAATCTCCGTCGGCTCCCTGATGATGACGGCCACTCGATTGAGATGGCGAACATCAAAATAGGGTTCAACTTTTATCTTCTTAAAAAGCGTTCCGTCTTTGACAATGGAAACAATCTTTCCCACTCTGATCCCTGAAGGAAAAATGCCATCCTTGCCAGAAGTGATGACTTCTTCTCCCTCCAAAAGATCCTGATTTGTGGCCAGGACATAATTAAAAAAACACATCCCGTTTCCATCGCCGTTCAACAGACCTGAAACACTTTTCGACTTAGAAAACACACCCACCCCACTCTCATTGTCGGTAATCAACTGGACTTTAGCTTCTTTAAGAGATATCGGACCAATGACTCGTCCGACCAAATTTCCCTTTTCATCGAGAACAACCATATCCTTCTTGATGCCATGCATCGAGCCTTTATTGATAATCGTCGATTTCAAGAAATTGCTCAGGTCAAGGCCGATCGTTTCTGCTACCAGAATATTCTCCTGCAGCTCGGAAAGGCTGTTCTGTATCTCCTTCTCTCTTTTGAGTTTTTGGAGGACGTTTTGAAGAAGAATGTTCTCCTGACGAAGAAAAAATATCTCCTCTTTCATTTTCTGGTTTTGGCTTCTAACTCTCCGCAGGTCGATATAGTTTTTCCACAGATCTCCGATGGAGTTGAAAAAAGAAATGAATCCATGCTGAATGGGAGAGAATATAGAAAATATGGCTTTCTCAAAATAGTTTCTTTCCGAACCTGAGGGAAGCTGGATAGAAATTAGCAAGAATTGGAAAAGGATAAGAGCGATAAGGATGAGAGGGCCTTTTTTCTCTTTAAGGAAAAGAGTCATTAAATTGAATTGAATTAAATGAGAGAAATCTTTCTCAACAGTTCCAAGTCATCAAGCATCTTCCCCGCGCCAAGAACAACAGTGGCCAGTGGATCTTCGGTAATGAAAACAGGCAGTTTCGTTTCTTCTCGTATCCGTTTGTCGAAATTCTTGAGAAGAGCGCCGCCTCCAGTCAGGATGATCCCACGGTCAATGATGTCTGCAGCCAGCTCAGGAGGAGTCCTCTCCAGGGCGACTCTGATGGCATTGATGATCGAAGAGACGATGTCCTCCAGAGCTTCTCTTATCTCTTGGTCATCGACGACGATCGTTTTTGGAATTCCCTCCCTCAGATCTCTCCCTTTTATCTCCATGGTTACAGGTTCATCGAGGGGATAAGCCGAACCGATCTCTATCTTGATCTGCTCAGCTGTCCTTTCTCCAATGAGCAAATTGTATTTTTTCTTAAGATATTGAAGAATCGCTTCATCCATCTCATTGCCGGCAATGCGGATCGAATGATTGAAGACAATGCCGTTCATGGAAATGACCGCGATGTCCGTCGTCCCTCCTCCAATATCTACGATCATATTTCCCGTTGGCTCTGAAATAGGAAGTTCAGCTCCTATCGAAGCTGAAACGGGCTGTTGGACAAGGTAGACTTCAGAAGCCTTGGCTCTCAAGGCAACGTCCTTAACCGCACGTCTTTCGACTTGGGTGATTCCGGTAGGAATCCCGATGACGATTCTTGGCCTGAGCAAAAAAATTCGATTGTTTGTGGCTTTCTTTATAAAATAATCGAGCATCTTTTCCGCAATCTCAAAATCGGCGATCACACCGTCTCTCATCGGACGGATGGCCAGAATATCGGCCGGCGTCTTTCCTAGCATCTCTTTTGCCTTCGCTCCGACAGCTTCCACCTTTCCGGTATTCTTATTGACAACGACGATTGAGGGCTCATTAACGACGATTCCCTTCCCCTTGACGTAGACCAGAGTGTTGGCGGTCCCCAAATCAATGGCCAAATCACAGAATAGCCTTTTCTTAATCCAGTTTACCATGCTTTTCTCTTTCCTTGTCTCTTTTTATCACAATTTTGGTTTTCACGCAAATAAAAAAATTGAGTCAGGGCATTTGCACATGAAAGAGCTTGACTTTGTTCAATGAATTCTAATATACATTAAGTCAGTTTCTTAATTATTCTCTAAGGAGTGAGGGATGAGCTATCAGCCGTATGTTCCAGAAAAGACAGAGCTAAGGGAATTTACCCTGAAAGCTTTGATCCTCGGCATTTTCATGACAGTCCTTCTTGGTGCTGCCAATGCTTACCTCGGACTCCGCGCCGGGATGACCATTGCTGCCACCTATCCTGCTGCCGTGATCGGCATGGCCGTGCTCAGAATCATGAAAGGCTCCATACTCGAGGAGAATTTCGCCAGAACAGTCGGCTCCATCGGCGAATCTGTTGCGGCAGGTGCAATATTTACCATACCGGCCTTCCTCATTGCCGGAGCCTGGACAAAATTCAACACTATCGAAGCTTATCTAAAATCTTCAGCTCTGATGTTCGTCGGCGGATTCCTTGGAATCCTCTTCGTGACCTTCTTAAGAAGGGTTATGGTCACTGATCCTGAGCTTCAGTTCCCAGAGTCTGTGGCAGCAGGAGAAATCCATAAAGCAGGTCAGAAAGGGAGTGCCGGAGCCAAGTTTTTATTCCAAGCCATGGGAGTCGGAGCATTTATTTTCGCCTTGGGAGCTATCAGGCTCTTCGCTTCGACAAAGGAATTCTTCATCAAAGTCGGTAACATAGGAACCAGCTTCGTAAGGTTAGGCGCTGTTAAAGACGCACCTAAGGTTGGCGCCGGCGGAACGGCTGCAGTCTCAGGGCCTGGCATCTATCCTGCTTATATTGGTGTCGGCTACATCATTGGCCCGACGCTTGCCTCGTTGAACTTTGCAGGCGGTGTTCTTGCCTGGGGACTCTTTGCTCCTCTCCTGATGTATTTCTTGGGACCTCAGCTTGTAGAGAGATTTTATGGCCCCTCAGTCACCATGGCCCAAGTGGATTGGAGCACGATGATGATCAACGTCTGGAAGTTCATCATCAGGCCAATTGCTGTGGGAGGGATGCTTGTCGGTGCAGGTTATACCCTTTACAGGATGAGAAAAACCCTCGGCTCTGGAATCAAGAGGTCGATCGGGGATATAAAAAAGGCTACAGGGCAGGTTGAAGTCTCGTCCAGAATCGAAAAAGACTTGGATATGAAACTGGTCTTTGCCGGGCTCGGAGTGGCTTTTGTTCTCATGATTTTTGTTTACAATATTTTTTCTGGCTCATATGGATCAGCCATTCTCGCCGCAGCCGTTATGGCTGTTGCTGGCTTCTTCTTTGCCGCCGTATCCGGCAACCTCGTCGGGCAGATAGGGTCTTCTAATAATCCTATCTCGGGGCTGACCCTCTCCACCCTTATCATCGCTGCCCTGCTCATGGTCCTTATAGGAGCGACTGGAATTGGCGGTGTCGCTGCCGTCCTCGGTGTTGCCGCTGTGGTCTGTGTCTCATCGGCAGTGGCAGGAGAGATGCTCCAGGATTTGAAGGTCGGGCATATTCTTGGAGGAACGCCGTGGAAGATGCAGATCGGAGACATGTTTGGAATTCTCGTTGCCTCCTTTGTCCTTTATTTCCCGCTGCTGGTTCTCCACGGAGCATTCACCTTTGGAAGCAGAGAGCTTTCCGCCCCCCAGGCTGG
>CAZGMN010000039.1:7283-15780 GCA_964526905.1 uncultured Eubacteriales bacterium
GTCATTGTGGGCATGTTCTTGGGATTTGTCTTTATTCTTGTTAAGGTTCGCTCTCCAATGCTTGTTGCTGTCGGGATGTACCTTCCCTTTGAAACCACGTTCGCTATTTTCTGCGGAGGCGTGATGAGGGCCATCGTCGACAGAAAGGCTTTGAAGAAAAATTTCAATCCCGCCCAAAAAGCAAGGGTTGAAAACGTCGGAATACTGCTCGCTTCCGGGCTCATCGCCGGAGAAGCACTGACAGCGCTCGTCAGAGCAGCCTGGACATTCCTTTATCTGCCTCCTCAAAACATCATTAAGGTCAAGATACCAGAAATTTTTGGCGACCACAGTTTTCTGGCTGGCTGGGCGGCATCGCGCCAACTAGGATTCCTTCCTAAGCTCTTAGTGTTTTTTGCACATCCATATTGGGTTGGCGTATTGGTTCTGGTCCTCATTGGAGTTTATCTCGTCAATATCCCGCTTAGGAATGCAGGCGCTGCGGATGAACCGGCTCCTCCTTCTGCAATCATTTGAGACTCGGCAGAAGCGTTAGACGTTCAACTTATTGACCGAACCTCAAAAAAAATTGTTATCTTTTATTTAAATGAATCGGGTGCACGTTTTTTCCAGAGCTCCTTGGCCTTCAGAATTCAGAAGAGATCGTAAAAAATGGCATATCCTTTTCGAGCTAAGCGAGAAGGCCGGTCGATAATAGCTTTTGAAAGTTTAAGGATAGAAGAGGAAAATTGAATCCAAGAGAGAAATCTATTAAAATATCGGCATAAGAAAAATGGCTTTACTTCAAATTATAAAATACGGAAATCCAGTATTAATCAAGAACGCCGAGGAGATAAAAACTATCGATGACAATATAGAGGAGCTGGCCCGTAACATGACCGCGACCATGTATGCGGCTCCGGGAATTGGCCTGGCTGCCCCTCAAGTCAATGTCAGTAAAAGGCTGATCACAATTGACCTCTCCATTGGAGAGGACAAACAAGACCTGATCATCATGGCCAATCCGGAGCTCATCGACCAGGAAGGAGAAGACACTTTGGAAGAAGGCTGTCTTTCGCTTCCAGAGATCAGCGAAAAAATCACCAGGCCTCTTCGAGTTGTCGTCAAGGGAATGGATTTAAAAGGAGAAGAAAAAATTATCGAAGCCGAAGGCCTCCTGGCCCGCGTCTTCTGCCATGAAATCGACCATATCAACGGAAAACTGATCATCGACCGCCTTTCTCCCCTCAAAAAAAATCTCATCAGAAAAAAATTGAAAAGGAAATTTCAAACGGGCAAGATTTGATGAGAATTGTCTTCTTCGGCAGTCCTGCCTCAGCACTGCCCTCTCTGAAGAGAATCACCGCGGCCGGTCACAGCATCGAGCTCATCATCACCCAGCCGGATAAGCCCTCAGGAAGAGGAAAAAAACTCATGCCCTGCCCGGTGAGACGGACGGCCTTGGAGCGAAACATTTCTTCTTGTCAGCCTCTAAAGATAAAACAGGACGCCGCTGTGCTGGAAAAAATAAGAGAAATCCAGCCCGAGCTGATTGTGGTCGTGGCCTACGGCCAGATTATCCCTGCTTCGATCATTTATCTTCCGAAGTATCACTCTCTCAATCTCCACTTCTCCCTCTTGCCAAAATACAGAGGAGCTTCTCCTGTCCAGTGGGCCCTCTTAAACGGGGAAGAGAAAACAGGAATCACCATTTTTGAGCTCAATGAAAAGATGGATGAAGGGGATATTCTCGCTCAGGAGGAAGTTGAGATTCTTCCTGAGGAGAATGCCGCTGAGCTCGAAGCCCGCTTAGCCCAAAAAGGAGCAGAGCTTCTGGTTGAAAGCATAGCCCGAGTCGATAGCCTGGAACATCGCCCGCAAGACCATTCCCAAGCGACTTATGCCCCCAAGCTCAGCAAAGAGGATGGAAAAATCGACTGGTCGAAAAACGCGCCTCGGATAGAAAGACAGGTAAGAGCTTTTACTCCCTGGCCCTCAGCTTATACTTTCCTCAATGAGAAAAGGATAATAATCTTAAAGGGAAAGCGGGTAGAGGGCAAATTCAGCCCATCTTCCTCAAGCGGAGAGATTTTAGAGATTAAAAAAGAAGGCATCGAAGTCTGTTGTGGAGAGAGGACAACCTTTCTTGTCCAGAATCTTCAACCCGAAGGCCGAAAAAAAATGGATGCCTATGCTTTTTGTCTTGGTGCAAGAGTAAGAGTCGGAGATAAGCTTAGCTCATCCAAACTCATTATATAAAATTTCAAGCGAGCGACTGGAGTGAGAAGGATTTGGAAGCAACTGAAGACGATTCGGAATGAAATTTTATTCTTCTAAAATAAAGATCCAGGGATTGAGTGGCTTTCCGTTAAAGTGAACTTCATAATGGACATGGGGTCCTAAGGCTTTGCCCGTATTTCCCACAAATCCGACAACATCTCCTCTCTTGACCTTTTGCCCAAGCTTAACGTTGAATCTGCTCAGATGGCAATAGAAAGTTGTATAGCCGCTCATTCCGTGGACGAGGATGATCGTATTTCCTCCGATCTTATCTTCCTCTTTTCTCTTCAGCTCAAGAACAGTCCCGTCAGCTGTAGCAACAACAGGATTCCCATAGCCGGATGCGACATCGATGCCATAGTGAAAAGTTCTTTTCCCAGTAAAGGGATCTGTCCTCTCGCCAAAAGGAGAGGTCGTCCAGCCGGTTGTTGGAGAGATGGAAGGTTTAGTGGCAAGTTCCGTTTTCTTATCCTCCAGGAAGCGGACCAAAGTGCTTAAGCTCTTCTCGATACCCTCTGCTTTCAGGCTGATGTTCTCTGCTTGAACCAGAGTGACTTGTTGAGAATCAGAGGAGAGGTCTGGCTCCTGATTGTTGGCTCTCTCTCCTCCTCCCACACCGACCTCTCTTAGAACTTCAGGAGATTTGATTCCAAACATAAGATTGATCTTGCTGACATAGGTCTCATAATTCGTTACCGCTGCTTTGAGCTTATCCATTGAAGCCTTGAGCTGAACAACTGTTTCTTTCTGAACTTCATTCTCTGCCTTTAATTTTTTATACTTCTGCCTCGTGCCGCTCATTAAAGAATAATCAACAAGCAAAGCGCTTAAACAAAGAAAGAGAAAGGCGAAGATTCCTAACAAGATTTTAATTTTTTTCTGCGAAATTGTGATTGTCTTAGACTTACCTCTGTGATGCGGGACAATGATCAGAGAAAAGAATCTCTTGGTCATGTTCGTTTTCCCTCATTATTATGATTAAAAAAATCAAAGTCAAGCAATTTATTTATCCTATTATATTAAGATTCGTCATCCTTCACATTCTTTTTAATCCAATCGATAATATCCTGAGTCGATGAACCAGGCAAGAAAATCTCGGCTATTCCAATTTTTTTTAAAGAAGGAATGTCCTTGTCAGGAATGATTCCCCCGGCAACGACGGCGATACTCTCCGCCCCTTTTTCCTTGAGGAGATTCATGATCTTGGGAAAGAGGACATTATGGGCACCAGAAAGAATGCTCAAGCCGATCAAGTCAACATCTTCCTGAACGGCAGAATGAACAATCTCTTCGGGTGTCCGCCTCAGGCCGGTGTAGATGACTTCAAAACCCGCATCCCTCAACGAGCGGCAAATAACCTTTGCTCCCCGGTCATGTCCATCCAGCCCGGGCTTGGCGATCAGGACTCTGATCTTCTTCTCTGTCATTCAATCCTCCATATTTCTCACAGCCTGCTAACGCTATCAGTAGGTAATCGGCTCTTTGTATTCTCCGTAAATTTCCTTTAAAGAATCCATGACCTCCCCTAAAGTGGCATAGGTCTTGACGGCCTTTAAAATAAACGGCATCAAATTTTCTTCATTTTTAGCCGCTTCTTTCAGGTCATGAAGTTTTTCTCTGACTTGGGCCTTATTCCTTGTTTTCTTAACCTTTTGCAACCGGGCCAGATGCTGTTGAGGAACCGACTCATCAATGTGCAGAATCGGAATCGGCTCATGTTCCATCTCAAAGGCGTTGACCCCGACAATGATCTTTTCTCTTTTTTCCACTGCTTTTTGATAGCGATAGGAAGCATCGGCTATTTCTTTTTGAGGAAACCCAAGCTCGATCGCCTTAACCATTCCTCCCATGTCATCAATCTTTTTGATGTATTCCTTGGCCTCTTTTTCCATATCGCCTGTCAGCTTCTCGATAAAATATGACCCTCCCAGCGGATCTATACAATTGACCACCCCGCTTTCATAAGCTATGACCTGCTGGGTTCTAAGGGCAATCGTCACCGCCTCTTCAGATGGAAGAGCATAAGTTTCGTCAAGGGAATTGGTGTGAAGAGACTGAGTCCCACCCAAGACGGCTGCCAAAGCTTGAACAGCCACTCTGATCACATTGACGTACGGCTGTTGAGCCATCAAAGAAACTCCTGAAGTCTGGGTATGAAACCTAAGCCAGAGACTCCTTGGATTTTTCGCTTTAAACCGTTCCTTCATCACCTCTGCCCAGATCTTTCTGGCTGCTCTGAACTTGGCAATCTCCTCAAAAAAATCATTGTGAGCGTTGAAGAAGAAAGAAAGGCGGGGGACAAAATCGTCCACATCCAGACCTCTCTTCAGAGCCCATTCAACATACTCTATCCCATCCCTTAAAGTGAAAGCCAGTTCCTGGGCAGCTGTTGAGCCGGCCTCCCTTATATGATATCCGGAAATGGAAATAGTGTTCCATCTGGGAACCTCATTTGTTCCGTATTCAAAGGTATCAACAATCAGTTTCATCGAGGGCCTTGGAGGAAAGACGAAAGTCTTCTGGGCGATATACTCCTTCAGGATATCGTTTTGAATTGTCCCTGAAATAACCTTGGGAGAGACGCCCTGTTTCTCGGCAACAGCAATGTACATCGCCCATAAAACAGCAGCAGGCGGATTTATGGTCATCGAAGTTGAAATTTTATCCAAAGGAATGCCGTCAAAAAGAACTTCCATATCCGCAAGAGAATCCACTGCCACACCGCATTTCCCTATCTCTCCTTGAGCCAGAGGATGATCAGAATCAATTCCCATTAAAGTCGGCAGATGAAAGGCGACACTCAGCCCTGTTTGACCTTGAGAGAGAAGGTATTTGTACCTTTTGTTCGTATCTTCGGCAGTACCGAAGCCTGAAAACTGGCGCATTGTCCAGAGACGGCCACGGTACATGGTTGGATGGATTCCTCTCGTAAATGGATATTCACCAGGAAAACCCAATTCCTTTTGGTAGTCAAAGCCATCAAGGTCAAGAGGGGTGTAAAGCTCCTTGATTGGTCTTCCTGAGACCGTAGTGAAATCTTTCTTATGTGGATAAGGCTCATCTCTATTGTTTTCGTAATTCTCCCCTTTCCAGTCGCGCAGAGATTTCTGCAGATCTTTTTCAGAGGGAATATTCTTCTTCAAGAATACATCTCCTCTCTTAGATAAACTTCAAGAAATATTTTTCGGCTTTTTTTTATCTTGTCAGAGCTCCCTGCTCCAGTCAATAGCTGAAGAGGATGATTCTGGGGGTGATTTTTCATCTTAATCTCCTCACCTTAAAAGAGTAATTTGAATTAGCAGAAGCCATATTATCGGCTTCAAGAAGAGAAAACAAACAGCAAGGCCTCAATCCTCTGTCACTTTAAAGACAAGGTCATTCTCTCTGACAGGTCCTTCAACTTTAATTCCCACCGGCTGGCCCGGCTTGGCTGTCTCCACAGAGGCGTGCTCCACCTGGATGGATTCAACTTTTTGATAGAAATCTGTGGTATGCCCTTTGATATGGATTGTATCTCCAACCTGGAGCTTTCCTTTGGAAAGCTCAAGGACTCCCACGTTTATTTTGGAGAAATAGTGAGTTATTTTTCCGATTTCTTCCTCCATCATGACCTCCTTCCTTGAATCTATTCTAAAAAGTTATCAAAATCAGCTCAATTCCGCAAGATGTTTTCATCTCTTTCAGGAACAGAGCACAGAGCCGCCGTTGACATTCAAAACTTCGCCTGTGATGTGCCGGGCAAGGTCAGAGGCCAAAAATAAAATCGGCCCGGCAATATCCTCCGCCGAAGGGATTCTTTTAAGAGGAATAGAGTCTTGAACTTCTTTTCGAAAATCTGGATCGCTGAAAACTTCAGAGCACATGTCTGTATCAACCCATCCCGGTGCGACGCAGTTGACACGGATGTTGTAGGGCGCGAGCTCCACAGCAAGAGATTTGGTCAAGGAAACAATGGCCCCTTTGCTGGCTGCATAGTGGGAATGAAAAGCCTCGCCCCTTATGGCGGCAGTCGAGGCTATGTTTACAATCCAACCTTTTTTCTCCTTCTTCATAAAAGAAACGACTGCGTTCGAGGTAAAAAAAACACCATCCAGGTTGATTTTCATCGTCTCCGCCCATACCTCTTCATTCATCTTCCCCATCTCTCCATAGGTCCATATCCCGGCATTGTTGACCAGGATATCTATTCTGCCCCATCTGGCTATAACCTTGCTAACCAAAGAATCGACATCTTCCTTTTTTGAGATATCGGCTTGGACAACCAAACATTCTCTTCCCATCCTTACAATTTCATCTCTGACTTTCTCCGCCTCCTCCCGATGCTTCACAAAACTTAGGGCCACATCGCTTCCAGCTCTGGCAAAGAGAATCGAAGCTGCACGGCCGATTCCCCTCGAGCCGCCTGTGATTAAGGTTTTTTTCCCTTCCAAATGAATCATGCTTCCTCCGGTTAAAACATTAATCAGGCAGAAATGGGTTCGTACCCTTAAGTTTTCTTGGTCTCTAAGTCAGCAAGCAAAACTCTTTTAACTCAGGCCGTTTAAATTTAGCTGCTAGAGCCACAATTTTATTCCTATCACAGAATTTAGGGCGCTTTTCATTAATATTCAAGTGACAAGCCCTTCATCTCATTGAACTGGAGGTATCTGTAAATCTTATCTTGATGAGGAATAATCTTTTCTCTGAAGATTGCAAAATATTCTTCGGGTCTGGGTAGGCGTCCAGAAAGAGCAGCAATGGCTGCCAGCTCGGCTGAGCCGAGGTAGACGCGAGCCCTATCTCCCATCCGGTTGTCGAAGTTACGGGTGGATGTCGAGATGATTGTTGCGCCAGGCTGAACCCTGGCCTGATTTCCCATGCAGAGTGAACATCCCGGGATTTCTGTCCTCGCCCCGACAGCGGCATAAATGGCATAATAACCTTCTCTTATCAGCTGGGCTCTGTCCATTTTTGTCGGCGGCGTCAACCAGATACGGGTATTCAGCTGACCTGCGCCTTCGAAAATCCTGCCTGCTGCCCTGAAATGGCCGATATTTGTCATACATGAGCCAATGAAGATTTCATCGATCCTGTCACCCGCAACCTCAGAAAGAGGCTTGACATCATCAGGGTCATTGGGACAGGCGAGAATCGGCTCTTTGATGGCAGATAGGTCTATCTCCAGGACTGCGGCATACTCGGCGTTTTTATCTGCGCGGAGAAGAACAGGCTTATCAAGCCAAATCTTGCAAGCCTCTACCCTCCTCCGTAAAGCGTCAACATCTTGGTAGCCATCCTCTATCATTTTTTCCATCAGGGCCACATTGCTTCTGAGATAGCGGGCCACGCTCTCTTCGCTGAGGGCAATGGTTCCGCCGGCTGCCGACCTTTCGGCAGTGGCGTTGGTGAGCTCGAAAGCTTGCTCCGCCGCCAAATTGGGAAGCCCCTCCATTTCAACGATTCTGCCGTTGAAGACGTTCTTCTTACCTTCTTTAGCAACCGTCAAAAGCCCCTCTTTTATGGCAAAATAGGGAATGGCGTTGACTACATCCCTGAGAGTTATCCCAGGATTCATCTCGCCGCTGAACTTCACCAGGACCGACTGCGGCATGTCCAGGGGCATGAAACCCAAGGCTCCAGCAAAGGCCACTAGTCCTGAGCCAGCAGGAAAGCTAAGGCCGATGGGAAACCGCGTATGAGAGTCGCCGGCTGTTCCCATGGCATCAGGAATCAAAAAGCGGTTTATCCAGGAATGGATGACGCCGTCACCAGGCTTCAACGCGACTCCTTTTCGTTCGACAATAAACTGGGCAAGGGTCTTATGCATGTTGACATCAGCCACTTTCGGGTAGGCCGCCGTATGGCAGAAAGACTGCATGAAGAAATCCGACTGGAATTCGATGCAGGCCAGCTCTTTCAGTTCGTCGGCTGTCATCGGGCCTGTTGTATCCTGAGAGCCAACAGTTGTCATTTTCGGCTCGCAGGCTGTTCCAGGAAGGACACCTTCTTTGCCGCAGGCCTTACCGACAATCTTCTGGGCCAGAGTAAAGCCCTGGCCTTTTTTTGGCGAAGGACTTTTGAGGGTGGTGAAGAAATCGGCTGCTGGCATTCCAAGCATCTTCCGTGCCCTTGCGGTTAAGGAACGCCCGATGATCAATGACAGACGTCCTCCTGCCCGGTATTCATCCTTGATTGTTGCCGGATGAAACTGGAAGGAGGAAAGCTTCTTTCCCTGCTCATCGAGAATAGCACCCTGATT
>CAZGMN010000039.1:15790-17523 GCA_964526905.1 uncultured Eubacteriales bacterium
CATCCCAGCCACATTACAGATGAGGGGCAATCCTCCCGAGTCCTCTACTGTATTAAAGAAAATCGGTGCGATCAAACCGCCCAGGACAACACCTCCCCTGCGTTTGTTAGGAACAGAGGGAATATCCTCGCCGATATGCCACATCATAGAATTTGTGGCAGACTTTCTTGAAGAACCGGTGCCGACAACATCCGCAACAAAGGCTACTCTTTTTCCTTCTTCACGGAATTTCTTGATAATTTCGATTCCATCTGGAAATCTCATCTCCCCCATGGAGAGAGCATGGAAGGGAATATCAGGCCTGCTCCAGGCATGCTTAGCCGGGCTGAGGTCGTCGGTGTTAACTTCGCCCTCGACCTTGTAAATTTTCAAATGAATTTTTTCCGGAAGCTCGGGCCGGGAAAGAAACCACTCGCCCTTAGCCCAGGAATTCAGAACATCTTTGGCATAGGGATTCTTCTTCGACATCTCAACAACTCTATCAAAGGCGCCATAAACAAGGATAATCTGCTTCAAAGCACTTGCTGCTTCTTCGGCAAGCTCCTTGTCTTCCAGAAAAGAAATAAGGGGCTCAACGTTGTAGCCTCCAAGCATCGTGCTCAACAGAGCGACCGCCTTTTTCCTGGAGATAAGGGGCGAAGAGGCTTCTCCCCGGGCAATCCTTGTCAAGAATTCGGCCTTAACCTTTGCCGCGGGGTCGACTCCCGGCGAAACTCTATTCACTATAAGGCTCAAAAAGAGTTCTTCTTGACCTTTTAGCGGCTTCTCAAGAAGCTGACAGACCTCTGCTGTTTGTTCGGGATTGAGAGGCAGGGATGGGATTCCCAGCAACTTACGTTCAGACTCTTGTTTAAAATAAGATTCTAACATTTCACTGACTCCGTCTTTGAAATTATAAAGCTTTTCTTCCAAAGCGACGACGGGCTGTTAATATATAATAGTGAAAGAAAAAGTTCAAACAATGCCTTAAAATAGCATTTCCAAGTCCATGATGAGAGAATTTGGTCGCTGCGGCTATTTCCCAAATTCTCAATCTCTAACGCAGCAAGAATTTATGGCAAATTTGCGAAGCCTATCCCTAAAAATTTTTCATGGTCTGTGTTGATTTTCGTTAAAAAAAATTATAATATGCTTTGTCTATTTTGAATCAAATATTATTATATTTCATGGAGGACTCATGATGGATATTTCCGCAATCGAAAAAGCAAAAGAACATTTAGCCCAGATCCTCAAAGAGCAGCTCAAACGCGTCGAGGAGATGAAAAAAGGCGCTGATTGGATTGACTATTCAAAGCTGCGGCCGATTATCATCGGCATCATCGGCGGAGACGGTATCGGGCCTTATATCGCCAAGGACGCTCGGCGGGTCCTCGAGTTCATGCTCAAGGACGAGGTCAAGAAAGGAAAAATCGAACTCAGGAATATAGAAGGATTGACCATAGAAAATCGGTCGGCATGCAACAAATCTATCCCCGATGATGTCCTGGAAGAGATAAAGAAATGCCATGTCATCCTTAAAGGTCCGACAACGACTCCCAGAAAGGGAGACCCCTGGCCGAACATCGAGAGCTGCAACGTGGCCATGAGGCGTTATCTCGACCTTTTTGCCAATGTCATAATAGCCCTGGGTCAACGCTTCGCGGCTTGCGGGTTTGAATTTGGGGTCGCTGCGCAAATGATCGAAAAATTCGGCGAGCGTTCCTGTGAAGCCGACTTCGGTTTTCACCTTGTCC
>CAZGMN010000040.1:0-16970 GCA_964526905.1 uncultured Eubacteriales bacterium
TGGTTTAAACAGGACGCAGGCCGGGATGAGCGCTACAATTATCTTTATGCTCAAAACGAGCTCGAAGAATGGATCAAGAGAATAAAAGACCTGGGAAAAGGAAGCAGCAAAGTCTTCGTCATCACCAATAACCACTATCGGGGTCAGGCATTGGCCAACGCCCTTCAAATCAAAAATATGGTCACCGGAGAAAAATTGGACATTCCCGACCTTCTCCTCGTCCAGTATCCTTTTCTCAAAGAGCTGATGAAGAAATCAGGAAAAGGCCAGCTCGATTTATTCGAAAAAAATAAGATTCAAAAATGAGCCATTGGTGGGAGAACAATTTTTTTAAGGCCAGAGGCGGGAAACTCTATCTCGGCCAAAGGCAAGCGGCGGGGCTGGCCGCCGAGCACGGAACTCCCCTTCTCGTTTACAGCAAAGCCCAGATTCTCTCCAACTATCGAACGCTTTTTAAAGCCTTTGCTGACAGCACTTCATTAGAAATTCAAATCTATTACGCCATGAAGGCCAACCCGCATCAAGGGATTCTCAAAATTGTTAAAGACGCAGGCGGCGGGATTGATGCCGTCTCACCCGGGGAAATCAAGCGGGCTTTGCGCAGCGGATTCTCCACAGAAAAAATACTTTTTACCGGGACAAGCCTCAGCCTGGAGGACATCAAACAGGCATTCGCTCAACAGGGGATAATCGTCAACATCGATGCCGAAGAAGCTGGAGCTGATGAAAGAAGCAAAAGAAAAATGGTTCAAGAAGAAAAAGATAAAGGTTTCTTTGAGATGGAATCCGGGGATTGGCAGAGGATTTAGCTCGAAGGTAATTACGGCCGGCGAAAAGTCGTCCGACGGGACTCCGATTAAATTCGGCATCGAAGAAAGCAGGATTGTATCAGCATTTGCCAAAGCTCAAGACTACGGCTTTATCCCGGCAGGATTGCATCAACACCTCGGCTCAGGCTGGACAAGAGAAGACTTTGAAGAGGTGAAGGAAGCTGTCGATAAAATGGTGGGGAAGGCAGTGGAGTTGCAGGCAAAAGGTTTTCCCCTTGAGTTTCTTGATTTTGGCGGCGGATTCGGCCCCAGATATTCTGCAGAGCACGAAGTCTTTCCGCTTGACGACTATGCCGAATACATTTCACGCAAAATCGAACAATCGGCACTGAAGATAAAAGCCATTGCCGTTGAGCCTGGGAAATATCTGGTCGGAGATGCCGGTGTTCTGCTGCTCAAGGTTGAGTACCTGAAAAAGAGCTATGGCAATCTCTTCGCCTGCGTCAATGCCGGAACCTTCAACGCTGCGCCCCGGCTTTCCATCTATGCCGAAGCCAAACATCACATCGTCAACTGTTCCAAGCTGGAGGATAGACAAAAGGCGCGGGTCACAGTTGCCGGAAATCTCTGTGAGAGCGGCGATATCTTTGCCAGAGAGATGGAGATGCCGCTCCCAGAAAGAGGTGACATTCTGGCTGTGCTCGGAGCCGGAGCCTACTGCAGGAGCATGGCCTCAAATTTTAATCTGAGGGAAATCCCCAAAGAAATCGTCATCTAAGATAATGCTTTTCCTGTTTTCCGTTTTTTCATATCTTCTGAAGCAGGTTATTTTGTTTAAATTCAATCCTCATACAGCGCATCAAGCTGTCCTTTGTACTTTTCCGTCACTACGCTGCGTTTGACCTTTAGAGATGCTGTCTGTTCGCCGCTTTCGATGCTGAATTCATTAGGAGAGATTATAACCTTTTTCAAGGTCTCGAAAGAGGACAGGGATTTGTTTCTCTCCTGAACTTCATTATCGATTAACTCTACAACTTTTGGGTGTTTGCAGAGCTCCTCCCAGCTGCTGACTGCGATGCCTTGATTCGTTGCCCATTCTTTTACCTGATCCTGATTGAGCGTGACCACGCCTGTCAGATATTTCTTCCTGTCGCCATAAACTACTGCCTGGCCGATGTAACGCGACGTCAGCATGATATTCTCAACCCGCTGTGGCGCTACATTTTTTCCGCCCGAGGTTACGATTAAATCCTTCTTACGGTCGGTGATGCTCAAGAAGCCTTCCTCATCAATCTTGCCGATATCCCCTGTATGAAGCCATCCATCCTTGTCGATTGCCTCCGCCGTCTCTTCAGGGCTTTTATAGTAACCGAGCATGACGTTTTTGCCTCTGAACAGCACTTCACCATCTGGCGCAATTTTCTGTTCAATCCCCGGACCGGGCGGGCCAACGGTACCGAACTTATAGTTATTGTAGAGGTTGACATTTGTAAACGAAGTATTTTCTGTCATGCCAAGACCTTCCAGGATAAGAACACCGCAGGCATGGAAAAATTCTGCAAGCGCCTTGTTTAAAGGCGCTGCTCCAGAAACCGCATAGACGAGATTGCCTCCTAAAGCTGCTTGAATTTTAGAGAAAACAAGCTTGTTGGCAAGCTTATGTTTGAAGGCGAGAAAGCCGGTGACTGGCCTTTTCTGCTGCTGCAATCGACTCACAGCATAGCCTGCTTTAGCTGCCCATTTAAAAATCTTATACTTAATTCCGCCTGAATCCTGGGCATTGGAGATGACCTTAATATAAGTTTTTTCATAAGCCCGAGGCGCAGTGGCAAAGAAATGCGGCTTGGCTTCTTTTAAATTATCCGCTACTTTATCAATGCTCTCGCCGATATTTACCGTAAGCCCTGCTCGAATGCAGACATAAACAATGATTCTGGCAAAGACATGCGGGAGCGGCAAGAAAAGCAGAGTTTCAAAATGAGGCTGCACCAGAATCGACTGGAGGGCTGACCAGGAAGTGAAAACCAGGTTCTCGTGGGTAATCATCGCGCCCTTTGGGACGCCGGTTGTTCCAGATGTATAAACGAGTGAAGCCACGTCCCCAGGCTGTATTTCAGCCGTCCTCGCAAGAAACTCATCATCGGCAACGTTTATGCCCTTTGATATAAATTCCTTCCAGGTCATTACACCCTTTAAACCGGACGGCTCCCCGTCAATAATAACGATATGCTTCAGATGAGTCAGTTTGTTCCGGACAACGGAAATCTTATCCAGTTGGTCCTGGTTTTCGACAACGAGAACCACTGCATCGCTATGATTGATAATATAGGCACAATCATCTGACAAATTGGAGTGATAGATTCCGACGGTTACAGCGCCGATGCTCACTGCTGCCATATCGAGCTGAATCCATTCCAGCCTTGTCCAGCTTAGAATATTGACTTTGTCGCCTTTCTTGATTCCTAAAGCCATCAGGCTTTTGGATATTTTCTTGCAGGTTTCCTGATGCTCTCCCCAGGTTACCGGCTTCCAACTCGTCCTATCTTTATACCGGTAAGCGACCTTATCTTTGTTCTTCTCGCAAACATTTTTAAATAGCTCATAAATTGACTTCTCTAACATCTTACCTCCTCTATTTTTTTATTTCTTTCTATCTTAGTAGCTAAAAAACAAATCGGATACGAGCCCGACTCCCCCTCTAATTGCTCGCAAGGTAGGAGCCTTCTCTTAATTTTTCAGGAGATGTTTCTATGGTTTCTGTTATGAGAGACTCGACCATCCTCTCTTTCCACTTGAATAGCTTGGCAAAAGAATAACAAGGAACGCAAAAAGTGTCAAATTGAAATGCTTTGTTCAGAACGGAGCATATGTTTTCCGATTCTCAAGGATTCACCTACAAAGAGACGATAAGGTTTCGCCTGGGGAAGATATGACATATGAAATAATTTAAACCCGGAATCTATTGAGATGGGCAATTCTCTCAAAGGGCAGCCTCTCCGGCCTTGCTTTTTCCTGTTCGGCCTGTTTCTCTGAAAGCAAAGAACTGATTTTCTCTGAATGCTTGCCAACGATGATCAAAGTGATGACTTCGTACTCTTCAGGAATGCCGAGAATTTCTTTTGTCTTCTTTGGGCTGAAGCCGGCAATAGGATGGGCAACGAGGCCCAATTCCGTCGCTCTGAGCAGGAGAAAACCAACCGCCAAACCGCAATCAAACTGATGATAAACTCTCTCCTTGATGATGCAGTCGTCCTCTTTTCTGCTGAAGGCAGCGACAATCAGCGAAGCTGAATAAGCCCATTCATTTCCTTTGGAAAGAGCCTCCTGCATATTTTTTAAACTCTGAGAATCGTAAACGAAAACAAATCGGCAGGGTTGATTGTTGAAGCAGGAAGGGGCAAGCCCGGCGCAGCGGGCCAAGTCCCGAATCAAGTCTTCTGTAATCTTAACAGGCTCCAAGGAGCGGTAGGCTCTTCTCTCTTTTATGGCATGAATGACATCCATGGTCCTCCCCTCTTTATTTCAAATAAAAATTAATATTTCAGGCATCATTATAACAAGATGACTTGCGTTTGTATTAGTTTAGCTGAAAATTATGAAACCTTCTATTTTAGAAATACGTATAAGTTTATGACATTGTTGATTAAATCTATCCAAGCTCTATTTCGCATGAATCAGAAAAGGAGAAAGAGATGAAAAATAGTTCTTCAATCTTCATTTCCCTTGTCTTCCTTCTGGCTCTTTCCTCTGGGATCTTTTTCTGCCAACAGGCCGACTTGAGCGGCAAATGGGTGGGGCAAACCGAAGTTCCCAATGCAGCCGAAGCGGATAAGTTAACTCTTGTCCTGGAAAAGAAAGAGGGGGGATACAAAGGAAAGGTTTCCGATTCGATGGGGATGCTCCAGGATACAGAATTGGAGGACCTTGAATTCAAGGACAACAACCTCAGCTGTAATTTCCTGGTCAACACTGGGCAGGGCTTCTTGAAGATCAAAATGACTCTGACCGTAGAAGGGAATAAGATGAAGGGTAGTTGGTGGGACACAGAAGGCGAAAGCTCAGGGTCGGTAGAATTGGAAAGGGAAAAATAAAAGCTTTAAGGGCTGAGAAATGAGCAGTTAAAAATCTTCGGCCTTTTGTCGCCGTCGCAACGAACCTCTCCCCTCAGGTAGCAGGCAGGCGGAGAGCCGAAACTGAGGCACCGCGCTTCCCCCACTCCTTCCAGAATTCCCGTCTCATCCTCAAAAAGAAAAAAATATTTCCGGCCGCTGCTCGTCTCTTTCTGGCGGGCATCCACCACCCTGACCACAAGCTCCACTTCCCGGCCAGCATAGCCCTTTAAATCCTTTATTCGAAGCAGTGGCCTTTTTCCCTCGAACAGGGAAAGTGAATCTCCTTCAGGGTCGAAGCCAAGGCTCTCGATGAGCATCTTCTCCTTCTCCCTCGGGTCAAGCTCTCCGACTTCCTCCACATCCTCCAAGCCTCTGAAATAGCGAAGAATCTGCCGCGTCCGGCGCGGCTCAAGAGAATCCAGGGCGCCTGACTTGATTAAAAAGAGAAGCTCTGTCTTGGTCAAAGGCACGCGCATGAGAAAATCTTCAACGGAAAGATATTCCCCGTTCTTCCTCTCTTCGATGACCTTCTCTGCGGTCTTTGAAGCCAGGCTTTTGATCGAAGTCAGGCCAACCCGGATACTCCCGCCTTCAACCTCAAACTGATAGAAGCTGCGGTTTATGTCCGGGCCGAGAATTTTGATGCCCATCCTCTTTGCCTCCTCGATGTATTCCGCCAGATTGTAATAGCCGCCTCCGGCATTGAGCACGGCTGCAACGTAGGGAAGCGGATGATGAGCCTTCAAGTAGACAGCCTGGTAAGCCATGCTGGCATAGGAAGCGCTGTGTGCCTTGTTGAAAGAGTAGGAAGAAAATTTCTCCATGACCTCCCACAGCTTCTTTATCTCGCCCGCAGTATATCCCCTCTCCCCTGCTTCTCTGAAAAATTTTCCTTTAATCTCCGGGCCGACTCTTTTTGCTTTGAGGGCGCGGCGGAGAAGGTCTCCCTCTTCAGCAGGCATTCCTGCCACCCTCTCCGCAATCTGCATCACCTGCTCTTCGTAGAGAAGAATCCCGCCTGTCTCAGGAAGGATTCGCTCTAAGAAGCCGTCGCAGGAAACAGGCTTTCCTTCCCGCATGCGGAGCAAGGATTCCTTCATTCCACTTTCGGTCGGCCCAGGCCGAATAAGAGCCAGAGCCTGGGTCAGCTCGTAGATATTCTCCGGCCTCATGCGGCGGAGGAGGTTCATCATGGCCGGGCTCTCCACCTGGAAGCAGCCGATGGTCTGAGCCTTCTTCAGAAGCTCGTAGGTTTTCCCGTCATGAGCAGGGATATTCCTCACTCGAAGCTTTTTTCTTGTCTCGGAGATGGCAGCCAGCCCCCTCACTGAAAGTAAATCGAGCTTTATCAGTTTCAAGTCTTCGACTGCATCCCGGTCGTAGTGGGACATGAGATAGCCTTTGGCTGACTCTTCAAGAGGAAGATAGCGGCTTGCAGGCGAAGGGGTGAGCAGAACTCCACCGACATGGAGGGATTTCTCGCAGTAAACAGAATTAAGGTCAGAGGCTGCCTTCCATATTTCCCTGTAGCCTGAGGCAGGCTTGTCCTCTTTGAGAAAATCAGGCTCGGCGAAAAAGGGAACTTTCTTGCTCAAAGACCTGGCCTCTTCAGGCGGAATTCCGAAAGCTCGGGCTGTCTCGTAGAGGGCAGAGCGGCCGCGGTAGTTTTTCAGGCTGCAGACAAAGGCTGCCCCTGTCTTCCCTTGGCCGTATTTTTCCAGGACATAGCTGAGAACCTGGTCTCTCCGGCCCGAATCAAAATCCAAATCAATATCCGGCGGGTCGTTCCGTCCTTTGTTCAGGAATCTCTCAAAGTAGAGGTCGAACTCGATGGGGTCGATGCGTGAAATCCCTAAAAGGTAGGCGAGGTATGAGGAGGCTCCTGAGCCTTTGAGGTTGTGGAGGATGCCGTTGCGCCGCGCAAACTCGACCACGTCATGGACAATGAGGAAGTAGGGAGCAAACCCTGATTTTTCGATAACACCAAGCTCATACTGGGCACGCTGCCTTCCGCGCCAGCTCAGGTTCTTCAGACTCCTCAGCTTCTCCATCATCACTTCTCTCAAGGTTGTGGGGAAAAGGTCTTCAGGAAGAGGAGGGGTGATGTCTGCGAAAGAAAACTCGCATTTTTCTGCTATCTCAAAGGTCTTTCGGAAAATTCCTTCGACCTCAGACCCGAATCTTTTAACGGCCAGAGCTTCCTGCTCCGGCCCGAAAAATTTCATCCTCGCCTTCAACTTTTCTCTTTCCGGCGGGAAGGGAATCTTTTTCTCGAAGGAATGGAGGAGAATCAACCTCTCAGGATTCTTTATGAATTTCAGGGGATTGGCCCAAACCAGGGACAGGCCCTGTTTCTGCGCCAGATGGAAAGCCTTCTTGAGGTTGAAAAAATCAGCGCCGAGGTAAAGGGCTTCTCCGGGGACAGTCATCAAAGCTTCTGGAAATTCCTTTTCTTCTGGCTGAGGAATGAAGATGATACTTAGTCCCTCTGTCTTCTTCATCTCTTTTTGGTTGAGGTTCTCCATTAGGTTCCAGTAACCTTCCCTGTTCCTGACCAGAAACAGAAATTTCCTTCCCTGCATCTCTATCTCACAGCCAAAAAGGGGAGTGAAGCCGCTCTCCACTGCCAGCCTCTTCCAGCGTCCCCAGCCGTGGAGATTTTCGATATCGGCCAGGGCTGCACAGGGAAGTTTTCTCTGTGAGGCCCAGGAGGCAAGCTCTTCCAGAGTTGCCCCTCCCCTGCCTTTGCTGTAGACAGAATGGACTCTGAGCGGGATGAACATCTTTTATCTCGTCAAGGAGGCTGTCTTCAGGACAAAGCCTCGTTCCTTTTCAAAACTGTAGATGCTCTCCAGCATCTTTTCCCGGATGGTGAGCAGCGAGCCAAACCCGTATTTTTCTCTCACCTGGTCAACCGCCAAGCCCAGCCTCACCGGCCGGTCGGAGTAGGGCTCAAAAAGAGAAAGAGGCCTGCCTCTGACCAGGTCAGAAGCTTTCACTCCGACCAGGCGCAGCGACAGTCGGGAGGAGGAGAAGAGCTTCAAGAAAAGCTCTTGAGCAATCCTGTAAATCTCTCCCATCTCCTGCACAGGAGTGAGGAGAAGCCGGCGCCGCGCTTCGGTCTTGAAGTCAGAATACCTGGCCTTGACTTCGATGATATGGGCAAAAAGGCATCCCTGGCGCAAGGGAAGGGTGAGTCTGTCGCAGAGATAAGCGAGATGAGCGAGGAGCAGGCGTCTGTCCCAGATGTCTTCCAGGAAAGTCGTCTCGCGGGACACGGATTTGGGGATGGAGGAAGTTGCCAGCGGCCGGCTGTCAATTCCCCTCGACTGAAGATAGAGCTCTTCGCCGTTCAGGCCGAAGAGAGAGTGCAGGGTTGCGCGCGGCAAGCCCCAGAGGTCGCCGAGCTTATGAATGTTGAGCATCCTGAGAATGACCTGGGCCTTCGGACCTATACCGGGCAAGGACTCGATGCCTAAGTTCTTCAGGAACTCCTCTTCTCTGCCTGACTCAATCTCGACTAAGCCGCCTGGCTTGGCCTTCTTGCTGGCCAGCTTGGCCAGAATCTTGTTGGGACCAACCCCTACCGAAACAGACAGCCCCAGCTCTTTCTCCACCTTTTGCTTGATCTCCCGGACTGTGCGGGAAAAATAAGGATAAAGAGGACGGCAGCGGGTCAAATCGAGGTAAGCTTCATCCAAAGAGGCTTCCTCCACATCCGGCGTATACTGAGAGATCAAGCGGAAAAACTTTGCGGAGAAAGCTCTATAAATCTGATAATTCCCCCTGATGAATATCCCCTGGGGGCAGAGCTGGTAAGCCTTGCGCAGGGGCATGCCAGAGTGGACGCCGTATCTGCGGGCCTCATAGGAAGCAGTGGAGGCGACTCCCCTCTCGTGGGGAAGGCCGCCGACGATGACCGGCTCTCCTTTGAGGGAAGGGTTGAGAAGGACTTCGACAGCCGCAAAAAAGGCATCGATGTCAATATGGACAACACATCTCCTTTTCATTTTCTATAACCTTTTACCGGGGCGAAGGCATAATGGGGAGAAGGCCGTTTGAAGGCTGAGCGGGCATGGTTCCTCGACCGGAGGTCGAGGAGAGCGAAGCCTAAGCCCCCGCTCTCAGTATTTCCTCATCACGCCGATCACTCTTCCCAGGACCTTCAGCTCTTTGACCTCAATCGGCTTAAACTCCGGGTTCTCAGGAACGAGAAAGACGTTTCCGTCTTCCATCTTCAGCCTCTTCAGGGTGACCGAATCGTCACTCAGGAGGACAACCACCATCTCTCCGGAGTTTGCCGAGTTTGTGCGCTCGACCAGGACCCAGTCTCCATCATCGATGTAGGCATCGACCATGCTCTTGCCGTCAACCCGGATGCAGAAGACATTTCCACGTCTCCGGCCCACCATCCACTCCGGCACATCGACTGCCTCTCCTGAAATGTCAAAAACCTCTTTGGGCTGGCCGGCAGGGACAAGACCAGCCAAAGGCACCCGGGTTTGACTCTGCGCAAGAGCCGGGAGACCCATAAGCCTGACTTCACCCCTTGCCCTCTCCAGATAGCCTTTTCTCTCCAGGCTGAGGAGGTGCTTGAAGACAGCCGAAGGATGGGCAATGCTCAGGGCTTTGCCCAGTTGTCTGACCGTGGGAGAATAGCCATGCTCGAGGATGAAGCCTTCGATGGCTTTCAAGACCTTTTTCTGCCTCTCTGTGAGTTCCATCCTCATTTTGTTTACCATTTTGTTCACCTTATATAAAATAATCTTCCTCCTGGCTTTTGTCAAGAGGGAATTTTGGAAAAAATTAACGGCTAACCAATAAAATCATCTCTGAGACAAAGACTAGACCTTATGAGCTAAAGGAGCTTAAAGAAATCTTTATAATACTCATAGTAACTTAAAATCAGCCAAGAATTCATGAATAGGCAACATATCCATTCCTTTTGTCGATTTTCTTCGTTTAAGAGTATAAACAATCTGCACCGATTTGGCATCTTTTAAAAAGTTATGGAATCGATACAAGGATTTAGAGAAATTATCATCGCTGACTTTTACCTCAACCATAAGTGCTGGTTTTCCATCGATAATCGTTAAAAAATCCACTTCATTTTTTTCCCTATCCCTCAGATAATGCAACGACACTTTGCTTCCAGTTGAGTCCTCTAATAAATGTAATTCACGTAAAAGAGCCAAGGCGACAACATTCTCAAGCTTAGCACTTAAATCTCCATCAACCGCGCCAGAATCATACAAATAATACTTAGCTTCTTTCAACAGGCTCCTTGCAATGTTTCTATGATATGGTCGAACAGGAAATACAACGCAAAGATTCTCTAGTATCTGAAGCCAATGCTTGACCGTATGAATAGAAACCTGTAAATCATTAGCTAAGGAACTATAAGAAGTTGGAGACCCAACTCGAGCCCTCAGAAGGTCTATCAATATCTCGATTGATTTTATATCTCTGATTTTCTCTAAGTCCAATAAATCTTCTCGAATAATCGTATCAACATGAGTTCGTCTCCAACGTTTAGCAAAGGACTCATCGTTTTTTAAATAAGGCTCAGGAAATCCACCAAATTTGGTAAGGTTATCCAAGGCATTCTTGGGGCTTTCATTCAGGAATGAACAAATTTCTTTGACAGACAGAGGATGAAGACGATAGGAAAAATATCGCCCTGCAAGCGAATCTCCCCCTTTTCGGTAAGTCTCAAGCCTTGCCGAACCTGTAACGAGAAGAGCCGGTGGAATCCCTTCTGTATCATAGATTCCTTTTATCCAAGATTTCCAGTTCTTCATTTTGTGAAGCTCATCAAGAATTACTAGCTCAACATCTCTTGGCCATTCCTCTTTTTTAATAATTTTTCGATCGGCCGTTGAGTCATAATTTAAGTAAGCATGCGAGGAAACCAGTTGCCTGGATAAAGTGGTTTTGCCGACTTGCCTGGGACCAGAGAGAATAACGATTTTATCTTTAAAATCTTTCTTAATACCTTCTTCAAGATAACGACGCATACGACTATTATGAAGCGGACTTCAGAAAAGTCAAGACTTTTTTGAAGTCCGCTTCATTTTAGCCAGAGGAGATATTATTACTTTTTTCCTTGGCTTTTAGGCAGGATAAATGTCTTTCCGGTCAGAGCTTCCAGCCGCCTGAAACGACGATGTTCGTTCCGGTGATGAAACCCGCTTTCTCTGAAATTAGAAAGAGGACAGCACTCGAAATATCCTTAAACCTTCCCAATCTGCCCGCAGGGATATTTTTAGCCTCAGGCAGCGCTCCTCCCTCGATAAGCCCGGGAGAAACCATGTTGACCGTTATTCCTGAAGAAGCTTCTGAAGCGGCTGCGCTTCTGGTCAAAATCAGAAGCCCGGTCTTGGCGATGGCATAGGGAGTTATCTTCGAGAAAGCCACAAGCTGCTCGGCACGGCTGTAGCCGAGATTGATAACCCTCCCCCATTTTCTTTTCCGCATGCCGGGAAGAGCCGCCTTAAGGCACCACAAGGCGCTCATCAGATTACCGCGCAGGATATAGTCCCACTCTGATGAGCTGATTTTCTGCCAGTCTTTGATAAGAATCGGGCCAAAGTTGTTGACCAAGATGTCAAGCTTTCCAAATTTATCTTCAACCTTTCTTATCAAACTCAGCGCCTCTTTTTCTTTTGTCAAATCCGCGCGGAATAAGGCTCCAAGCTTTCCCTTCTTCCGGATCTCTCTGACGGTCGCCTCTGCAGCCTTCCTGTCACTCCTGTAATGAACAGCGACTCCAGCGACGACATCTGCCAGCCGTAAAGCGATATCTCGTCCGATTCTGCGGCTGCTTCCTGTGACCAGCGCTATTTTGTCTTCCATCGGCTTCTCTTGAATCCTTTTTCAGCTTTTATTGCCTTATTCACTCTTTGGCTTCCGGCAATATCAGCTCTGCAATTATATTACATTCTTATCAAGATAAAAATCGTATCTCGCAGCACAAAATCATTTTTATTCTGTGACCGATATTAAATAAGCTTTTGGATAACGGGAAAAACTGAAAGAAGAGACTTAGCCTGTGCTAAAACTCAATCCTAAACTCAGTTCCCTTCTCTCTTCGAAGCTCAATTGTGCCCTTGAGCTGGTTGACCAGGTCAACGACCAGCCGCATCCCAAGGGATTTTGTCTGGCGAAAATCCAGATCCTGTGGAAAGCCAACTCCATTATCGCTGACAACAAGCTTGTACTTTTCTCCCTTATTGGGGTGCATCTCTATTGCTATCTCCCCCTTCCTGCCGTTAGGAAAGGCGTGCTTCAAGGAGTTGGATATTAGCTCAGTGATGATTAAGCCGCAGGGAATTGCACTTTTAATATCCAGATGGACATCGCTGACATCTATCTTTAGGGATGAAACTGTCACTTTTGGCTGGTTCATGGAAATCAAATGACTCGTCAGCCTCTTGATATATTCAGAAAAATCGACCCTGGCCAGATCCTTGGATTGATAGAGCATTTCGTAGAGAAGAGACATAGACCTTATTCGGCCATGGATTTCATTGAAGACCTCGAGAATTTTTTCGTCCTTGACATTTGCCGCCTGGAGCCTGAGCAAGCTCGAGATAATCTGCATGTTGTTCTTGACCCGGTGATGAATCTCCTTCAAAAGGATTTCTTTTTCCTCAAGGGATTTCTTGATTTGCCTCTCCGCCTTCTTACGTTCTGTGATATCACGCAGCACACCCTCGATTCCGGTCGGCACTCCATCTTTGCCAAAGATGAAATGCGAACTTATTGAAGTCTCGATCACGCTTCCGTCTTTCGCCTTGAGCTCAATCTCATAGTCGTTAATTGTTCCTTTTTCCTTCAACTTGTGTACGAATGTTTCCCGGTCCTCTGGATTGAGATAAAAATCTGTAACTGGATGGCTGATGATATCTTCAGGATCATATCCGGCGCGAGCGCGAACCGAAGGACTGATGATGGTGACTAAACCTTCCTTATCCGTGCAGTAGTAGACATCTTGGAAGGACTCAAAGATGGCCCGATATTTTTCTTCGCTCTCTTTAAGTGCCTCCTCTGCCCGTTTGCGGTCTGTGACATCGGTGAAGAAACCCACATTGCATTCTTTCCCTTCAATCAAAATCTTGCTCGAATTGACATCAGCGTAAATCACTGACCCATCCTTTTTCAAACAAGGAATATTCTTTGCCAGTATCTTCTCACCTCGTACCTGAGCCTTGAATTCAGAAATGACATGCTTCAAGGAATCTTTGGGATGAATATCAGCCACGTCCATGCCCGTCAGCTCGATTTCAGCATAGCCTAACATTTGACATATCTTTGGATTAGCATACAGAAATTTTCTCGATTTAATATCTGCAACGATAATTCCTTCTGCTGCGCCTTCAAAAAGCGCCTCGAATTTTTTTTCGCTCTCTCTCAGCTTTTCCTCTGCCTGCCTGAGCTTTTTGATGTCCGCTTCAAGCTTCTCATTCCTTTTACGCAAATCCCTCAATTCCCCCATGAGCTCTTCCTTTGTTTTTCTTTCATCTTCCATCTTGCTCTCCTTCAAAAAATGGCGTCTGCTCTATCTACCCAAATGTTTTGGCTTCTCTTAGGTTTTTCCTTTAGGGGCTTTTTGATATCTATCCTCCCTTTTCCCTAAATAAGACATAGCTAAACTTTATAGGATTAAAATACAGCAAAAGAATCTCAAAATGCAATATCAGATGTAAAATATGAAAGATGCTTATTTGATTGATGAGACTTTAATCATTTAAAATAATAGATAATTTTTTAAGATTCCCCGGAGGATGAAAAAGGCTTTTCAAATCTCGACTGAAAGGATGGACTCAAAACACATTAGCCAGAAGAAAATTAGCCTTTTCCTAAAAAAAAGGAGAAAGGATTATGGCCAATCGGTCTCGAAAAATTCTCTTTTTTTCATTCCTCTTCATAATGCTTCCGATTTTATGTATTGCTTTGGCTTCGAATTTCCCTGACACTGTCTTTAATGTCAAAGACTACGGTGCCACAGGGAATAAGGCAGGCAGCGCTCAGGCTGCCATCCAGAAAGCGATCGATGCCTGCGCTGCAGCCGGAGGCGGCACAGTCTATTTCCCGCCCGGAGAATACACTTCAGGAACCATCCACCTCCGCAGCCATGTCCGCCTTTTTCTTGAATCCGGTGCAACACTTTATTCCATCAAGGACAAAAATGCCTTTGACAAGGAGGCACTGATCTACGGCGAAGACCTGGAGAATATCACTGTCGAAGGACGAGGAACCATCGACGGCCAGGGCGAATACGAATGGCGTTTGAACGATATCGATGACGCTTTTATCCGCCCCAACCAATTGCTCATGGAGGCAGCCGGAAAACCATTGATTCGCTCTTTTCCCAAGAAAAATCAATTCGGAAAGCTCTTCCTCCTCCTCAGATGCAAGGATGTCCGGATATCTGGCTTATCACTTCTCCGTTCTCCATCCTGGACGATTCATCCTTACGGCTGCGAAAGGATGGTCATCGACGGCGTTTACATCCATACCAGCCTGGCTGAAGGAGTCTGGGCTGATGGAATAGACCCTGACGGCTGCAAGGATTTGCGCATCTCCAACTGCACCATCGAAACAGGGGACGATTCTCTTGTTTTCTATTCGATGAACTGGTTCGGACCGGCTCTTCCCTGCGAGAATATCACCGTGACCAACTGCCGGCTCAGCTCAGCCTCGAGCGCCTTGAAATTCTGCGACGGCAACATGAACTGTGTCCGCAAAGTGACTGTGGATAACTGCGTCATCACCGGCTCAAACCGCGGCCTGGCCTTCATGGTCTTTGACGGCGGCTATGTCAGCGACGTCGTTCTTTCCAATCTGACCATCGAATGCATCCGCCATGACTGGTTCTGGTGGGGAGACGGTGACCCGCTCCATTTCAATATCAAGCGCAGGAGCGAGGTCCATACCAATGTCAGCCGAGAAAATGAGCCTCGAGCCGGCTCAATCCGAAATGTCCTCATCAAGAATATTATTGCCAGGGGCAAAGGTCCCAGTGTCATCAACGGCCATCCGCAAAGCTGGCTGGATGGAGTGACTATCGAAAACCTGAAGCTCTTTCTTTCCTGCGACCCCAAGGCTTACCATGAAAAAGCTGTGAACTGCCTGAAATTCGAGATGGCCAAGAACCTCAAACTGAAAGACATAGAAGTCATCTGGGACAAGCCCGAGTCAGAAAAATGGGAAAGCGCTCTTTATCTTGAAAAAATCAAGGGACTGGAACTCGACGGCTTCAGCGGAAGGCAGGCAAAACTCGAATCGGATAAAGCCGCTGTTGTCCTCAACCAGGTCGAGGGAGCCGTGATTCGCAACTGCCAGGCTGCTGCCGGAACCGGGAAATTCCTCTATTTTGAGGGAAAAGGCACGAAAGATATCATCCTCTTCGGCAATGATTTTCGGCAGGCAAGGACTCCCTACTCGCTCAGTGCCGAAGTCAAAAAAGATGCAGTTCGAGCCTTAACCAATATTTTCGTCAAGAAATAGAGCCCTTAAGCAGGATTTCTTATTATACCCTTATCAATTATTTTTTTGTGATTCGTGAAGCGTCATATCTTTTAACGACTTCGTCCGTGATATCAATGGCCGGATGAAAATAAACGACAATTTCTTGTGCTACTGCAGAATCCAAAACCAAGCTGAATTCTCTTTCTTTGGCTATATTCTCGATAATCGGTTGCAATTCTTTTCTGATTTTTTCAAATAAAGTAAACTGGAGCCGCTGCCATTCCTTAACCGAGTCTTCCTCGGTTCTTTTCCGCTTCGTCCTCAGATTATCCAAATCAAAAGTCATCTGCTCTCGAGCCTCAGAAGTCATAACAAGACCTTGAGTCCTAAGCCTCGTCTCTTTATCCTGTATATCCTTATCCATTGAAGCCAGCTCATTTTTAATTCGCTGCTCTTTGTCCTGCAATTGAGCGATAGCCTTTTTGCCCACCTCTGAATTCTGAAGAGTCTTTTGAGAGTCGATAATAGCCACTTTAAACGATTGTTGGCCAAAAGCTTGAAGGCTGAAAGGAGCAAGAATAAATAGGAAGAGAGCCATCCATCCAAGAATTTTCCTTGCCATGCTTACCTCCCTTAATTAACGCAAATTTTATCTCATAATTTAAACTTGAAACTGTCATTGTAAGTTGCAACCAGAAAAGATGCCCTCAAAATTGACCTTTTGCTTTTGTCTTGCTATATTTTTCTTTGATGTCAGCGGGTGAAAATGCTAATAAACGACAAGAGTTTCACGGCATTCTGAAAAAGGAGACAAAATGGATAAAAAAAAGCTAATAGGGGGCATAGTTTTATTTGGACTTGGATTATTACTGATAGCTCTCGCCTTTCATCTCCTGCTGATGATTATCGGAAGCCCATCGCCTGAAGGAGGAACACTTCTAAGAGTCCTGCTGGCGATATTCTTTTTTATCTGTGGATTGACTTCAACAATCAGCGGCGGGATTATGGTCTATGTCAGCAGAAAAGCATAATTGACAAACGGTTATCTTCAATTTCAAATGAAATCAGGGTATAAAGAAATGGTGGAGCTGACGGGACTTGAACCCGCGACCTCTTGACTGCCAGTCAAGCACTCTCCCAACTGAGCTACAGCCCCACCGAGCCTTCACATCTTACAAAAAGTTAATTTTTCAGTCAAGCCAGCCATACATCCTCCGTCGTTTGAAAAGGAAGCATCCTAAATTCCATGAGAGCCAATGATTGACAGCGGGGTGGCACGGCTTGCTCCCCGCAACGCCCGCAGCTGCAGGGGTTCGGCTTCGTTTCCGAAGCCGTGGGGGTTCCAAGGGGGTATGCCCCTTTGGTCGCAGGACACCTTAAGGTGTCCGAGAAGGGGAGGCAGCGAAGCGTTGGAAGGGGGAACGCGAAGCGGTTCTCCCTCCAAGGGCCCACGGGGCAATGGGTGCAGCGAGGACGGACGGGGAGCATGCCGTGACAGGACCCCTCGCCACAATTTTATGATTAGCAGGGAATTCAGGATACTTTCCTTTGAAAAACCTTTACCTGTCAAGTCATTTAAGAATCTAACCGTAGAGGCTATCATCTTGTCATTTAA
>CAZGMN010000041.1:0-16919 GCA_964526905.1 uncultured Eubacteriales bacterium
GCTCTCCTCTCCCTTCGGTCGAGGAACCATGCCCGCTCAGCCTTCAAACGGTTTTTTCACCCACTGACCTTCGCCTAATAATTGATTGTCTGGGTCAAAAGCAGCGTGCTTTCGAACCACTCTGCTTGAGCCATTCAAACGGTTTTCTCAACACCCTGCCTTCGCCCAAGCGCGGATGGAACAGCATAAAAATTTTGCGTTTTAATTGGATTTAAGATATTTTTGGTTGAATGAAAGAAAAGATTTTGCGCTTTAATGTTGGCTTGGGGCTTATCATCCTCCTCTTATCATTCGCCCTCCTTTTCCTTCATGTTTCTTTCGTAAGAAGATGGTTCTTTATCATTGCCTGGTGGTCCTTCATTCTTATCATCGACGGCATCAACTTTCAAAGAACGAAATCTTCCCTTCTTTCCAAATCGGCAAAAGATTTTCTTTTCGTCGCTTATGTCTCTGTTTTTATCTGGCTTATTTTTGAACTCTTTAATTTGAGGCTGAAAAATTGGAGCTACCATGACCTGCCTTCGTCTCTTCCTGAAAGATGGTTTGGCTACTTTCTGGCCTTCGCTTCTGTCCTGCCGGCGATGAAAGAGCTCTCTCTTTTTTTTGGAAGCATCTTAAAGAAGAAATTTGCGCTTTTCAGAATAAGGGTGACTCATCCACTTCTTAAATTTCTCTTTCTCACCGGCACAGCCTCAATCGTTCTGGCTTTGATCTGGCCGCGAATCTTTTTCCCTTTGACCTGGTTGTGTTTTATCTTTCTGCTCGAGCCGGTGAATATCTTGATGAAGAATGAGACATTTCTGAAGGATGTTGAAAAAAGAGAATGGTCAAGATTCTGGAGCTGGGTCTTGACAGGGCTTGCGGCTGGCTTTCTTTGGGAGTTCTGGAATTTCTGGGCCGAATCCCACTGGGAGTATTCGCTCCCTTATTTGAATTTTTGGCGAGTTTTCCAGATGCCCGTCTTTGGCTACACTGGTTTTCTCCCCTTTGCCCTCGAAGTTTTTGCTCTCTATGAGCTTCTTCTCTCGCTGCGCAAGAGATTGCAGGAAAAGATGATTTTAAAATGGCTGGCTTTCATCTTTCTTCTTTATTTCTACGCACTCGGCTTTTATCTCATCGACCGCTACACGCTTATCCCTTAGCCTCTTTGATGCCATCCCTTTTCAATTGAGCTTGAGAAAGATTGCCGCTCAAGGGGCCTGAGAATCGAAGGGACGATGAACGATTTGTGAGGCGAAGACCGCTTCGATATTGTAAGCATCCACAAGATAGAAATTTTCCTTTAAGACTCTCAACGTTTCTTCGGTCGGGTGACCGATGCCGACAGCCTCTCCATTCTTTTGAGCCATATGAAAAAGCTCGATGAGTCTCTTTTTGATGTAATTGTCTTTGTTTTCTGTGTCGAGGAAGACATGGCGATAGGCTGAGGGGATTCCCAGTTCTTGAGACAATTTATAGGCAAGAGAGCGGCCTGTGGTGCGGCTGTCAATAAAGAAAAGATTTCTCTTTTTGATACTTTCGAGAATGATCCGCATCTGAGGCTCTTCTGCCGTTATCTTTGAACCCATATGGTTATTGACACCGCTGAGAAAAGGGACTTGCGCCAAATCCGTCTCCACGGCTTGCCTCATTTCTTTTTCGCTCATTCGGGAGTGGATGATTCCTTCAATATCGTTTCCTTCTTGGCTGTTGAGGGATTCAAGGGGAAGATGGAGCATGACTTCCAGATTATCCTGGTGGGCGATCCGCGCCGTTTCCTGGGCCAAGGGGCTGAAAGGGAGGATGGAAATCGTCAATGGCTTCTTGATGGAGCAGACCTCGTTGATGGCTTTTAGGCTGTAACCCATGTCGTCGATGATGACAGCGACCTTCGGCTTGAATATTCTTTCAGAGGGAAGCTCCTCTTTTATTTTTTCTTTTTGGCAGGAAAAAAGAAGAATCACCCTTTCTTCTTTTTTTCCTTTTGCTTTCCAGAGGAAATAAGTTTTCTTATCCGCTTCCTGCTCCTCTTTTTCCAGGATGTCGGCCTTGGCTTTCTTAAACTCTTTCTGGAGAAGGAATTCGAGCTCTCGGTATTTATTCAAGGGGAGGTCAACCATAAGATGGAGGTCTCCATTTTTATCCCTGAATTTTTGGACTGATTCCAGCGATATCTTCAGGAAAGCTAAATTCCTGAGGACTATCTGCTCCAGCGTCTCTTCAGGCAAAGGGGCTTTTTCTTTTTTCAAGATAAAAGAGAAGAGATGGGATTTTTCTCCCTTCCTCCAGGCAATGTAGTCCAGGCCGATCGCAGAAAAAAGGACCAAGAAGAGTAAGGCGAGAATGATGAAAGGCGGCAGAGACGGTGCGCTTTTTCTTCTTGAGGCCCTTTTTCTTGGCATGGATTGAAATTATATCTCAGAGTGGAGATGAGAGGCTTTTCTTGAGGTAAGAAGGAGTGCCCTGGTCTTCGCTCTCAATTTTTATATCAGGCTTAATCCCTGTTTCCCATAATGTCTTTCCTGAATTCAGATGGAAAATGCTTGAGGTGAGCAGCATTCCGCTGCCGTCTTCAAGCGGGAAGAAATCCTGTTTGGCGACCAGGCCCAGGGTTTCGAGCCCGATAATTTTGGCTCTATTGAATTCTTTAAGCACACCGGCCACTGCTTCTGCATTTCCCATTGTTGCCGTGTTTGTCCAGATAATCAAAGGAAGCTTTTCGAGCGGCGCCTCGTCCATGGAGGAGAGAATTTCCAGGGTTGCTCCTTTTTTTTCAAAGTAGCCTATTTTTGGCTCTTTCAAGAAGAGGTTGATCAGCTTTCGCGCTTCCTCCATCTCTCCTTGATAGCAGTCCCTCAAATCCAGAATCAGGGCCTTTTTCTGCTCCTTTAATCTGGGGACGATTTTTTCCTTGATCTTCTTCACGCAGGGCGGAAAAAGGCGGTTGATTTTCAGGATTCCACTTGTGCCTGTTGCCGGCACATAGGAGAAGGGCTCTTCAAAGAGCAAAGATGTCTCGACATTCATTTCCAGGCTTTTGGTTCCTCTGAGAATTTTAACCTTTATCGGCACTGCCTTTTCGCTTTTCAGGTCAAGGTTGGCTTCGAGCATGCTTGCCGTCAGAGTCGAGCGGCTGTTGACGGCGCTGATGTAATCACCGATTTGGATTCCTGCTTTTTGAGCAGGTGAGCCTTCGATGAGCCCCACAACCTGAGGGAAAAAGCCGTAGCTCTTGAAGAGAACAACACCGACCTCCTTTAATTTTGGCTCTTGACGCTTGCTGTATTGAAGCACACCTTGCTTATCCAGGTAACAGGAGAGAGGGTCCAGAGAATCGACCAATCCCTTGAAGGCTCCATTCATTGTCTTTGCCGGGTCGGGCTCTTCGATATAGTTGAGTCTGATTAAATTGATGACATCACTCACCAGGTTAAGATTCTTCTGGGAGGAGGACTTTGGGGAAAGTCTGGGAAAAAAGTTAATCTCCGACAAAAAAATGAAGCAAGCGACAACAAGGACAGCGAAAAGAAAAATTCTTATTCGATTTTGGCTCATTCTATCTCAAGACAAATTTTAATTTTATCATCATCTTTTCAGCCATTGCAAGGGATCAACGGCTTTTGTCTTGTAGCGAATCTCAAAGTAGAGCGAAACTCCTTCCATGGAGCCGATATCTCCGACGCGAGCAATAGGCTGCCCGGTTTCGACCAGATCGCCCTTCTTAATCAGGAAATCTGAGCAGTGGCCGTAGAGTGAATAATATGTCATGCCGTGATCGATGATGATCAGGTTCCCATAACCCTGGAAGTAATCAGCGAAGACGATTTTACCTGGATGGATGGCTCTGACAATAATGTAGTTTTCTTTAGGTGAGATTTCGATGCCATTATTTCTGGTCGTCGTTTTGAATTGAGGATGTTTTTGCAAGCCGAAGGAGCTTGTGACTCTTCCCGGGATTGGCCAGGGAAGTGCCCCTTTTTTCTCATAAAGGGGAACCCAGGGAATAGAAAATGAAACTTCCTGCTTGAGCAGCTCATTGACCAGAATTTCAAGCTGCTCCTTCCTTTCCTGTTTTTCTTCCAGCGATTGAAGATACATCTTTCTGTTTGCTTTTATTTCTCTGATCAGAGCATTGTTTTCTTTCTCCTGGGCTTCTAATTCTTGCCTTTTATTGCGGGCGCTGTTGATTAACAAGGCGATGTCTCTTTTTTTCGTTTCCTGCTCCTTTTCGGCGGCCTTGAGCTTGGTCAGAGTATCGTTATAACTCGAGACGATGTTTTCCTGGTACTGAACGAGCAGCGACAGATGTTTGCTTTCTGCGATGAGTGTTCCCACTTCCCCTGCCTGCAGGATGAATTGCAGTGAGTTCAGCTTTCCGAATTTATAGAGGGTGATCAAGATCTTGGCGATGGCCTCTTTTTCGTCGGCCAGTTTCGTTCTGAGTTCTGGGATGGTCTTTTTTATCGAGGAAAGCTCGTCGTTCGTTTTTTCCAATTGGATGGAGTAAAGGGAGAGCTCTTTTTTGATCAGCTTCTTGTTGAAGCCGATGAGCTCCAGCTTGGAGAGGATGGTTGATTCTTTTGTTTTCTCTCCTTCTATTTTGGCCTGAAGCTCCCTTATTTGATCTGATATCTCTTTCAGCCGCCTCTGGTACTCGGAAACATCCTTTTGGCCAATGGCCTTTAGAGAAAAAAGAAAGGCGGTAATGATAAGGATTGAGATAAGCAGAGAATTCTTAAAGGCTTTCCTCCAACGTTCCATCATCCGGCAACAATGGTTTTTATATAGATGAGGATAAAGATTATGGCCAGCGGTGAGAGAATTTTGATGGAAAAGGCCCAGAGCGCCTTGATTGTGAACCGGGGATTGCCGGCATGGACTTCCTGGATGGCATTTTTCATGCCCCAGACCCAGCCGACAAACAAACAGATGAGGAGCGAGCCAAAAGCCAAAGAGATATTGCCGAAGATAAAGTCGAAGACGCTCAAGACATTCAGTTTGGTAAAGAGTTTCATTCCGCCTGAGGAGAGTGCAGAAGGAATTCCGAGGACAAAAGAAGTGAGGGCCACAGTCCAGGTTGCCTTATTCCTCGACCAATTCCGCTCATCAACAAGATAGGCCACCGGAACTTCAAGCAGAGAGATGGTCGAAGTCAGTGCCGCCAAAATCAAAAGGAAAAAGAAGAGAACGCCGAAGATATAGCCGCCGGGTATTTTGGAAAAAATGAGAGGCAAGACCTTAAAGACGAGTCCAGGCCCGGCGGTCGGTTCGATGCCAGGAATGGCAAAGAGGGTGGGGAAGACGACCAACCCGGCTATAAAAGCGATAAGCGTATCAGAGAAAGAAACCCAGGCTGCCGAGGAGACAAGGTTGTCAGATTTAAAAATATAGCTGCCGTAGGTGATCATTGTTCCCATGCCCAGGCTTAAGGAGAAAAAAGCTTGCCCTAAAGCAAAGAGAACAGTCGTTCCCTTCAGCTTGGAAAAATCCGGTTTGAGATAGAAAGCAACTCCCCTCTCGGCTCCTGGCAGCGTTAAAGCTCTTATAGCAAGAAATATCAGTATAATAAAAAGAAGCGGCATTAATATTTTTGTCGCTTGTTCTATACCCTTTTTAACTCCCCTGGAGATGATAAAAGCCGTGAGGAATATGGTCACCAGGAGCCAGAAAATGGTCTGGGTGGGGCTTGAGGTGAATTGGGCGAATATTTTATCCGTCAGCTGAGAGGTCACATCTTTCTTAAAAACGCCGGCAACTGTTTTAACGAAGTAGCCTGCAGCCCAGCCCATGACGACCGAATAATAGGAGAGGATAAAGACGCCTGTTATAACGCCGAGATAGCCGATGAGCTTCCAGGGCGAGCGGGGTTTGATACGTTCGATGGCACCTACCGGATTTTTTTGAGTGTGACGTCCGACGGTAAACTCGGCCAGCATCACGCAGAATCCGATGAAAGCCACACCCAGGATGTAGACAAGAACAAAGATGGCTCCTCCGTTTTTTCCGACCATCATCGGGAATCGCCAGATATTGCCTAAGCCGATAGCCGAACCTGCGGCGGCGAAGATGAATGCAATCTTTGAGCCCCATGTTCCTCTGGCAATCTTTTCTTGACCCGCCATCTTATTCTCCTTTTAAAGATAAAAGGAAAGAAAAATTCTTTTTTACTTTTTACCACAAACCATTTGCCTTGTAAAAGGAATTTCTGGATAAAGGAAATATCCTCACTCCCAAATTGTTTCAAATTTTATATAATAGCTTATAAAAAAATGGCTAGATTAAACCTTCTCCAAAAAGCGGAAAGAATCTACAAAGCCGCTCTGGCCGAAGTGGAGCCGGAAAATCTTATTAGAAAAAACATTTCAATAAGAAATGATGAGCTGAAGGTCCAAAGCAGAACTTTCGACCTGGCGTTATTCAATAATATCTTCCTCGTTTCGATTGGAAAGGCTGCTCCCTTTATGGCCGAAAGTCTCTCTCGAATTTTGGGCAAGAGATTAAAGGAGGGAATAGCCCTCTTCCTTCCACAAACCAAAAAAAAGCTCAAAAATATTATCTCTCTTCCGGCTTCCCATCCTCTTCCCGACGAGAGAAGTGCGGCTGCTGCCGAACGCATTCTTGAGCTGGTAATGAAAGTCAAAAAGAGGGACCTTCTTTTCTTCTTGATATCAGGAGGGGGGTCGGCCCAGATTTGTCTTCCAGCTGAAGGGGTCTCCCTTGGGGAAAAGAGGAAGATAACGGAAATGCTCTTAAGAGCCGGGGCGAGTATCAGCGAGCTCAACACCGTCCGCAAGCATCTCTCCAGAATTAAGGGAGGGCGCCTGGCGCAGGCAGCTTTCCCGGCAACAGTGGTTAACCTCATCATCTCTGATGTCATCGACAACGACTTGGAAAATATTGCCTCAGGGCCGACCTGCCGGGATTCTTCAACCTATGCCGATGCCTTGCGGATTTTAAAAAAGTACAGCCTCTGGGATAATGCGCCGGCCTCGATAAAGAAAGTCATCAAAAATGGGATGAGAGGAAAAGTCAGAGAAACGGTCAAAAAGGGAGCCTTGGCTCTTAGAGATGTTCATCATTTCATAATCGGTGATAACCTTTTGGCTCTTAACGCGGCGAAGAAGGAGGCTCGAAAGCTCGGATTTAAAACCTCAATCCTGACCGCTTCTGACCAGGGAGAGGCAAGGGATGTTGCCAGGAACTATGTCTCCCTTCTTCCCAATCTCATTCAATCAAGAAAAACTCCGCAGCCTCTTTGTCTTTTGTCTGGCGGGGAGCTCACGGTCACTGTCAGAGGGAGAGGGAAAGGAGGTCGGAATCAGGAATTTGTCCTGGCGGCCCTCCAAGAGATGAAAAGACATCTTCCTGGATTTTCGAAGTGGTTGATGTTGAGCCTCGGTTCAGACGGAATCGACGGTCCTACAGATGCGGCTGGGGCCTGGGCAGGGCCGTCGATTTTAAAGAAAGCAGGAGACCTTGGCCTCGATCTCCAAAAATACCTGGGTGACAATGATTCCTATAATTTTTTTAAAAAGGCAGAAGGGCTGGTCATCACCGGCCCCACCCGGACCAACGTCATGGATATCCGCATTTTTCTGATAGGTGGCCGATAAATATTTTTTATGAAAGACAAAGCCGATTCAAATTATCGATAAATCAAAAAAGGAGGTTTCTTCGATGCCGACGATAGAAATAAAACCTGGTGTCCATTGGATTGGAGTCAACGACCGAACCACAGACCTTTTCGAAGGCATGTGGCCCATCACCAGAGAGGGAGTTTCCTACAACTCCTATTTCATCGATGATGAGAAGAAAGCCGTCATCGACGTCATCAAATCTTTCAAGGGAGACGAATATCTTGACCAAATCGATGAGTTGACAGACGTCTCAAAGATTGATTATGTTGTCCTCAACCACATGGAGCCCGACCATTCTGGGCTCATCAGGACATTGAGAAGGATTGCTCCCCGGGTCACGATTCTGGGCTCGGCAAAAACAAAGGAGATGCTCGAAAGCTTCTTTTCCATAAGAGAAAACGTGCGCGTTGTTGGCGACGGCGAAAGTCTTTCTTTGGGCAAAAAGACGCTGAAGTTCTTTTCCACTCCTTTTCTCCACTGGCCCGAGACAATGATGACCTATGAGCTTTCGCAACGGATTCTCTTTTCCTGCGATGCTTTTGGCGGCTATGGCGCTCTGCGAGGCGCTATCTTTGATGATGAATGCCGAGACTTTGACTTTTACCAGAAAGAATCTCTCCGCTACTATGTGAACATCGTCGCTAATTTCAGCCAGAGGGTGTTGAGCGCTATCGAAAAGTTGGCAAACATTCAGGTTGAGGTCATTGCTCCCTCTCACGGACTCATCTGGCGCAAGAATCCTTCCCTTATCGTCAACCTCTACAAGAAATGGGCGGAGTATGCAAGCCTCAAAACTGAGCCCGGAATCACCCTCATCTACGGCTCAATGTACGGCAATACGGAGCAGATGATGAACGCCGTGGCTCAGGGGATATCCCGCACCGCGGTTCCGCTCGAAATCTTCGATGCTTCCCGGACCCATGCCAGCTACATCCTCCCTTCTCTCTGGACAAAGAGGGGAGTCATGATCGGGGCTCCGACCTATGAAGTCAGGCTTTTTCCTCCAGTTGAGGAGATTTTGACCATGGCCGCGCGCAAGCACATCAAAAATAAAAAGGCCGCCTATTTTGGAAGCTACGGCTGGAGCGGCGGTGCCAAGAAGAACATTGAAGGGATTATCCAGCAGCTCAAGTGGGAGCTGGTCGAGACGTTGGAGTTTGTTGGATGTCCCAGCTATGAAGACTTGAAAAAAGGAGAAGAGTTTGGTAAAAAATTTGCCGAGCTGATCGGAAGAGAGGAGTAAGAACTATCTTCCAGAATTCAGAGGAAGTGTGCTAAGATAGGCAATATCAATTCTTAGAGGTGGAGAATGTCTGAAGATGAATGGAAACAGACTTTAGCCCAATGCTTTGAAGAGCTGAGAGTTATTGAAGAATGCAGGGCCGAGACTCCAGAAAACTTCAAACAGTTTTGCGAATTCATCGTCGATCCGGCGTTTGAGAGCTTGGCTGAGGAGCTGAGAAAGTATGAGATTAAATCGAGGTTAAGGAGAGTAAAGGGCAAGTCGATCGCTTTTCAGGTGAATTTTCCCAAGTCAAGAATTGACAACTTCCACTACCTGATTTGCCTCCCTAAGAATTCTTTTGAGCTCAGATTGAAACTGCGGATAAGGGGAAGGAAGAGCAAAAAAAGCAAAATCGAGGAAAAGGAGCTGCCCTTCATGAAGAATGTTTTGCCTTCAGATATCTTGAAGTTGAAGAAAGAGGACCTTATCCAGGATGTGATTAAGCATTATAGAAGTTTCAGCGTCGAGGCTCTGACAAAGCCGGAGTAGAAAAGGGAACTTTTTTCTGCTCCCTCATTTCGATTTTTTCCATCCCTGAACCAGATTCCAATATAAAACATGAGTTTTGTTAAAAGTCTCGTATTTAAGAAATTTAGAGAACAAACGATTGAAATAAAAAAATAGATTTGTTAATTTTTGTCTCTTTTCGATGGAAAATAAGAGATTAGCTCCTGGAATAGTCGCTATTCAATTCCTGGTCTTGATTTCTTATTCTTCTGTGGCCATTCTGACTCTTCTCTCTCTCTATTTCGAGCACTTGGGGGGCAGCCCGCGGCAAATCGGCTTTTTGATGGGACTTTTTTCCCTTGCTGGTTTTCTCTCCCGGCCTTTTGGCGGCTGGCTCTTGGCCAGAATTGACCCCAGGAAGGTTGTCGGCACAAGCCTTGTCCTTCTTGTGCTCATCACAGCCCTCTACCTTTTCATCAGGAAGCTCGATTGGTATACAGCTTTCGTTAGAGCCATCCATGGTTTTACCTTTTCTGTTTTTATCCTGGCAGCACTCTTGATCGCTGTTCTGTTGTCGAGTGAGAAGGAGAGGGCTTATGCCATTGGAGTTGTCTCCACAGGATTCATGCTTCCTCTGCTTTTTGCGCCTTTTATCGGCGAAGTCGTAATAAAGAGATTTGGCTATTTCCCATTTTTTTTGACCGCAATCCTATTCGCTGCCATTCCGCTTGCCTATTATTTTTTTACCAGGATTGAGATTCCTCGCTTTTTAGAGGAGTCAAAAGCTCGGAGCACGGGATACCTGCGTTTGTTGCTGCAGAGAAGAATCTACTCGATTTTTTTTCTGAGTTTTATCTTCGAGGTCGGATTAAACTCCAGCTTGGCTTTTGTCCCTCTTCTTACTGAGGGCAAGTCATCGATGCGGGCCGGCTTTTTTTACACCTTCCTCGGCTTAACAGCGGTGCTGATGAGGGTCTATGGCGGGAGCCGCTTCAAATTTTGGGGAAGCCCAAGATTGCTTCTTCCTGCCTTCTATTTTCTTGCAGGGGGAGGGATTTTGACCTCTCTGGCTTCTAATGATTTTCTTCTTGCGTTTTCGGCTGTCATTTGGGGAATCGGAACCGGAATTCTTTACCCCCATCTCACAGCCCTTGTTGTCGAAGGAGTCCCTTCAAGAGACAGAGGCAAAGTTTTGGGCCTTTTTGCCTCTTCCGTAGATTTAGGTTTAGCCCTCGGCCCCCTTTTTTTCGGTGCTCTCTCCAATTCTCTTGGATTTAGGAATACATTTCTTCTTTTTGCCCTCTTTATTTTTCTCTCTTCGACCGGCCTGGTTTTGATTGGAAAGCCAGCGCTTTTCAAGGTCAAGGCCAAGAGTTAAAATTGGGATGTTGCTTTCTTATCTAGCAAATGGGAGAGAAGAAAGAGAGCCGATTAAAAACGCCAGATGAGGCGAAACCTTTCTCGCTTGTCCAGGCGTGTTATTCCTTCTTTTTTTGCTGCTTCCAAAGCATCTTTGTACTCTTCTTCAGAGATTCTCCGGGCAAGGGGAGAGTTGAGAGGAATTTTGCCGCAAGGATAATACTGGTCCATGATGTTGACATAGGTGTTTTTTGAGATTTTTGAGGAGAGAAAACGCATCACTTCTTTTGTTCCCGCCCATCCTTGAGGGAGAACAAGGTGCCTCACCAGGAGTCCCTTGAGAGCTATTCCTTTCTCATCGAGCAGCAAATCCCCCACTTGGCGGTGCATTTCCTTAAAGGCAAGCTTGGCGATTTGGGGATAATCCGGAGCTTGGGAGCATTCTTGGCTGACTTTGCTCTGGCTGTACTTGAAATCGGGCATGTAGATGTCGAAGATGCCCTCGAGCAGCTTTAAACTCTGGACAGAATCGTAGCCGCCTGTATTGTAGACGAGCGGAACAGAAAGGCCCTTTTCCACGGCGTAAGAGAGGGCCTTCAGGATCTGAGGGACATAGTGAGTGGGAGTGACAAAGTTGATGTTGTGGCATCCCAATTTCTGGAGTTCGACCATCATCCTGCCCAAAGTTTCGAAAGAGACTTCCTGGCCCTCACCGAGGTGGCTGATGGAGTAGTTCTGGCAGAAAATACATCGCAGGCCGCAATGAGTCAGAAAAATCGTCCCCGAGCCATGACCGCCGACAAGAGGCCTTTCTTCTCCAAAGTGAGGCGAGTAGGAAGAAACTTCAGGCAGGAAGCCGGCCTGGCAGAAGCCTTTCTCTCCCTTGAGGCGGTTCGCTCCACAATTTCGAGGGCAGAGATGACATTCCTCGAGAATGCGGATGGCCTTCTCTGCATTCTCTTGAAGAAGGCCTTTTTCAAAAGCCCTGATGTAAGCTGGCTCAAAGCTCTTTGGCGGCATCGCCGAAAAATTATACCAGCTTCCGGCGCCAAAGCGCAAAGGAAGAGGTAAGATGACTTTCTTATTTTGATTTTATACCTTCAATTTATATAATAAGAAATTCTCAACTAAAAGTTCGGCTCATTTCAATGGATTTTTCGTTCTCTCCAGAATCTGAGATGGGCAGGGTGAATGAAGATGAAGAAGCTTGACCGGGAAGATTTTTTGACCATCCCTCGCCTCGAGCGAGTTCCCTTCCTTGTCCACGGCTTTGGAACATGCCGCTTCAAAGAAAGAGAATTCAAGAAAAGAAAGGAATGGAAGGATTTTAAGCTCCTTTTCCTCGATCAAATCCATTCTGATTTCGTGCGCTTGATCGATAAGGTCTCCCCAAAAAAAGCAAAGGGAGATGCCATGGTGACCAAGGTCCCTTCTCTGCTGCTGATCATCAAGACAGCGGATTGCCTCCCTGCTTTAATTGTCGACGAATCCCAGAAAGTCATTGCCGCTGTCCATTGCGGCTGGAAGGGAACATCGAAAAAAGTCATTCAAAGAGCCATCCAGAAAATGAAAGACAATTATGGCAGCGACCCTTCGACTCTTCAGGTGGGCTTGGGACCCTGCATCGGTTCCGAATGCTACGAAGTCGGAAATGATGTCTTCCAGAGTTTTGCGAAAGACAGCCATGCCCAGAAATTTTTTCGATATCATCCTTTTCGAAAAGGGAAATATCTCTTCGACTTGAGAGGGGCAAACCTTTCTCAGCTTCGAAGAATGGGAGTCAAGGAGGGAAATGTTTTTTCGATTGCACTCTGCACCCATTGTGACCAGAACTTTCTCTCATTCCGGAGGGATAAGAAAGCAGCGAGAATGTTAAGCTTTATAGGGATAAAATATTAGGAAACTATTTTATATTGCCAAGCGAAGGCAGAGTGGCGAGAAAGCCGTGTGAAAGGCTGAGCGGGCGTTGCGAGGAGCGAAGAAGATTCCCCGCTTCGCTCGGAACAAGCTGCGCAATCTTTCGAAGGGTTAGGAGACAAAGCTTGCGTTTTTTTGAATTACCTATCCTGAGTGTTCGTCTACCTTTTAGTTGCTTTTTAAATTTATTTTTTTTATCCTTTAGCTAACCATGCCAGAAACATTTCAAAAGATATCAATTCCAGAGCTTAACCTTTATAAAAAAGGGAAAGTTCGAGATGTCTATGAGGTCGAGGACAAGCTTCTTATCGTTGCTTCGGATCGCATCTCTGCCTTTGATTATGTTCTTCCCTCTCTTGTTCCGGAAAAGGGGAAAATTTTAACCCAGCTCTCCAAATTCTGGTTTGATTACACCGCTCTTGTTTGCCCCAATCATCTGCTGACAGCCGAAATAGATGAATTTCCCCCCTTGCTTATTAAGTACAGGCAACTTTTAGAGAAGAGGTCGATGCTGGTCAAGAAGACAGAAGTCGTTCCGGTTGAATGCGTTATCCGAGGATATCTTGCAGGCTCAGGTTGGAAGGATTATAAGGCTACGGGCAAGATAAGCGGGGTCAAGCTTCCTCCTGGTCTGAAAGAGGCTGACCGTCTGGAACAGGTCATTTTTACTCCGGCCACAAAAGCGCAAGAAGGGCATGATCAAAACATATCTTTCAAAGAGATGCAGAAGCTTGTTGGCTCTGAACTTGCCCGCGGCATAAAAAAAATAAGCATAAAGCTCTATCAGAAAGCTTCTTTTCATGCGCTCAAAAAGGGAATCATCATTGCCGATACAAAATTCGAATTCGGCCTTCGAAACGGCGAACTCCTTGTTATCGATGAAATTTTTACTCCAGACTCTTCTCGATTCTGGCCTTTGGCCAGCTATTCTCCCGGAAAGCCCCAGCCGAGCCTGGATAAGCAGTTTGTTCGTGATTACTTGGAGAGCACGGCTTGGGATAAAAAATCTCCGCCGCCTCCTTTGCCCCAGCCGATTATCAAACAAACGGCTGAACGTTACTTTGAAATCTATCGCCTCTTAAGCGGAAGGAATGAGCTATGAACAAGGGAAAAGTTGATTTGCATATTCATTCCAATAAAAGCAGCGACGGAGATCTTTCTCCTTTTCATATCATCCAGCTGGCAAAAGAAAACGGGCTGAGAGCGATCTCGATCTCCGATCATGACACAGTGGCCGCTTATCCCAGAGCCTTAGAGGTGGGTGAGGAAGAGGGAGTAGAGGTTATCCCCAGCATTGAGCTCACGACCCTTTTCCGCGGCCGTGAATTCCATCTCCTCCTGCCCTTCGTCAACTGGAGAAAGAAAATTATCTTCAATCTTATTGACCGAGTCTCTGAGGCAAGGATTAAAGAAGCGAGAGAGCGTGTTGAGAAATTGCAGAAAATCGGCTTTGATATCAGCTGGAAGGAGATTGCCAAAAAGTCAAAAGAAAGTCCCCCTCTGGGTGTAGCCATTGCCCAGATCATGCTCGACAACCCGGAGAATAAGGGCAATCCTTTGTTAGAAAAATATTTAAAAGACAAGAATCGCCGCTTCGCTCCCTACCTATTTTATGAGGACTATTTCATGGAGGGGAAGCCGGCCTGGATTCCGAAGAAAAACCTGAGCTTATTAGAAGCTCTCAACCTCGCTCCGCTGACAGAGGGAGTCCCGGTGCTTGCCCATCCTGGGGCCTACTTTCAACGAGCTTCGAGAGAAGACCTCGAAATTTTGAAGGAGAATGGATTGAGGGGACTCGAAGTTTATACTTCTTATCACGAGCCATCCCAGACAGAGTTTTATAAAAAATTGGCGGAAGAGCTTGACCTCGTCCCGACAGCCGGCTCTGATTTTCATGGCAAAATAAAGCCTCATATTCCCTTTGGCTCAATCACAGACGGTGAGTACTGGATGGTTGAAGAATTGAGGAAGAGGAAGGGGTGAAAGGAATGAATTGGCTTGACATTATTTTGCTCGCCATCTTGATTGCAGGCACACTCGTCGGAATCATCAAAGGTTTCTTAAGGCAGGTTTTCGGTATCCTGGCGGTTGTCATCGGCGTGATTCTGGCCCTCAGTTTTTACTCACGCTTTTCCTGGATTTATCTTCGGCTGACCTCTAATCAGCTCTTGGCGAATTTCCTTGGCTTTGTGACCATTTTTATAGCCGTCTTCGGCTTGGGCCTGGCCGCTTCCTACATGTTTTCAAAGCTGGCCAAGGGCCAATTGATGATACTCGATAATGTCCTCGGAGGATTTTTTGGCCTTCTGACAGGGCTTCTTGTCTGCGGAGTGATTGTCTTTGCTCTGTCAGCCTTTCCCCTAAACAAAAAAGTTTTGAAGGAATCCCGGCTCTCTCACCTTTCTTTGAGAATGACCAAGATTGCGGTGAGCTTGATCCCCAAGGAGCTCAGGGAGAAATTCAAGGAAACATATCAAGAAATCATAAAGAAGGTGGGTAAAGATGGAAAAGAAATTTGACCAGCTTAACATTCATCAAAAACTGGAGAAGATTATCGAGGAGATGGTGGAAAAGGAATTGCATTTGAAAGATGTCTTGAAGGAGTTTGAGAAGATCTACATTGAGACCGCCTCGAAAAAATACAAGGGAAAGATGATAAAAATGGCTAAGGCCTTGGGGGTTCACCGCAACACTCTGCGCAACAAGGCAAAATCTTTGAAAATCTCCAAGAAAATTTAGCGCTCTTATAATCAGAGTGCTAAATTTTTGCCATTTTCTTGACAAACTGGGGGAATTTTGGGTAGAATTAGCAACTTCTTAGCAAACCTGCTAAAAAATCTAAAAAGGAGGCTTAAATGAAGGTATTGCCACTGCACGACAGAGTTCTTCTAAAGAGGCTGGAAGAACGCGAAGTCAAAAAGGGTGGAATAATCATTCCTGACACTGCCAAAGAAAAGCCTCAGGAGGCAGAAGTCATCGAAGTCGGGAAAGGACGCCTGACTGAAGACGGGAAGGTTATTCCGCTCGATGTCAAGAAAGGGGACAAGGTTCTTATCGGGAAATTCAGCGGAACAGAAGTGATGATCGGCGATGTGGAACATATTATCGTTCGTGAAGAAGAGATCTTAGCCAAGGTTGCTTAATATGGTTGAAAGGAGGAAAAAATGCCTAAACAAATAACTCTTGGTGAAGAAGCAAGGCAGTCGCTTTTAAAGGGAGTTAATATTTTGTCCAACTTGGTCAAAGAGACCTTGGGACCGAGGGGGAAGAACGTCGTTTTGGAAAAAAAATTCGGCTCCCCTGCCAGCACTAAGGACGGCGTCACTGTGGCTAAAGAGGTTGAACTCAAAGACCCGTTGGAGAATATGGGAGCCCAGCTTGTTAAGGAGGTTGCCTCCAAGACTTCAGATGTTGCCGGAGATGGAACGACTACGGCCACTGTCCTGGCTCAGGCCATCTATGCTGAGGGATTGAAATATGTCACTGCCGGTGCCAACCCTAATCTTATCAAGAAGGGAATCGACCGGGCTGTCGAAGAGGTTATCAAAGACTTGAAGAAGATAAGCCGGGACGTAAGCGGCGAGATGATCGCCCAGGTTGGAGCCATCTCGGCCAACAATGATGAATCAGTGGGAAAAATCATTGCCGAGGCTATGGATAAAGTCGGCAAGGACGGCGTGATCACCGTCGAGGAGGCAAAAGGGCTGGAGACAACGATGGAAGTTGTTGAAGGAATGCAGTTCGACCGCGGCTATCTCTCCCCATACTTCATCACTGACCCTGACCGGATGGAATGCGTCTTGGAAAATCCCTACATTCTTCTCCACGAGAAGAAAATCAGCAACTTGAGGGAATTTTTGCCGCTTCTCGAAAACGTGGCCAAAACAGGCAGCCCTTTGCTGGTTGTCGCCGAGGAAGTGGAGGGTGAAGCCCTGGCAACACTGGTTGTCAACAAGCTCAAAGGCACCTTCCATTGCTGCGCGGTCAAGGCTCCAGGATTTGGCGACAGGCGGAAAGCCATGCTCGAAGACATCGCCACCCTCAGCGGAGGAAAGGTCATCACCGAGGACATCGGTGTCAAGCTGGAGAATGTCGGCCTTGACTGGCTGGGACAAGCCAAAAAGGTCGTCATCGACAAAGACAATACGACCATTGTCGAAGGCGCCGGAAAAGAAGCAGATGTCCAGGCCAGAATCAAGCAGATCAGGACTCAGATTGAGGATACAACCTCGGATTATGACCGGGAAAAACTCCAGGAAAGATTGGCCAAGATGGTCGGCGGCGTAGCCTTGATC
>CAZGMN010000042.1:0-12326 GCA_964526905.1 uncultured Eubacteriales bacterium
TCTCCCTTTGGTCGAGGAACCATGCCCGCTCAGCCTTCAAACGGCTTTCTCACCACTCTGCCTTTGCTTGGCAATACAAAGCCAGCGCGTTTTCTAGACACTCAGCCTTAGCTTCTTTATATCATGGACTTACGCATTATTCCTTTAAATACACCGGCAACATGTGCTCCGCAGAAGGGGCAGGATGAATCTTTCAACTTAAAGTCAGAGACGAAGAAGCCCTGCCTTCGAATAAGAGCCTTGCCGCAGGAAGGACACTGGGTGTCTTCTGACTCTCCGTAGACATTTCCGACATAGATATAATGAAGCCCTTCGCTTTTTCCGATGGCATAAGCCCTGCGCAGGGTTTCAACCGGAGTCGCCTTTTTGTCAGTGAGCTTATAATTAGGATGAAAACGGCTGACGTGCCAGGGAATGTCAATGTCAGTCTGAGCGATGAAACGGGCGATATCCTTCAACTCATCATCTCCGTCGTTCTCGCCGGGGACAACAAGAGTCGTGATCTCCACCCAAATTCCCAGCTTTCTCATCAAGCGAATGGATTCGAGCACAGGCTCGAGATGGGCCTGGCACATCTCGTGGTAAAACTCTTCTCTGAAAGACTTGAGGTCGACGTTACAGGCATGGAGATAAGGCTTGATTGTCTCCAGCGCTTCGGCAGTCATGTAGCCGTTGGTGACAAAGACATTGCCCAGGCCTTCTTTGTCTGCCAGTTTGGCTGTCTCATAGGCATATTCAAAAAAAATCGTCGGCTCAGTATAGGTATAAGAGATGCTCTGGCAGCCGTTCTCCTTTGCCGCGGCCACGACACCCTCAGGACTTAACTTATAACCTGAAGCTCCTTCCTCTTTTCTCTTTGATAACTGGGAAATCTCCCAGTTCTGGCAGAAGGGGCAGCGAAAATTGCAGCCGATGGTGGCGATGGAGAATGAAGTCGTTCCGGGCAAAAAATGGTGGAGGGGCTTCTTCTCGATAGGGTCGACATGGGCGGCGATGACTTCGCTAAAGACATGGGTATAGAGCTTACCTTTCTTGTTCTGGCGCACGCCGCAGATTCCGAATTTTGAATCAACAATCTGGCAGCGATGGCTGCAAAGAAAACAGGAGACCTTCCCCTCTTCAAGGGAGCTGTAGAGCATGGCTTCTTTATTCATCGTCTTTCCCTTCAAAGCTTGAGCTCGGCCCTGGAGTAAAAATCCTTGGCTGAGGGACAGAGCTGCTTTAGCTCGCACTGAGGGCAGAGGGGCTTTCGGGCCGGGCAGATTTTCCGTCCATGATTGACGAGCAGGTAATTGAAATCGAGCCAATCTTCTTTAGGGACAAACTCCATCAGGTCCCTCTCGATTTTCTCCGGGTCTTTCTCCTGGCTCAACCCCAATCTCTCGGAAAGGCGGCGGACATGGGTGTCAACTGCGATTCCTTCGGCTTTCTTGAAAGCGCTGGAGAGAACAATGTTGGCTGTCTTGCGCGCCACTCCTGGCAGAGTGATGAGGTCCTCCATGTTGTCCGGAACCTCGCCGCCGAAATCCTCGACAATCTTCTTCGCGGCGCCGATGATGCTCCGTGTCTTGTTCCTGAAAAATCCTGTCGGCCTTATTTCCTTTTCCAGCTCTGCCTGATTCGCAGCGGCAAAATCCGCGGCGCTTCTGTATTTCCGGAAAAGAGCAGGCGTAATCTGGTTGACTTTTTCATCCGTGCATTGAGCGGCCAGAATCGTCGCCACCATAATCTGGAGCGGCGTTTCAAAGTGAAGGGCTGTCCGGCTTCTGGGATAGGACCTGCGCAGGATGGCTATCATTTCTTTGATTCTTTCTTTGGCACTTTTCATTTTTCTCCTCGCTTAAAACGGGCAGAGCCCTGAAAGACATCCTCCCGAATACTCGGCTTCGGCCATGATAAAGTCAAAGTCCTCTTCCCTCTCCTCCCCTGCTCTGGTATCGAAGGAAAGAACCTGCTCTTTCTTTGTCCCGTAGCGATAGACCGTGATTCCTTTGCAGCGGAGAGCATGGGCCAGAAGGTAGATGGCCCTGACGTCTTCCACAGTGGCATCAGCAGGAAGGTTTATTGTCTTGGAGACGGAATTATCGGTATATTTTTGAAAAGCCGCCTGAATCCTCAGATGCTGCTCAGCAGGGACATCGAAGGCTGTGACAAAGACTTTTCGTAAGTTCGAGGGAAGATTCTTCATCGCCCCGATCGAGCCGACCTTTCCCACCTCAGCCAGAAGCTCTTTAGAGTAAAATCCTCTGCGGCGGAGCTCCTCTTCGAAGAGAGGGTTAACTTCGTAGAGCCTCTTCCCGGACAAAACATTCCGCACAAAACTCAGGGCAAAAAGAGGCTCGATGCCGCTCGAACAGCCGGCAATGATGCTGATCGTTCCTGTCGGCGCAACCGTATTCAGGGTCGCGTTGCGCAGCTTGATATTCATCTTGGGATAGATAGATTTCTTATAATTGGGAAAAAGTCCTCTTTCTTCAGCCAATGATTGGGAAGCTTTGATTGATTCCTGGCGGAAGAATTTCATGACTTTCAACGCCAGATTTCGAGCCGCAGAATCAGCATAGGATATTCCCAGCTTGACCAGCAAGTCAGCAAAGCCCATCACTCCCAATCCAATCTTGCGGTTGCCCAAGGTCATCTCCTTAATCATCGGCAGAGGGTATTTGTTGACCTCGATGACATCGTCGAGAAAACGAACTCCCCACCAAATCCTCTCTCTCAGCCTCTCCCACTCTATCGAACCCTGACTGACAAATTTCGAGAGGTTGATCGAACCGAGGTTGCAGCTTTCGTAGGGAAGGAGAGGAATCTCGCCGCAGGGATTTGTGGCCTCAATCCTCCCCACCTTTGGAGTTGGATTGTGGCGGTTGACCTCATCCAAAAAGACAAGACCAGGGTCTCCTGAGCGCCAGGCCGAATAGACAATCAAATCGAAAAGGACTCGAGCCTTGAGCTGCTTCTCTTTCTTCTTCGTCCTGGGATTTATCAAATCAAAGTTTCGATTGGCCTTGACCGCCTCCAGAAATTCGTCTGTCGCTCCGACAGAAAGGTTGAAATTGGTAAAGGCGTTTCCTTCGACTTTGGCCTCGACAAATTCGACAATATCCGGATGGTCGCAGCGCAGAATCCCCATGTTGGCTCCCCGCCTTCTTCCACCCTGGACGATAACGCCTGTTGCCTGGTTGAAGATGCTCATGAAAGAGATGGGGCCTGAAGCCTCGCCCTTGGTCGAGGAAACCAAGTCTCCTTTAGGCCGCAGCGAAGAAAAATCAAATCCTGTGCCTCCCCCGGTCTGATGGATCTTGGCCATATTCTTTAAGGCCTCAAAAATTCCTTCCATCGAATCCTCAACTGGCAGGACAAAGCAGGCCGAGAGCTGACCCAAGGAAGTTCCGGCGTTCATCAGCGTCGGCGAGTTGGGCAGGAATTCAAGCCCGGTCATCATCCGCAAGAACTTCTCTTCGACTTCATCCTTGCCTTTCTTCGATTTGAAAGCCGCCTCTGCCTTGCTTATGCTCTTGGCCACTCTGCGGAAGAGTTCGCTCGGAGTCTCGATAATCCTTCTTTCGTCATCCTTGAGAAGATAGCGCTTCTTGAGAACAAGAAGAGTGTTCAGAGGGAGCTTCAAGTCGTCTCTGATGCCGTAGATAAATTTGACCTGCCTCAGGTCCTGGTGTTCCTGGCGGTAGAGGATATAGCTGCGGGCGATCGAGCTTAAGCCCTGCTCCATCAGGGCTTCTTCGACAATGTCCTGTATTTCTTCCACAGAAGGGACTTTATCTTTAAAGCGGGAAGCGACCTTCTGCAGAACCTTTTCTGCAGTAACAGTCGACACGCGGCCGGCTTCTTTCTCATCGCCGAGGACTTCAAGGGCGGCTCGGAAAATTGCCCTTTCTATTTTTTGTGGATTAAAGTCAACCAGAGAACTGTCCCTTTTTCTGATTTTTTGGGGCAAGCCTTTCACTTTTTACTCCTTTATACTCCCAGCTCAGAGCGGAGCTGGATAAAACGGAGAACGTCGGTGCGGCAGATGATGCCGGCAACCTTTCCTCCGACCATGACCGGAACCTGGTGGATGTCCTTACCGGTGATCCGGCTCAGAATCTGTCTTCCATCGGCGTCAGGAGAGACAACCTCTAATTTTTCTTTGGGTGTCATAATCTCTCCGACCTTGACCGCAGACCTGCTCTCGCGGGGAATGCGCTTCACGTCTTCCAGGCAGACGATTCCTTGGAGCTCGCCGTCATCCGCGACAAGAAAAACTCTCTCCCTCTTTTTGAGAATGTAATCATCGACCAAGCTCTGCACAGGAAGCCGGGAGCTCACCGTCTCAAAATCTTTTGTCATCAAATCCTCAGCCCGGACTCCTTTCAAGACCGCTTCAACCATAACCTGTTCGTAGCCTGTTACCGCTGCGCTGTGGAGGAACCAACCGATGAGAATCAGCCAAAGGCCTGAGAAATTGCCTCTCAAAATCTGAAGAATTCCGAGAAATATAAAGAAGAAGGCGAATCCCTGGCCAACCCTCGAGGCAATCCGAGTTGCCTTTCTCAGGTTGCCGGTGACTTTCCAGATTATGGACCTCAAGACTCTTCCGCCATCCATGGGAAAACCAGGAAGCAGGTTGAAACCAGCCAGAATGGCGTTGATAAAGGCCAAGTAGGAAGCCGAAGCGGCGATTGGCTTGCTCACTCCTTTGAAGATGAGCGAGAGGATATAAAAAATAAGGGCTAAGAACAGACTCGATACCGGGCCAATCAGGGCCATGAAGAATTCGCGCCTTGGCTTTTTAGGCTCCTCAGTTATCTGGGCGACTCCTCCCAGGATAAAGAGGGTGATGCTTCGGACCTTCTCCCCCTGCTTAATAGCCACCAGGGAATGAGCCAGTTCATGGACTAAGACCGAAGCGAAAAAGAAGAGGCTGGTTATGATGCCTATTATCCAGTAAAGGTTGTGATTCCAGCCGGGATATTCCTTGGGAAAGTAGGTTGCGGCCAGCATCCAAGTGACCAAGAAAAAAATAACAAGCCAGCTTGAATCGATTTTGATCTCAATCCCGAAAATCTTTCCTATATGCCAAGAATGCTTCATCGTCTTCCTCCTTCATAAGAAAAAATAAGGGCCCTGCTCGTTCTCCCTGATCTGGCCCACCTCATCAAATAAACCCAAATGAACTGCTGAACTTTTCTTTTTTATTGTTTATATTTGAAAATAATCCAAAGAGAAAATCAAGTTGAAAAAGAGACGCAAAAGCACCTTTTTTTTCGTACTGAAAAACGAATTTGCCTATGCTCGCCAAAAATTTTTAAAACCTTTCATGGCCCGACATGGACCATTTCCTGCCCGAAATGAAAATCCTCGACATTGTAATAGTCAGGGAAAAATTCAAGGAGTTCTATCTCTGATTTGATGATGAAATAATGGCTTCTCTCCACTCGGCTTAAATACTCCAGAGTCTTCTTTGTCCCCTCATCGCCGGCCCTTTGCTGAGCTCTATTGTAGAAATCCTCGCTCGCCTTTTCCGCTTCGATGGCTATCTTAAAGAGGTCGAAGACAGAGGCCTCTTCCTTCAGATAATCTTTAGGAGGGGGGAGGAAGGATTTTTCCGGCTCCTTGAGTTCCTTATCACGAAACCTCTGATAAAAAAGGCTCTCGAGAATCTGACGGTGCTTCTTTTCCTCAAAAATCAAGAATTCAAGCTTTTTCTTCAAGAGCTTGTTCTTCACCTTATCATTAAGCCTGGAGTAGATATCAGCAGCTTCTCTTTCAGACCTGATGGCAACGGCCAGGACTTCATGGGGCTTCAACCTTGGGTCCAAATCCATGTCTAACCTCCTAAGTTCTTATCATGGCCTCGATGGCTCCTCTTGCCTTCTCTCGAATTTCGGGAGGGACCTCAACCCTATAGACCATGTCCTTCAGGGCTTTCCACACTTTCTTCAAATCTATCTTTTTCATGTTATAGCACAGAGCCAAGTCCTTGGCTGGATAAAAATTCTTTTCAGGATTCTCTTTTTTCAATCGGTAGATAATCCCGGTCTCCGTCCCGATGATCGCCTCTTTTGCTTTTGTCTCCCTGGCTTCCCTGACCATCTGTCCTGTGGAAAGAACTTTATCGGCGATATCGATCACTTCCGGCCGGCACTCAGGATGAACCCAGACTTCTGCTTCAGGATAAAGCTTCTTTTTAAGCTTGACATCCTTGAGATGGATATTGTTATGGACATAGCAGTAGCCGTCCCAGGAAATGACTTTTTTCTTTGTGAAGCGGGCGACATAAGCACCAAGGTTTTTATCCGGCGCGAAGAGAATCTCGTCTCCGTCAACTGCGTTCACAACCTTGAGAGCATTGGAGGAGGTGCAGCAGACATCGCACTCAGCCTTAACCTCGGCAGTGGTGTTGACATAGCAGATGACTTTTCTCCCAGGATATTTGCCCTTCCATTCCCTCAGCTCAGAGGCTGGAATCATCTCAGCCATAGGGCAGCCGGCCCTGACCTCAGGGATGAGGACTGTTTTTTTTGGCGCGAGTATCGCAGCCGTCTCGGCCATGAAGTGCACGCCGCAAAAGACAATGACCTCCTCCTCGACCTGAGCTGCCCTCTGGCTCAATCCCAGAGAATCGCCGATATAGTCGGCGATATCCTGAACCTCGCCAATCTGATAATTGTGGGCAAGAATGATGGCCTTCCTCTCCTTTTTTAATCTTTTTATTTCAGAGATGATTTCATCTCTATTCAGTTTTCTCATCGACTCTCCATGCCGAGCAGAATCCTGATAAACAAGGAGCGATTCTTTTTCTCCACATTCTGGACATAGAAAGCAGCCATTCTCAGCATCTTAATTTTTAACTTTCCTGACATAGACTTTGAGGAGCTCACCTTCTTCTTCCATGCCGACGTACTCCTGTCCGGCTATCCTGCACCAGGCAGGCATATCTTCCTTGATTCCCTTATCGGTCGAGGCGACTTCCAAAACCTCTCCGACTTTCATCTCCTTGATTTTCTTCTGGGTCTGGATGATGGGCATCGGGCACAGTAATCCGAAACAATCCAGTTTTGCATCAGCTTTCATGCTTTGGCTTTCTTTGCCCCGCAACGAGGACATTTTTCCTCGCCCTTCTTGGACAGCTGCCCGCACTGCGGACAGAGCTCAAGCTCAATCTGGCAGGCCTGACAATAATTTTCTAAGCCCTCGATCGGGCCATCGCAGTAAGGGCAATAGCACTTTTCCTCCGAAACGGATTTTTTCGGGGCTTCCTTTTTGGCAGCCTTCTGCCGCTCTTTATAATTCTCGATGGCTTTATGCAGGGCATCAGCGCCCAAGTTTGAACAATGAAGCTTGTTCTTGGGCAGGCCTCCCAGTTCCTCGGCTACGGTCTTGTTGCTGATCTTGAGTGCCTCTTCGATTGTCTTCCCCATGGCCATTTCGCTGACCATGCTCGAGACGGCAATCGCCGCTCCGCAGCCAAAGGTCTGAAACTTTATATCGGCAAGGCGATTATCCTTGACCTTGATATAAAAAGTCATCATATCGCCGCAGACAGGATTGCCGACCTCTCCGACTCCATCTGCGTCTTTGATCACTCCGACATTCCTTGGATTTTGAAAATGCTCCATGACTTTTTCGCTGTAAATCATCTTTCTTTCTCCTCTAAATATTTAGTGTATAAGGGAGACATCTTTCTCAATCTTTCTACGATTGGCGGGAAGACTTCAAGGAGATAATTAACGTCCTCCGCCGTTGTCCCTTCGACCAAGCTGAAGACAAGAGAGCCCTGGGCTGTCGCATGGTCCAGCCCCATGGCCAGGAGAACATGGGAGGCCTTTAAGGCCTTGGACGTGCAGGCAGACCCGCTCGAAGCAGCAATCCCTTTCAAGTCGAGATTCAAGAGCATGGCCTCGCCTTCGATAAACTCGATGCAGAAACTGGCGTGATGAGGGAGCCTTATTTCCGGATGGCCGGTGAGAAGCACGCGGTCAACCTTTTGAGGAAGAAGCTGGATGAGCCTATCCCTGAGTGGCTTCAAGCATTCCCTACGGCTTCCCATCTCGCGTCCTGCAATCTCGGCTGCCATTCCCAGGCCGACAATCCCAGACACGTTCTCTGTTCCGGCTCTCCTCCCTCCCTCCTGGATTCCGCCGTCGATAAAAGGAAGTATTCGTGTTCCTTTTTTGATGTACAAGGCTGCAGCGCCTTTTGGGCCGTAGAACTGGTTTGCGGCCAAGCTCAAGGTGTCGACTTCAAGCTCTCTGACATCCACTGCGATGTTCCCAACCGCGGCTACAGCATCCGTATGAAAGAGGACATTATGGGAGCGGCAAACCTGAGCGATTTCTTTGACCGGCTCGATCGTCCCCACTTCACTGTTGGCCAGCATAACAGAAGCAAGCACCGTCTGCTTGGAAATAGCTTTCTCGACCTCCGCCGGGTCGACAATTCCATACTTATCCACACCAACCAAAGTGATGCTGAATCCCAGCTTTTCCAGGCTACGGGCCGAATGGAGCACGGATTGATGCTCTATGGCAGAGAGGACAATATTCGTTCCGCGGCTTTTATGAGCCAGGGCAAGCCCTTTTAGGGCAAAATTATTGGATTCTGAGCCGCTGGCGGTGAAGGAGATCTCCGAGGGAAGGGAATGGATGAGCTGGGCCACCTTTTCCCTTGCTTCATCCACAGCCGCCGCTGCCTCTTGTCCAGCCGAATGGGGGCTCTGAGGATTGGCAAAATTTTCCTTAAGGTAAGGAAGCATGGCCTCAAGAGCAAGGGGATGAAGAGGAGTGGCGGCGATATGGTCCATATAAATTCTTTTCATCTTCTCTCCTCTTTTCATTCAGAAGAAGACAAGAATCCGAACATTTGGATTATGCTCCTTGTCTATACGGCTACGACTTCTTTGACCTCCGGCACTTCCTTCTTCAGCAACCTTTCAATTCCCATCTTCAGCGTCAACTGAGACATGGGGCAGCCGCCGCAAGCTCCGGTCAGCTTGAGCTTGACCACACCTTCTTTAACCTCGACAAGTTCCACATTTCCTCCGTCAGCCATGAGTGAAGGCCGAATCTTTTCTAATGCTTTTTCGACTTTTTCTCTCACAGATAACCTCCTAAAACATTACATTATATTTTAGTTCCATTACTCAAATTTTTCCAGAATGCTTTCCAAGAGATTCCGCAGGTCAAAAGGAAAGCGATTTTCTTTGATCGAAGAGGATTTTTTGGCCATGACTTGCAATATTTAAAGATAAACAGTACTAAATATTTATCATAAATAAGAACTAATCTCAATTCCTCGAAAGAAAGAGAAGACACGTTCAATCCAAGTTATACATAGATTTCTTCCAGGTCGTGCCGATGAAAAATGTGCGACGAGGTGTTGAGGTATCTTCCATCACTGGTTTTTGATATTCAAGGAGGAAAGAAAAATTTTTTTATAATAGATAATAATCATATGAAGCAGAAGGATTGAAAATGTTATTTAGGAAAAAATAAAAGTATATCTTTTTTGGAGACAATAAAGTGTTTAAATGCGAAGCGGAGATTTTATAAATTCGAGGAAATAATGTTTACTTAATTTTTAGGAGATTATCTTCCCTTCTATAATTTGCTCAATTCCAAATTTTAAGCGAAAATAAATTTTCTACTTGGAAGTTTCTTTTATCAGCCTACTTCTTGACCATCGACTGATTGCAGCAAATTAGAGGGTGCTCTACAACGCAGCCGCACGCTTTATCAACGACAACTCGGAGCCCGCAAACGCGGCATTCGTAAGCTGGGCCTTTTTTGGCCTTAGCACCTACCTTTTTTTTTCTTCTTCGCTACTTTCTTCTTTGGTTTCGCTTTTTTCTTCGCGGCCATTTAAACCTCCTTGCGATAATGCTTAATGCATTTGCTGATTTATTTACCATTATTTCTAAAATATGTCAACAAAAGATTTTAATAAAATAAAAATTTCTTAAAAAAAGAATTTAACAATCAACGTGCTGAGTGATTTGGATAAAACGGCAAAGGTCATTAAAAAAATAAAGCTGCCCGACTGCTGTTTCATCGATCAAGCGTTCAATATTAAAAAGCAATCCCACTTTTGAGTTTTTCAAGGTCAACAATATCCTTCAATTTATCCTCAATCAAAATTGTCTCTCTTCTTTCCATTCCGGTGGAAATGATAACAATCTCAACCCCAACAGCCTCTTCGATGATTTTTAAATAATCTTTAAAAGCTTGAGGGAGGGATGAGAAGTCTTCCATTCCATGGATCGATTTTTTCCAGCCTCGAACTTTTTTGTAAAGAGGAAAAACTTTATCCAAAATCCAAGCCTCCGTTGGGAAGGTGCCGAGCACCTCTCCCTTGTATTTGTATCCGACGCAAATCAGAATCTCATCAAGCTCATCAAGAACATCGGGCTTGGTCAAAACAATCTTATCAATTCCATTCAGCCGACAGGAATAGGATACGGCTACGGCATCAAACCAGCCGCAACGCCTTGGACGGCCTGTGGTTGCTCCGAATTCATTTCCTTTTTTTAGAATGAGTTTTCCCTTCTCATCAAAAATCTCTGTGGGAAACGGCCCCCCTCCCACTCGAGTCGTATAAGCCTTGCTTACGCCTAAGACCGAATGGACTGCTCTTGCAGGAATGCCCAGGCCGGTGCAGACTCCGCCGATTGTTGAACTCGAAGAAGTGACATAGGGATAGGTTCCATGGTCGACATCGAGAAGAGTTCCCTGTGCCCCTTCGAAGAGGATAGATTTTCCTTCGCTCATCTTCTCCGCAAGAAGACAAGAGACATCCTTTATATATTTTTTTATCTTTGAGGCGTAGGAGGCATATTCTTCATAGATTGTCTCCGCCGAAGAAAGTGACCTCTGAAAATGAGTGAGGTAGGCTTCTTTATCTTTGACATTCTCTAAAATCTTCTCTTTGAGAATCGATAGATCGAGGAGGTCTCCGGCCCTGATTCCGCGGCGAGCCATCTTATCCTCATAGCATGGTCCGATACCCCGACAGGTCGTTCCAATCTTTTTTGAGCCCCTGCTCTCCTCACTGATTGTTTCCATCAGCATGTGGTAAGGAAGGATGAGATGGGCATTTTTGCTGACGACGAGATTGTCATCGATCCCGATTCCAATTCTCTTTAAATCTTCGACCTCATCCAGAAAGGCTTTGGGATCGATGACGACCCCGTTGCCGATGATACAAAGCTTGCCCCGGTGGAGAATTCCAGAAGGGATGAGATGGAGGACGATTTTTCTTCCCTTGACACAAACCGTATGTCCCGCATTATGACCGCCTTGATAGCGAGCAATGATATCAAAGCAAGGACTCAGAAGGTCGATCATCTTGCCTTTTCCTTCATCTCCCCATTGAGTACCGACAACAAGTAAATTGGTCATGAAGCCACCTCAAATTTTTTTAGTTCATTTCCCTGGCTCGGATGAATTCTTATTGCCAGCGAATTTTATCAGAAGTCGAGCCATTAAACAAGATGAGGGCAAAAGCGGCGTGTTTTCGAAGCATTCGGTCCGATCTCCAACTTCTTTTATCACCTCAAAATTTTTAACAAAGTTAAAAACTCAATGCGACCTGAATGGAAAGAGTGTCATCTTTTGACTTTACGCCTTTTTCACTATTAAAATCATACTCAAATTTCAATGAACCGTTTTCAGAAATGAAATATCTCAAGCCAAGAGCCCAACGGCCCTTTTCCTCTGAGATTCCGGCTCCTTGAACATCGGGACTCATAAAGCCCGGACCATGAAAAGGATCATTGCACTTCATCCGCTGGTAGCATAAAACAGGTTGAAGCCTGTCGGCCTTGAATGAAAACTGGATGAACCAGCCTTCAGCCTTTCCGGCATCGAAATTTTCAGGATTTTCAAGTGTGGCCCTCGAATACTCAGCTAAGACTTCGAAGGATTCCTCCGCCCAAATCAAATCCAATCCCTGAAGAACGAGGTCGCGCATATTTTGCTCATCATATTTCCCTTTATAACAGGAATAAGCGACCTCCATTTGCCGGCTCAGCGCAACTCCCACTCTTCCTCCTTTCCCTTTATCCTTGTTGTTGTCTTTGAGCTGCTGGCTTTGACCTAAACTTTCATTCTCGGCAAGGCCGTTGCCGAGATAGGCAGAATAAAAGAAGCTGCTCAGCCTTCCCTCCAGAAGAAGACCGATATCCTTCCAGCTCGAAGGAAAAGTCTTTTCAACGTTCAGAGGAAAATTGATGAGTGCAGTCTGGTGAGCACGGTTCAATTGATTGTATCTTCCAAAAGGGACGAGATAGAGGCCAAGCTTAAGGTTGAATGAAAGGGAAGGTTTGATTC
>CAZGMN010000042.1:12336-16892 GCA_964526905.1 uncultured Eubacteriales bacterium
ACAAAAAGCTCCTCCAATTTGAAGTTGTCATCTGCAAAACGAATCTCCGCCGTATAACCAACATTTTCCGTAGTATCTCCTGAAAAAATGAGACCCAAAACGGCATTCTGAAAACTTCCCTGGTGAAAAGCTGTTTGTTTCTGGCCTTTTATATAATTCAGTGAAAAGTAGCCGTTGAATTTTCCTTGAGCGGGTACAAAGACTGTGGAGAGAATGAGAAAGAAAAGAAAAATTTTAATTTTCATATTAGACGAAAATCAAAATCATCTTCCAAGAGAGAATCTTTCCAGCGCTCCACGTTTATTTTCTCGGTTATGATCCGGCTGAGTTCATTCACTCCTTTTTTCGTTCCCATCCAGATGGCGCCAATCATTGTTCCGTTCTGAACAACAATCTTCTTATACAGTCCCTCTTCCTTCTTTTCCTTTCTGAATTCTTTGCCTAAGCCTTGTTCAGGATTCACCACTCCGATCGAAGTCAGGTCGATGCCGGCAACCTTCAGTGTGTTTGAAAAAACCGTTCCCTCATATTTTTCTTTCCTTCCGAGGATGTTGCGGGCTGCGATCCGAGCCTGATTGAAGGAAGCAGGAATAATCCCGTAAATCTTGTTCCTGTGCTCGACACCATCTCCTGAGGCAAATATCTCCGGCCGGCTCGACTGAAGATAGTCATTGACCACCAGCCCGCGATTGACCTCGAGTCCCGCTTCTTTGGCTATCTGAATGTTCGGTTTGACGCCGGCAGCAATTACAGCCAGTTCCGTTTCAATCTCTCTTCCTCCTTTAAACCTCAAGCCTCTCACTTCATCCTGGCCAAGAATCTCCTCTGTGGCCAAGTTGAGATGGACTTTTATTCCTGTCTTTTCGATTTGACTTTTGAGAAGTGTCGCTCCCTGAAGGTCAAGCTGGCGAGGCAGGAGCCTGTCAAAAAATTCAACAACCTCAACCTCAGCCCCGCCTAATTTCAACGCCCTGGCGGTCTCCAACCCTAAGAGCCCGCCTCCGATAACAGTTGCCTTTCGACGAGTCTTGAGCCTATCAAGGATTCGAAGGGCATCATCAAGCGTTCTGAGGGTGAAAACGCCTTTCTTCTCCACACCCTTGAAAGGAGGGATGAAGGCCAGGGAGCCGTTAGCGACAAGCAAAAAGTCATATCCTTCTCTGCTGCCTTCGACCTCAACCTGCCTCGAATCCGGCAAAATCTTCCTTACAGGCTTTTCTAAATGAACAGCAATCTTCTGTTGCTCATACCATTCCTGGCTGAAGGCGAACAGCCTCTCCCAAGCAAGTTTACCGCCCAAAAATTCAATCAGGTTCGGGCGGGGGTAATAGGGATATTTCTCCTCTGCAAAAATTTCTATCTCTGCTTCAGCATCGAGTTCGCGAAGCGTTTTAGCGGCAATTGTCCCTGCCAAGCCGTTTCCAATGATGACGACTCTCATCGACTCAATCCTTTTTCCTTTAAGTGACCTTCTGGAAGAACTCCTTGGGCATTCCGCACTGAGGGCATACCCAATTGTCAGGCAACTTCTCGAAGGGCGTTCCGGGCTTTATGCCGTGCTCCGGATCACCCTTCTCCGGGTCATAGATATAACCACAAGCCGTGCATTCCCATTTCTCCATTGCTCTTCTCCTCAAAATTTTTGTCAGGCCAAAACTTTTCGAACCTGGGCATGAGCAAGGGGAAAAATCAATCCCACTTCATGACATGCTTTTCATACATCTCTTCCAGTTTCAGTTTATGCGATTTTTCCTGCTGGAACAAAAATTCGAAAAGCGTCTTGAGGTCTGGCGTCTTGGCCTTTTTCTTCAGGTCTGCGTAGAGTTTTGCAGCCTTCTGCTCCTTTTTCGCAGCCAGAATCAGGACGTCCTGAAAGTTCATCTCAGCGCTCGGCTTCTCTTCGACGAGATAATCGCTTATTTTTAAATCAGTGACTTCCTTTATCTCCAGAGCTCCAATCTTCTTTGCTGTTAGGCTCTGCAGAAGCTTCTTATGATTCTTCTCCTCTCCCTGAAGCTCAATCAACAGTTTTTTGAGGCCTGGACTTTTTGCCTTTCGGGCATAGTTTCCGTAGGTCTGAATAGCCTCTTCCTCTCTCTTGATAGCGAAATCGATGATTTTTTTAAAAGTTTGTGCCGCCATATTTTCTCCTTTCATCTAAAATTTTTCTATTCTTTGAGGCTGCTCCGATTTTTGCTCTCTTAGGTCACGCCGGCATTTAAAGGCTGAGAATTGCAGTTATGGATGAATTGTCATTATAATAAATATTCAACCAGGATGTAAAATATCAAATTCAAATTGACGGAGGAGGGAGAAATGATCGAAGATTCGTTAGCCCGAAAGGCTCAAAAACAACTCTACCGGGCCGCTAAAGAAATCGACCTTGACCCAAACCTGCTCAAAATTCTGGAAAAGCCGATGAGGGTCTTAAAGATTTCTATCCCGATAAAAATGGACAACGGAAGGGTCAAAGTCTTTACAGGCTTTCGTTGCCAGTACAACAATGCCAAAGGGCCGACCAAAGGAGGAGTCCGTTATCATCCCGGTGTCTCAGAGGATGAGGTGGTGGCACTTGCTGCCTGGATGACCTGGAAATGCTCCCTTCTCGACTTGCCTTATGGAGGTGCCAAGGGAGGAATCATCTGCGATCCGACAAAAATGACTCAAGGAGAACTCGAAAGATTAACCCGACGTTACACAACTGAAATCATGCCCATCCTGGGTCCCCATATCGACATCCCGGCTCCTGATGTCTATACCACCTCGAAAACAATGGCCTGGATCATGGATACTTTCTCGATGATGAAAGGATATACTGAGCCAAGCATCGTCACCGGAAAGCCCGAAATCCTTGGAGGCTCAAAGGGCAGAAAGGAAGCGACAGGAAAAGGAATCTCGATTATCGTCAGAGAATTCTTCAAAGCGAAAAAGAAAAGCCTCAAGGGTGCCAGGATAGCCATCCAGGGATTCGGGAATGTCGGCAGCCATGCTGCTCTTTTTCTTTCCCGAATGGGAGCAAAGATTGTTGCTGTCTCAGATATCTCCGGCGCCCTTTCCAAGCCAAGCGGCTTCGATATTCCGGGAATGATGGATTACGTCGAAAAACATGCTGACCTGACCAAGTATCCTGGAACGCAAATCGATAAGGACGAGCTTCTCTTCCAGGATGTCGATGTCATGATCCCTGCCGCACTTGAAGACCAGATTCATCAAAAAAATGCCCACAAGATTAAGGCCAAGGTTATCGTTGAAGGAGCCAACGGCCCGACCACACCCGAAGCCGACGAAATCCTGGATAAACGTGGAATCCCTGTCATTCCAGATATCCTGGCCAATGCCGGTGGAGTTGTTGTCAGCCATTTGGAGTGGGTTCAAGCTTTGAGCGGACTTTCATGGGAGGAAGACCAGGTTAACTCCGAGTTGGAAAGAAAAATGGTCAAAGCCCTCAAAGAAGTCTGGGCCAAGGCTTCACAAAGAAATGTCTCCCTCCGCTGTGCCGCTTATCTTGTGGCTATCGAAAGAATCTCCGAAGTCTATCGCTATCGAGGGATTTTCCCCTGATAAAGAAAGTATGAATTTTAACAGCGAATCCTCTGGCAGCGGGGACAGAAAAAGCTGCTTCGTCCTCCCAAGCGAAGGCGCTCGATAGAAGCGCCGCAAAGGAAGCAGGAACACGATTCCCTGCCATAGACTTGATGGCGATTCTGATAGTTGCCTTTCTGACCCTCTGCGTCCATAAAATCTCGGATTGATGAGCCTCTATAACGGATGGCCCTTTTCAGCACACTCCTCATCGCTTTCCACAATAGCTTCAAGTCGCTGTCTCCAAGACAGGCAGCAGAAGTCAAAGGATGCACCTTGGCCTTGAAGAGAATCTCATCTGAGTAGATATTCCCAATTCCTGCTAGAAAACTCTGATTGAGAAGCAAGCTCTTCAAGCGGGCTGTCCGGCCTTGAAAAAGCTTGCGGAAGGCCGGGAAATCAACCTCCAGCGGCTCAGGTCCGAGCTCTTTCAATTCATCACTGGAGTCAATATCTGAAGTTCGGCCGCAGAAGATAAAGCCGAATTTACGCACATCCCTGAAACACAGCTCCTTGCTTTGGCCCTTAAAGAAGAGAACAAAATGAACATGCTTATCCAAGGGCTGGCCTTTAGAATAAAAAATCAACTGTCCTGTCATTTTCAGGTGAAAAACAAGGCTGAGGCCCCCCTCGCAGTCGATAAGGACCATTTTCCCTCGGCGATGAAGGCTAACAATTTTCTTCCCTGTCAGTCGGTGAAGAAGAGAGAGAGTCTTATTCCTTATGATTCTTCGATAAAGAATCTTGAATCCACTGATTTCAAGGCCCTTCAGTTTCGGAGAAAGGCTCCTGATCAACGTCTCAACTTCCGGAAGTTCAGGCATTCTTTTCATTCTACTTTATATCTATCCAGATAAACAATCAAAGGAAGCATTTTTGAATTCATGACGATCAATAGCTATGAAAATAGAGGTTATGGGAAATAGCCGTAGCGACAATTGCTTCTATCACCAAATAGAGATGCTTTCAAGAAG
>CAZGMN010000043.1:0-8910 GCA_964526905.1 uncultured Eubacteriales bacterium
CGAAGCCTGAAACCGAGCCGCTTTTGCCTCGCTGGGGCAAAAGCGGCGTGTTTTCAAGACACCCAGCCTGATCCTTAATAAAGGTTTCCATCATGGGGAAAAAGATGCAATTCTCTTTTTCCGTTTTCTTGACAGGGAATAATTGAGGAGAGATAATTGAGCATTAATAATTCGTCTATAAAGAATGAATAATCTTTTTTAGATTCTTTCTAAAAAAGAACTTTTTCTTATTATGATGAGTCGAGGAGGTCAAGATGGCTGGTTTCTTGAAAAAGATTCTCTGGGCGACAGATTTTTCGGACGAGGCTCATGAAGCTCTTCTCCATGCCCATGCTTTTGCCAAGGTCTTTAAGGCCAAGATTATTGCTCTGCATGTTGTTCCAGATTTTCCCCCTTCTCTTTATGATTCGGCGGACATAGTCAGAGAAGAACTGCTGAAGACTGCGAAAAACATTAAAGAGGAGGCGAAGAGAAGGCTGGAGAAGATAAAAAAAGCCAGCGCGATTCCTTTTAAAATCATGGTTAAAGAGGGGCCGGCTTCGAAAAAAATCATAGAGACGGCTGAGGAGGAGAAGGCTGACCTCATCGCCGTCGGAAAAAGAGGGATGTCGGCCATAGAAAAGCTCTTCATCGGCAGCGTAGCCAATCATGTTTTAAGGAATTCTCCTGTCCCTATTCTTATTACAAAGAAAAAAACAGGTAAGCCTTCATTCAGGAAAATTCTCGTTCCCACAGATTTTTCTGCGCAAGAAGAAGTGGAAAGAGATTATGCCTGGAGCCTGGCCAAGGGTTTTGGCTCTGAAATCACCCTCCTTCATGTCCTCGAGCTCTATGGCCATGAATTTTCGCAGCAGGTGGTGGACAAGATGCTGCAATCTCTTTTGAAAAGACTCAGGCGCAGGAAAAAAAGAGAAAGGGCCAATATAAAAGTCAATGAGGAAGTCTCTCGCGCCGTCAATGCTTCAACAGGAATCGTTGATTACGCCGAGACCCACAATTATGACCTGATCGTCATTTCAACTTGTGTCCAAAGAAAATTAGAGAGGTTCTTTCTGGGGAGCACCACAGAGAAGGTGATTTCCTACACCCATCTCCCCGTGTTTGCCATTCCTCCTGCTCAATGTGGAAAGTAATCGAACAAGGTGCAAGAGAAGAAAAAATACTGGGTTGCTTTAAACCTGATATTGGCAGAAAACCTCAAGGCTGCCAAAAAAATTGTCGACCGCTTTCCGAATCTGGCCGAGGCCTTCAAAGCCCGAAGCGGAGAGCTGGCGGCTCTAGGCTTAGAGAAGGAGAAAGAAGAAGCGCTGACCTCTCCCCGGCTCTTGGACAGAGCTCAGAGAGAGATCGAAAGGCTGCAGAAAAAGAGATATTCTCTTCTTACTCTGGAAGATGCCGATTATCCTCAGTACTTGAGAGAAATATTCGATCCGCCTCTCGTCCTCTATTGCGCGGGCAAAGTCGAGGCGCTGAAGGGTCCGGCAGTATCCATCGTCGGCGCAAGGAAGCCCTCAGCCTATGGAAGGGCCGTGGCCGAGAGGCTGGCGCTGGACCTTGCCGCGCGCGGCCTGGTGATTGTCAGCGGCATGGCCCGCGGCATCGATTCGATTGCCCATTGGGGCGCGCTTGAGGGAGGAAGGACTGTCGCTGTGTTAGGTTCAGGATTAGAAAACATATATCCCAAAGAAAACCGGGCTCTTTTTCACAAAATCGCTGAAGACGGAGCTGTTGTCTCCGAGTTCCCTCTGGACTCGCCTCCCTTCGGCTTTCATTTCCCGATCAGGAACCGGATTATCAGCGGTCTCTCTCTTGCTCTTATCGTTGTCGAAGCCTCCAAGAGGAGCGGCTCTCTCATTTCAGCCCGTTTGGCGCTGGAACAAAACAGGGAGGTCATGGCTGTGCCGGGAACCACGACATCTGAGCTGAGCCAGGGAACGAACTGGTTGATCCAGACAGGTGCAAAATTGGTTTCAAGCTGGGAGGATGTGGTTGAGGAATTTCCCTCTCCTTTGAGAGAGGAGCTTCTTTCCCAGAAAGAAGAGGAGAGGGAAAAGCTTCCCGCCATGAGCCCTCAAGAAGAGAAGCTTTTCGCGCTTATCAAGCCGGATTCACTGACTCATATCGACACCCTGGTCGAAGAGACAGAATTTTCTGTATCGGAGGTGCTTTCCATTCTGCTCAGCCTCGAGCTCAGAGGAGTGATCCTTCAAAGTCCAGGAAAATATTTTCAGAGGAGATGGTGATGGCCAAGCGTTTGGTTATTGTTGAGTCGCCAGCCAAAGCAAAGACGGTCAACAAGTATCTCGGTCCCGAGTATCTAGTCAAAGCCTCCATGGGTCATGTCATGGACCTTCCCAAGAAAAGAATGGGCATCGACATCGAGCACGACTTTAAGCCTGAGTATGAGATTATTCCTCAACGAAAAAAATTAGTTGCTGAGCTGCAGAAGTCTGCCGAGCAGTGCGAGTCTGTTCTCCTTGCTGCAGACCCTGATCGGGAGGGAGAAGCCATCTGCTGGCATCTGAGCATGATCCTCGACAATTTCAACAAGAACATTCACCGTGTTCTTTTCCACGAGATAACCAGGAGTGCTATCGAGGAGGCCTTTAGAAGTCAGGGTCAGCTTGATCAGGATAAGATCAAGGCGCAGCAGACAAGGAGGCTTCTGGATAGATTGGTCGGCTATCTCATCAGTCCTCTGCTCTGGAAGAAAATAGGGAGAGGCTTGAGCGCAGGCCGGGTGCAGTCGATTGCCCTGCGCTTTATCTGTGAACGCGAGCGTGAAATCAGGAATTTCGTTCCCGAAGAATACTGGACAATTACCGCCGAACTCCAGGCTTCCAACCCTCCTCCGTTCAAGGCAAATCTGGCAGAGATCGAGGGCAAGAAGGCGAAAGTCGAAAATGAGCAGAGCGCTTCCGGCATCGTCTCCGAGCTTCGCAGCCTTCCTTTTATTCTGGAAAAGGTCAGCGTCGAGGAGAAAAAGAAAAATCCTTTCCCGGCCTATATCACCAGCAGCCTTCAGCAGGATGCCTTCCGCCTCTTTTATTATCCAGTAAAGAAGACAATGTCCATCGCCCAGAGGCTTTATGAGGGCCTTAATATCGGAGACCAGGGATTGGTGGGGCTTATCACTTACATGAGGACCGACTCTGTTCGAGTTTCTAACGATGCCATTTTCCGGGCGAGAAAATACATCGAGGAGAACTATCCGCCGGAATATCTGCCAAAAAAGCCCCGCTTTTATAAAAATAAGAAAAAGGCTCAAGATGCCCATGAAGCCATCCGGCCCACCACTTTTTCCCTCTCACCAGAAGCCGTCAAGCCTTATCTCAAGAAGGAGGAATACAATATCTACAGCCTTATCTGGAATCGATTTATCGCTTCGCAGATGAACTCAGCCCTGGTTGAAGAGACAGAGTTTGAGATCAGAGCCTCGAAATATCTTTTCAAAGCCAAGGGAGAAGTCATCAAATTCGACGGATTTTTAATTCTCTATCCAAGCTTGAAAAAAGACGATAAGGTTTTGCCCAAGGCTGAGAAAGGAGAGGAGCTCAAGCTCCTTGACATCGAATCCAAGCAGAACTTCACCCAACCTCCTCCGCGCTACACCGAAGGAACCCTGGTCAAAGAGCTGGAGGCAAAAGGCATTGGCCGGCCGAGCACCTACGCCCCGATAATCTCCACCCTCCAGGATCGGGTCTATGTCATAAAAGAGAAAGGAAAATTCATCCCCACTGACCTTGGGATTTTTGTCAATGATTTTTTGATCAAGCATTTTCCCGACCTGATGGAGTTCAAATTTACAGCCAGGCTGGAGGAGGAGCTGGACCGCATCGGCGAGGGGGAACAGGACTGGTTGACCTATCTCAGGTCATACTATTTGCTCCTTGACAAGGATATGAATAAGGCTAAGAATGTTGAAGGAGTGAAAAGCAAAGGGATTCCTTTAGATGACATGTGCCCTAAATGCGGAAGCAGGCTTGTCATTAAAGAGGGACGTTACGGGCGGTTTAAAGCCTGCTCGAGCTATCCCCAATGCGACTACAAGGAGAGCATGGTCAAGAAAGATGTCAAGCCTCTGGAGGAAACATGCCCGCATTGCGGCTCAAATCTGGTTTTAAGAAAGGGGAGATATGGAACTTTTGTTGCCTGTTCGAATTATCCCCAGTGCAAATACATAAAGAAAGAGGTTGAGGATACGGGTATTCCCTGTCCGAAGAAATGCGGGGGAACGATCATCAAGAGGAAGACGAGACGCGGGAAGATATTCTTCGGCTGCAGCAAATTTCCAAAATGTAATTTTGCAACCTGGGATGAGCCCCTCCCCCAGCCGTGTCCTGAATGCGGCCGGGAATTTGTTCTTCGAAAAAATGCTATCAAGGAACAGCCTTACCTCTACTGCAGCGACGAGAAATGCAAATATAAAGAATTTGTGGAGCGGAAGAAAATCTGGGAAGAGAAGAAATGAGAGAGGAACTCAACAGGTTTTTCGACTTCCTCAAGCACGAAAAAGGTGCCTCTCCCCATACAATCGCCAGCTACAAGAGAGATCTTTCCCAGCTTGAGTCATACCTGGAAGAGAAGAAAGTCGGCCTGAAGAGAATAGACAATGTCATCCTGCGGGGTTTCCTGGCTAGACTCCATGAGAGGCAAAACAAAAAATCCACGGTTGCCCGCAAGCTGGCTGCGATTCGTTCCTTTCTCCAGTTTTGTATGAACAAGAAATGGCTGGAAGATAACCCCGCTAAGGTCGTGGCCACGCCCAAACAGGAAGCACATGTTCCTTCTTTTCTCTCCGAGGATGAGATGGCAAAATTCCTGGACTTGCCACGCTCGGATGACCCTCTGGACTTAAGGGATAAAGCCATGCTTGAGCTTCTCTATGCTACGGGATTGCGGGTGAGCGAGCTGGTTGGGGCGAACCTTGAAGACCTGAACTTCTCCGAGAGGCTCATTCGGGTCAGGGGAAAAGGCAAGAAGGAGAGGATTGTTCCTTTTGGAAGGAAGGCTGAGGAGAGCCTGGCCTTATACATTCGAGCCAGGCCAAAAATCAATAAAGGCGAAATAGAAAAAAATGCCCTTTTTTTAAATTTTAGGGGGGAAAGGCTCACTTCCCGCTCCGTAGAGAGAACTGTCGAAAAATACCTTCATCTCACAGCGCTTCAGAGGGAAATCAGCCCTCATTCTCTTCGCCATTCTTTCGCCTCCCACCTTCTGAGCCGGGGCGCAGATTTGAGGATGATCCAGGAGCTCTTGGGGCACGAAAGCTTGAGCACGACCCAGAAATATACCCATCTTGACCTGAGACATCTTCTCCAAGTCTACCGGAAAAGCCACCCGCGTTCTTGAAAGAAAACCTCTCCAGAATGGCCTTGCCCCCATCCAGGTCTTAATAACATCCCTTCACTGAGCTTTTCGAAAGCAAGAGCGACGTGCCGACGAACCACTCTGTCTGAGCTATTCAAACGGTTTTCTTTTTACGATTTCAAAATAAAATATGGAAACATTTGTTGTCGGTGAGAGGAGCCTCAGGTTAACAGGCGTTGACTTTATTCAGGTGGATTCTTATAGAAATCTTTGATAATAAACGATATGCAATTTTTTCATGATGGCCTCAAAGTTGCATAAGAGAGCGGAGAAAGGAGGTTATCGTGAAAAAATTCATGTTAAAGGGATTGGTTCTCAGTTTCATCCTTGGTCTTGTGCTTTCCTCTGCTCTTTCCCTTCAAGTTCAGCAGGCTCAGGAAGCGACAGAAAAAAGGATCAACATCAACACTGCGACTTCGGCTGAGCTTCAGAAGCTTCCCCGAGTCGGACCGAAAATCGCCCAGAGGATTATCGATTTCAGGAATCAGAACGGGAACTTCAAGACTATTGAAGATATTATGAAGGTCAGAGGAATCGGAGAGAAAGTATTCAAGCAGATAAAAGACATGATCACCGTGGGCGAGGAAGTCAAGAAGAAATAGCAAAGAGGCTATTCGGCTCTTCTCTTTTATCCGAGGCATGTGGAATCTGCTGCCGGCTGATCAAGGGCGAAGGATTAGAGCGGTTGAGAAAAAGAGCTCTGATAAAGGCGTTAAAACGCAGTTGGGCTTAAATATTGGAGGAGAAATTTCTTTAGTTCTTTAAGAGCACGGCCGCGGTGGCTCACTTTGTTTTTCTCTTCGGGAGGAAGCTCGGCAAATGTTTTTCCGAGAGGCGGAAAATAGAAGAGCGGGTCATAGCCAAAACCATGACTTCCTCTTTTCTCAAAGGCGACGAGACCCTCGACATATTCCTCGATCTCCTGAATGATTTCACCTGCTCGGGCAAGAACCAGGTATGAAACAAACCGAGCTGTCCTTTGCTTGATGGGCACAGCTCTCAGGAGTTCTAAAACTTTCTGATTATTCTTGTCATCCGTGGCCTGAGGAGCGGAGAATCTGGCGGACAAGACTCCGGGCGCCCCCTTAAGATAATCGATTTCGAGCCCGGAGTCTTCAGCCAGAGTCAGTCCTTCCCAGCTCTTGCTGTAGAAGAGGCTCTTTCCCCTGGCATTCTCGGCAAAGCTTTTCCCCCTTTCGGGAAAACTCTCTTTCAAGCCCGCTTCTTCAAGAGAAAAAATCTCAAGCGGCAATTCTCTTAGATAACTTTTTATCTCTTTTGCTTTTCCTTTGTTTGTCGTAGCAAGAAGGAGCCTTTGTTTAGACAATCTTTATCTCTAACATATCTTCCAGCTCAAGAAGGCTTTCGTTAAATTTTTGAATCTTTTCTTCTGCGGCATGAAAAGAGAAGTCGATAAGATAGGAATCCTTTTCTTTCTTGAAGGTGAGCTCGTCTAATTTCAACCGCTCGTGAATCGCCAGCTTTTTGATGGTGTTGAGAATGTCTTCAGAGCGTTTGGTTTTGATTTGGTAGCGGCAAAGCGTTCTTTTCAGGAAATGTTCTTCTATTTCCCTGAAGATGACCAGTGTCAAGATAACTATCGCAGTGAAAATGACTGCAGCCCAGAAATAGCCGGCTCCTATCACCAGACCTAAACCAGCTACAACCCAGAGGGTGGCGGCTGTGGTCAAGCCGACAACGCTCCCCTGGGCCTGGATGATTGTCCCGGCGCCGATAAAGCCTATTCCCGTCACCACCCCGGCAGCAATCCGCATCAGGACATCTCCCGTCCCATTTTTTTCCTTGATCGCGAGCCCGGCAAGAATCATCATCATCGTCGCACCGACACAGATCAGGACGTTTGTCCTGAATCCCGCAGGCTTGTGGCTGGTTTCTCGTTCGAGGCCGATTATGCCGCCCAAGCCAATGGCCAGAAGAAGTTTCAGAGTTATCTCTAATAGACTCATGGCTTCTCCTCTCACATAAGCATTTTTTAATCTATCACAAATGCAGGGTCAAAGAAAGTTGGAGTCGATGAGAATATAATAATGGGTTGATTTTAAAAAATGTAACCTTTTTTGTCTATCAAGCGTATTAAACAAAGAAAGACGAAATTCAGAAATATTAAAAAGGTTAAAAAGGTTCTTGACAAATTGCTGCCTTTTAAGATTTATTAATGCTTCTTATCCGGGGAGGAATATTTCAGGCTTCTCAATTGTTTTATAGATAGAGAAATATATCTTTTTATTTTTGTCCATGAAGAAGACTCAAAAGGAGTCAAGGAATGAAGAGTTTGAAAGCATCTTTTCCCCTGGCAGTCTTTCTCATTTGTTTTCTCTGGGTTCCATATGTTCTCTCTCAAGCCGAAGAGACAGATATTGAAGCTCTGAAAAAGAGCGCGCCAAAAGTCTATATCGATTGCGGCAGTTGTGATATCGACTACATCCGGACCGAGATTACGTTTGTGAACTATGTCCGCGATCGGAAAGAAGCTCAAATCCACATTCTGATTACAACCCAAAGAACAGCGAGCGGCGGTATGGAGTATACGCTCGCCTTCATCGGGCAACACGAATTCCAAGGCATTGATGACACTCAGAAATATTTTTCGAACAAAACAGACACAGATGATGAAATCAGGCTGGGGCTGGTGAAGACACTCAAGATGGGCTTGATGGGTTATGTGGCCAAGACGCCGATTTCGAGCCGAATTTCCATTTCTTATGCGGAGCAGGCTAAGCCCAAGGCGGAGGTTGATAAATGGAAGAACTGGGTGTTCAGCCTGAGCGGAAGAGGATATTTCAACGGAGAAAAATCTTACAGTTACCAATCCCTCAGCGGCTCCCTCTCTGCAAGCCGGGTGACTCCGGAGCTGAAAATCAGCGTATCCCTCTCCGGCTATTATTATGGGAATCAGTATTCATATGGAGGTCAAACCGTAGAGAGCACTTCAGAGAGCTATTACCTGAGCAGCTTGCTGGTTAAGAGCTTGAATGACCATTGGTCTGTGGGAGGATTTCTGGACGCTTCTTCTTCAACTTACGAAAACATGAGACTCTCTCTTATCCCGGCGCCTGCCATCGAATATAACCTTTTTCCCTATTCTCAATCCACCCGCAGGCAGCTTCGTTTTCTTTATAAAATTGGGTTTAATTCCTTTCAGTACCGGGAAGTAACAATTTACAATAAGACTTATGAGAATTTATGGAATGAATCTTTATCCGCGACGCTCACCCTGAAGGAGAAGTGGGGAAGCGTCTCGACAACACTCCAGGGCTCTCATTATTTTCATGACTTCAAGAAAAATCGCCTGTCCCTCTACAGCACTCTCAGCCTTCAACTCTACAAGGGGTTAAATTTCTTTATCTTCGGCGGAGGCGCAAGGATTCACGACCAATTGTTCTTATCGATGAGAGGAGCTTCTTTGGAAGAAATCTTGCTCAGGCGCAGGGAACTGGAGACATCATACAGTTATTATTGCTCTGTCGGGCTGAGCTACACCTTCGGCTCTATTTTCACCAATGTCGTCAATCCTCGCTT
>CAZGMN010000043.1:9010-16885 GCA_964526905.1 uncultured Eubacteriales bacterium
GCAGAGAAAGAGGGCGCTCCGAAAGTTTTTATCGATTGTGAGCTGTGTGACATGGATTTCATCCAGAGAGAGATTGCCTTCATCAACTATGTGAGCGAGCGCAAGGAAGCTCAGGTTTGCGTCCTCATCACCAGCGGTAAAACAGAGAGCGGAGGCGAAGAATATACAATCTCCTTTACCGGACAGAATGAGTTTGAGGGAAATAACCATACTCTGAAATACTCAGCCGAAAAAACATATACAGCAGATGAGGTGAAGAAAAGTTTGGCAGACCAGATCAAGATGGGGCTGATGCGCTATGTGGCCAAGACGCCGATTTCCAGCCGGATTTCTATCAATCTTACAGAGAAGGTGAAGCCGACATCAGTCGTTGATAAATGGAATTTCTGGGTATTTAATCTCAGCAGCGACTGCTGGCTTAGCGGTGAGGAGACTTATGATGACAGCATGATCTACGGCACTTTTTCTGCAAACAGAGTCACTCCTGATTTGAAGATCAGGCTATCAGTCAGTCTCCTTTTCGAAAAGACTCGATTCAAGATAGAAGACCAAGTCATAGAGAGCAATTACGAGAGCCAGAACTTCAGCAGCCTGGTCGTCAAGAGTATCAATGACCACTGGTCCGCAGGAGTGTTCTTTTCTGCCTACTCTTCCAGGTACAACAATGTCAAGCTTGGCTTGTATCCGGCGCCGGCCATCGAATACGACCTTTTCCCCTATTCGCAGTCAACCAAAAAACAGCTGCGTTTTCTTTACAGAGTGGGCTTTAACCCTGTCCGCTACCGCGAAGAAACGATTTACAATAAAACCTCGCAAAACTTATGGAATGAAAGATTAGAAGTCACTCTCGAGCTTAAGGAGAAGTGGGGGACGATAAGCACATCGCTTGAAGGTTCTCACTATTTTTATGACTTCAGGAAGAATCGATTGGAGCTGTGGGGAGAAGTTTCTTTGAGGATTTTCAAAGGGCTGAGTTTTAATGTTTATGGAGGAGGGTCGAGGATTCACGACCAGCTATCGCTGCCTAAAGGTGGAGCCTCCTGGGAAGATGTTCTGCTGCAGCGCACGCAGCTTGAGACAAGTTACAATTACTACTTTTCTGTCGGGCTGAGCTACACCTTTGGCTCTATTTTCAGTAAGATTGTCAACCCGCGCTTTGGGGGCAGCAGCACAGGAATTTCGATAACGATGTAGATCTAACAAATTTTTTATTTGTTAGCCCAACAAAATCCTCGGCGTCATGAAAGAACGATTAACAAAAGTGCGCGAGCCTTATTTTTGAAGGGATAATTTGCCGAGCTCCATCCGGACATAAAACTCTGTTCCCCAAAGCCGCAGAGTGTGCTTTCCTTCAATTTCCTCTCCGCAGCTGATTATCCTTGGACCCATCACCAAACAGTCTTTGGTTTCGAGAGAGTGGCCCTCTAAAGTTTGATAATGCCAAGCATCCCGGCCGGGAACGATGATGGCCAGATTGCCGCTCTCTCTTTCTTTATTGTTTTTCAAAGCCCTAAGGCTGGCGATGATCCTTCCATCAGAATAGACAGTAGCCCCTGAGATTGATTTTTTGAAAGGGAGTCGAAGGGCTTTGATGGTTTTATCTTTTAGATTCAAAATTCTTATTTCTTGCACGAGATTCTCTTCTTGGCTCTGGCCGGAGTCTCTATCTTCGGCGATCACCAGGATTTTTCCCCCTGGATAAGGCTTGAGCAGGGCGGGCAAACCGTCAAGATTTTCGATGATTTTCACTGCTCCTTGCTCCATATCCCAGTATCTCAGAGTTTTGTCCTCGCTCCCTGAATATATCCCGCCAGAATAATCGACGGCGAGTGATTTCACAGCCTGGCTGTGGCCGTCCAAGACAGAAATATTTTTATTTAAAAAGTCCCAGATTCTGATCGTCCCGTCTGCATGCCCGGTGATGACCTTGTCTCTCGGCAAAGAGGCAATGGAGAGGGCAGGGGAATCGGTCTTGACGAATCTGACGATTTCATTTCTTTCAAAAGAGACGTTGATTAGGCTTCCGCTTTGAGCGATCAAGTCAATATCCCGTCCGAGCAATTTTATATCTGTGGTTTTTTCAATACCTGTTGAGAAAATCCGGTTATCAAGGAAAGTCAGGACAAAGACTCTTCCCTCTTCCCCGATTCCAGAGACCTGGTCCTGGGCGTAGAATCTGACCTGCATCGGCTTTATATCCTCCATATCTATGGTTTGGAGTAGATTGGGCTGGCTCATTGCGTCTTCGTTCAGTCGGGGCTTGAATTTTCTTTCCTCTGCCGAAAAGGCTTCAGCGCATGATGCTGGCCATTTCTCATTTTTCAAGGAAAATTTTTCCTGTCTGAGGCCGAGTTCTTCAATCTCAAGCGGCAGACGCTTCTGCTGCAGCTTGAAATCGCCGACCTTGATCAAATCTCCCCATGATTCTATTCTTCTTTTTTCGAACAGCTCTCTTGTTTCCTCGCTGTTCAAGCGGGATGAGGTGGAATTGTCGAGGTCGTAGAGAATCACCGTCCCTTCCTGGTAGAAGAGCGTATCTTCGAGCAGGGGCTCTTCCAGGAAAGAAAGATGGGTCTCAACGCTTTCCAAGGCCATCTCCCTCTCCTCAAGGTTTAGCCTCCTGGTGGAGAAGGTTGCCCTGAAATTGACCTCAACGTCCAGCTCTCCTTTGAAATAGAAAAGGTCGATGACTCTTTGAAAGTAGTGCTTGTCACGGCAGCCGTCCAGGACGATCAATTTTTTATCTGAATTTTTCTCGATGAATTGTCTGAAGAACTCATCAGGATTATCCTCTTCCTCAGAAAGGGGATAATCCTGGTAGTAGACCGGGTCGATATATTTTTTCAGCCAGCGAAGCCCCAGCATTCGGTTGAATATCTTCTGGTCCTTTTTTCTGTCGCGCATCAGGTAGAGGATTTCCTCTGCTTTGATGTCGCCGAAGCCGTTGATGATCGACTGGCAGAAATATGTCTTTCCTGTGCCTGAGTCGCCGTTGACGGCGATCACTGCTCTCCTTTTTGACTGGATAAGGTGATAAATTGTCTCCGAGAGCTCATATAATCCTTTCTGGGCAGGCTTGAGGCCGAGGATGCTCACTGCCCCGATATTATAAAGATAGAGGGAGTGGGTGAATTCTGGCATGTCGATTTTTCTCATGGCGCTAACGGCTTCTTCGAAGACTTGCCTCTTTCGAGTTTTCAACAACTTGAGAAGGGCGATGACGATTTCAGCGCTTACCCCGCCGAATTTCTCTTTTTGGGCCTTGCCTATTTCTCCCAGGGACCAGGCCAAATATGTTCTCAGCTTTGGCGAAGGATGGTCGGCATATTTGACCAGAGTGGAAAGATGGGGAAGAGATTCGAGCCCAATTCTTCCCAGAGCCCAGAGTGCTTCTTTTTTCTGATCGAGGAGAAGTATTTTTCCTTCCTGATCGGATCCGGGAGGCTCGATGTCTTCAGTCTTTTCCAGGACTTGAGCGATGGCCTTGACCGCTTCTTTTTCCTTTAAATGGCCGAGCGTGTAGATTAAGTTTTCCCTTATTTTTGAATAAGGAGCGGGGAAAAGATTCATGGCTTTGAGGAGGGTTGCGGTGGAGCGGGGATCCTTGAGTATGCTGAGTGTCACCGAAGCGTTGTACTGGATTCCGCTTGAGATGTCGATGCTCTCATCTGTCAAGAGACACAGACAGGGACGGAGGAGAGAGGGAGAGGCGAGAGTGACAATTCCCATCGGCGGCAGGATTTTTTCAGCGATCAAGGAGTAAACATCATCTCTTCGGCTCGAGTCTTTCGCTTTCTCCAGCAGTGATTGGATGGTTTTCATCAGCCTATTTTCTTCGGATATGATTTTGGGAATGGAGTTGATTTGCGGAGACAGTTTCCACTCTTCCCGAGTGCCGCAGAGAAACTCTTTTTTCTCTTTTTCATCCAGGAGAAGGCTCAAAAATTGGTTCAAGGCTTCAAACTCTTTTTTCGATTCCTCTTTCCAGAGCTTTAGCTCTTCGTTCCAATCCGGAACAGGGGATTCGGCGCTGAGGCGAGCGGCTTCATAGTGAAGGACCCAGGCCGAGACTTCAAGGCAGGCCAAAAAAGAAAAGAAATTTTCCGGCCGGCTTCCTTCGGAATAAGCTCGGATGATTTCTCGGTCGATTTCAGATTCGTGCCGGCTTGCCGCAGCCGACTTTGCTTTTCCTAAAAGAGCGAGCTTTATCTTTTTAATCTTAGGCCAGAATCCTTCTCTCAACAAAGGAGAGAAGAGTTCTTTGAGAATCAAGGCTTGGTTCTCCCCGTTTTTCCAGAGCTTGAAGAGAAGTTCGTTTACGATTCGAGCAAGAGGAGTGGAAGGGTCTGTTTGCCATTCACCATTTGAGTTGAGGTAGGAGAATTTTTTAGGATTAAATTCTTTGAGGACCGCGCTTGCGGCTGCATTGAGTTCTTGAAGGGAAGGACGTTTTAAAGAAGTCATCTCAGCCAGAAGAGGAGATTTTATTTTGAAACAACAAGACCTTTCAGGTCTTCCTCAAGGTTTGTGGGCTCGATGCGGAAGAGCCATCCTTGCCCATAAGGGTCTTTTCTCAACAGGGAAAAATCCTCTTTCAACCTTTCGTTGACCTCGACCACCATTCCTGTGGCCGGGGACCAGATGCGGTGATTGAAATTTTCAGCGTCTGTGATTTTAGCGCATTCTTCTCCCTGAGTGACACTTTCGTTTTTCTCAGGCAACTTGAGCGCAGTGATGATTCCCACCGGCTTCAGGAAATCCGAAACAACTCCTATCGAGGCCAGCCCGCTCGGCTCCTTCCGCAGCCAGGTGTGGCCGATCATATAATAAAGCCCGGATGGCATTTTGGGCGGAGTCGGCTCTTTTTCGGCTTTCTCCTCAACCTCGATTTTTTTGAAGGCCCGGGAAACAAGACTTCTCAACTCCGCAGGAGTGAATGGCTTGGGAATATAGTCGAAAGCACCGCTGCGAACCGATTGAACGGCTGTTTTGATCGTGGGATAGCCGGTAACCATGATGACCATAACCTCAGGTCTTTTCTCCTTCAATGAGCTTAAAAGGTCTAATCCGCTGATTCCGGGCATCATCAAATCAGTAATGACCAGGTCAAATTTTCCTTGCTCGTCTTTTTTCAGAGCCTCTTCTCCGCTCAAGGCCGTGTCCACCTCGTATTCTTCTGAACTTATGGCGCGGCAGATGCTCTTACAGACTGTGATTTCGTCATCAACGACCAATATTTTTCTTTTATTCATAACTGCCTCCTTATTTATCGTTCATTTTTATTGAGCGTTGATGGGCAGGCTGACAACAAAGACAGACCCCTGCCCGACTTCACTTTTCACCTCAATTTTTCCTTGATGCTGGTTGATGATTCCGTAGCTAACGGCTAAGCCGAGTCCGGTGCCGCTCGTTTTGGTGGTGTAAAACGGGTCGAAGAGCTTGTTCATCGCTTCTTTGGGGATTCCGACTCCGGTATCGATGAAGACAATTTCGATGAATTTCTCATCCGCCGAGAGCTGGCTGATTATGGTTAGACTCCCACCGTTGGGCATGGCTTCTGAAGCGTTGATCATCAGATTCCAGAAGACCTGCTTGACTTTATCTTTATCGAGCTTGATTTGGGGCAAGTGACCGTCTAGATTTTTTACAATGCGGATATTCTGGAAAGAAGCCTGATTTTCAAGGAGAGCGAGGGTGCGGTTGATGATCTGATTGACGTTAGAGTAAGCCTTCTGAGGCGGGTTCTGCCGTGAATACTCGAGCAAGCCTTTGACAATGTTTGTGCACCTTTGGGTTTCGTCGGCAATCAAAGCCAGGCTCTCTTGAAAGGCGGGATTTTTTCCAATCTTCTCCAGCATGAGGTGGGTGTTGATCAGGATGGATGTCAGAGGATTGTTGATTTCATGGGCGACGCCCGCAGCCATTTTGCCCAAAGAGGCCATTTTCTCGGATTGAATGAGTTGGTCCTGCGTGTCCCGAAGCTCCTTTGTTCTCTCTTCGACTCTCTTCTCCAGAGTCTTTCCCCACTGAATCAGGTTTTCGTTGGCCATCTTCAAGTTTTCAGTCATCTGGTTGAAGGATTGAGAAAGCTGCCCGATTTCATCCCGAAAATTTATTTCGACCTTGTGGTTCAAGTCTCCCTGGGCAATTTTGTTTGTGGCCAAGACCATATTCTGAAGAGGATGGATGATGCTTGAGGTGATGAAGAAGAGGATGACCAGAAGGAGGATAACGCAGAGCACGGCCATTCCGGTGAAGTTGAGCATGACATTGTTTCTGAGGTCGATGTAGGGCTTCTCCAGCATGCCCACATAGAGGATGCCGATTATCTCGTCGTCGATGCTCTTGATGGGCTCGTAGGCCGTTATGTACCAGTCATTGACGACAAATGCCGGGGCGATCCACTGCTTCCCTTCTTCGAGCACAGCCTGATGGACCTCTTTTGAGACAAGAGTGCCGATGGCTCTTTCTCCATTGACATTTTTAACATTGGTCGAGATTCTGAGGTCGTTTTGAAAGATCGTGGCTGTGCCGATCTCAGCTCCTTTGTACTTCTCTCCCTTGTAAACAATCTCCCTAACCCTATCCACGATTTCGTAGTTTTGATTAAGGAGGATTCCCCCATACAGGACTCCGATGATTTTTCCTTCTTCATCATCGGCGAGGGGTGCGGCCGCCTTGAGCATCATTCCCTTTTCTTCATGGTCTTCAGCCCTTGGCTCTGCTTTAGGAGTTGGGATGATTCTTAAATAAGCGCGTTCGGCCAGGTCTTCTCCTTCTTTGATGAGCTCTTCTCGGGGAATAATTTGAGTGCCTGTGACCGTGTCGCCTTTGAGAGCCCTTGAGACCAAGGGGTCCTGGGATTGATCGTCTCCGCTGATATCAGGCTGCCTGGCTCTGATAATGACTCTGCCCTGGGCATCGGTCAGGGTTAAGATATCCAAATCAAAATCTTTTGCCACGCGCCCCAGATACTTAACCAGCGTTTCCTTATCATTGATTTTTATGGCTCTCTGGATGGATTCGCGGGCTGAGTTGAGACGAACGATGTCTCTGATATCGTTGAGCTTTTCGTTATAGACCATCCAGGCTGAAGCCAGGTCGTGTCTGACCTTGGCCTGGGCGAGATTAAAGATGGTTCTGTGCTCAAGCCTTGTTCCGAAGACGAGGGAGATGATTCCTCCAAAGCTGATGACAATGAGGAAGCTCAGGATGAATTTGGCTCTCAAGGGAAGGCTTAGAAATTTCTCAAAAGGCTTTCTTAAAAACATTTTGAAAAAACCGTATGGCTGATATTAAAACTTATTATACAAATAAACGAGACCAAAATAAATCGGCTGAGAAGCAAAGCCTGCTTGTTTATGAGACACCCAGTATGAGCCATGATATGGCTTTCCGTCATGGAAAAAAGATGATTAAAATTCAAACTCTGTGCTTGACAAAAGCCAAAAAATCATATTTAATCACTTAGTCAATTGAATTAGTCGACTATTAGAAAAACATGAGACTTTCGACCAAAGGCGAATACGCGAGCAGGGCGATGCTGGAGATATCCCTGCACCCTCATCAGTCGCTTCATATTCGAGATATTGCCTCTGCTCAGGATATACCCTTGCGTTTCCTGGAGCAGATTCTGCTTCTGCTCAAAAGAGCCGGCTATTTGAGAAGCAAAAAGGGCCCAAACGGCGGTTATTATCTGGCCAAGGAACCGGCTCAGATTTCTGTGGCTGAGGTCATTCGAGTTATGGACGGGCCCCTCGCTCCTATCGACTGCGTCAGCGTCACCGCCCACGAAGTTTGTCCGAGAGAGAGCACGTGCAGGCTGAGATGGCTGTGGAAGGAAGTCAGAGACAATGTGGCTGAGATTTTAGAGAG
>CAZGMN010000044.1:0-16821 GCA_964526905.1 uncultured Eubacteriales bacterium
GGCCAAAGGATGAAAAAATGTTTTTTCAACCACTGGACTTCGCAGAGTCAATATACAGCTTAAATATAGGTCGCATATTTTTAAAATATTAAATCTGATTCATACTTCATCTTTTATTATATAAAAATGTTTGTTTATCAAGATTGATGGTTGACGGAAAAGTCATATTTATTATATTGTTTATCTGACAAAATGGCTACGGAAGCATCGCACAAAGAACAGGAAGGCAAGATCTGGGCAATTGCCGGCGGCAAAGGAGGAACAGGGAAGAGCTTTATTGTCAGCGGCATCGGAAGCTATCTCGCTTTAAAGGGAGAGAGCGTCGTCTTGGTTGATGTCGACATCGGCGGCGCAAATCTTCATTCCTTTCTTGGAATCAACAGGCCCAAAAAATCTTTGACCGATTTTTTTGAAGACGGAACGCCTCTCAGCAAGCTGGCCTTGAAGCTTGACCTGGGGAATATGTATTTGATTAGTGGAGACATCCATTCCCTTGCTTCTGATAACATCAGATTTACGCAAAAGCTCAAATTGTTCAGGCACATCATGAAATTCAATAAACAATATGTCCTCATCGACTTGGGAAGCGGGAGTCATAACAATACCCTCGATACTTTTCTCATCGCCGATAAGATGATTGTCGTTTTAGAGCCGGAAATCATTGCCGTCGAGAATTTATATCATTTCATAAAGAATGCCTTGTTCAGGAAGTTAAAAATGGTATTGAGAGATTATGGCTTCAAAGAAATCGTTGAGCATATGTGGGAGAAAAGGGAGAACTACAGCATTAAAAACTTGAGAGAACTTGTCGATTGCTTGAAGAGCAGCTTTTCCTACATTGGGGATATTATCGATAAAGAGCTTGCCGCGTTCAAAGTCAATATCATTTTGAACAAAGTCAGAAGCACTCAGGATGTGTTGATTGGAGCTTCGATCAAGAGCATTTTCTTGAAATACTTGGGGCTCAATGCCCAATTCGTTGGCTATATTGAGTATGATGATGCGATCTGGAGGACGGTGCGTCGAAGAGAACCTTTTATGCTCAGCTATGCAACCTCCCGTTGCGGAAGGGAGATAGAAGTCTTAACAGAAAATCTTTTGCAGGGAAAAGAAATAAAACTGCTGAGGAGTGGATAATGTCTCGAGATGAATACAAAAAATATTTTGATATCCTCGAGCTCAGTCCTGATGCATCTCTCTTAGAAATTAGAAGTGCTTACATGCGCTTGAAGAAATTATATTCTTCTGATTCTGAGGTCATCTCTCCCCTTGCTGATGAATTTCCCCAGAAGCAGAGAGAAGATATATTAAGGCAGATCGAAGAGGCCTATAAAATCTTGGGGGACCTCTTGAAGAGTGAGGAAAGTCCGGTGCTTGAGGCTGAAAAACCACCGGCTTCTGAAAATGTCCAGAAGAGAAAAGAAGACACTCTTGACTACAGCGGGCAAGTGTTGAAGCAGATCAGAGAGAAAATGGGGATAGAACTCTTTGATGTTTCGCTCGATACGAAAATTCGGATGGAGCTTCTTCAGAATATCGAGCTCGAGAAATTCGGTTCCCTTCCGCCCGAGGTTTATCTGAAAGGGCATATCAGCAACTATGCCAGCTATCTTCTGCTCGACCCCAAAAAAGTCGCAGATGGTTATCTCCGAAGATACAGAGCTTGGAGAAGCAGCAAGGAGAAAGAGTAAAAGGCTCGAAGAGCGAACTCCGAAGGCTAAACCCTCAATGGTCGCTTCAGTTATCTCCCAAAACCTTTGAATGAAATGTAAATATGAGAGAGATAAGGCGCTAAGGTTAGTCCATTATGGAATTCTAAGGATGGCTTTAATCTTGGGAGACGCTGTCCAAATAAGATTTGAGTTCTTGAAGAGCTTCAGGGGCGATAAGGCTAAACTCAAGACCCACATCATAAAGGGCAGTTGAACCCGGTGGAAGGGCCTTTATCCAGATGACCCGGGCCGTGGCGACGATTGACTTTCCGTTGGGAAGAGCGAGTTCAATATCCAGCAACTCATTCTCTTTTAAAGGATTGTTGCTAAAAATGCGGACTCCTCCCAGACTAAGATTAGAAGCATGGCGGCTTGTTCTAAAAGTGCTCGAAGGTCGGTAAAAAACGGGTGTTTTTAGGCGGGGAAAGCGCCGTTTGCCGAGGTCTTCTTTGTCTAATCCTCTCATCTTATGGTGTTATTTCAGCGACACAAACCCTTTTTGATGGACGCAGTATAGAATGAAGATAATCCCTTGTCAATAAAAAATAGTAAAAAATAGTAAGCATCTCCGTTCAAGAGAACAGATTGATTAATTTTATAAAGAATGGTAATTATATTGCTCTAAAAATAAAGAATTCAATTTTTTGGAAAAGAAGTCCAGCCGTTAAAGAGAAGAAGGCTTTCATACAAGAGATAAGGAGATTTTGTCATGATCGAAGCCACTCTTTTTGAGAGAATCGCACTCTGGGCAGTGCTGGGAATTGCCCTGCTTGGATTGGGATACGCCCTCTTTTTGAGGCGCCAAGTTATGGCCAAGGACAAGGGAACGCAGAAAATGCAGGAGGTCTGGAATGCCATCCGCCAGGGCGCAGATGCTTATTTGAATCGTCAGCTGCGGACAATTCTTCCTTTGATTATTCTCTTGACAGTTGCCCTTTTTTTCAGCGTCTATATCGTCCCCGCATCTGGAGAAGCTTTGGAGCGATTTCCTGGAATGAGTGCGGCTTCGATTCGGATTATTATCGGGATTGGCCGGACGGCTGCCTTTGTGCTGGGAGCTCTCTTTTCCTTGATGGTTGGACAGTTCGGAATGAGAATGGCTGTCCAGGGCAATGTTCGCGTGGCAGCAGCGGCTCGAACTAGCTTTGACCAAGCGCTCAAGATTGCTTACCGCGCTGGAACAATCACCGGCATGCTCACTGACGGCTTAGGGCTTTTTGGTGGAACGGTGATTTTTCTCATTTTCCAAAAGGCTGCTCCTGACGCCCTGCTTGGCTTTGGCTTTGGCGGAACCCTTCTCGCGCTGTTCATGAGAGTCGGGGGCGGAATCTACACCAAGGCGGCTGACGTTGGCGCCGACCTCGTCGGAAAGGTTGAAGCCGGGATTCCCGAGGATGATCCCCGCAACGCTGCGGTTATTGCCGACCAGGTCGGCGATAACGTCGGCGATTGCGCGGGAATGGCGGCTGATATCTTTGAGAGCTATGAGGTGACCATCGTTTCAGGATTGATTCTTGGCTTGGCTTTGGTCCAACTCACAGGGCAGATCAAATGGATCATCTTCCCCCTGCTTGTGCGGGGAATCGGCGTTTTTTCATCTATCGTCGGAACATACCAGGTTCGCGGCAGAAAGGAAGAGGAAAGAGGCAATGCCATGGCTTCCATAAACAGAGGGTTTTATACCTCAGCCACCCTCTGTGTTGTTTCCTTTGCCTTTCTCGCTCATTTTTACATGCATGAGTGGCGTGCGTTTTTATCGGTGGCAGTGGGCATCGTCCTGGCAATTGTCATCGATGAATTGACCAAGTATTTCACCGATACCCGCCATGCGCCGGTCAAGGAAATTGCACGGTCATCAACCACTGGAACAGGGACTCTCATTCTCTCAGGACTTGGAGTTGGCTTTGAATCCACGGTCTGGGCGATTCTGGTCATTGCCGGGACTATTCTTTCAGCCGTGCTCATTTACTGGGGTCAACCGGTGTCCTATGTCCTTTACGGCGTAGCCATGACAGGGATAGGCATGTTGACCTTGACTGGCAACAATGTGGCCATGGATTCTTTCGGCCCCATTTGTGACAATGCCAATGGAATTGGCGAAATGGCGAAATTGGATAAAAAGTCCCGTCAGATCATGGCTGACCTTGACGCTGTTGGCAATACAACAAAAGCTATCACCAAGGGAGTGGCCATCGGCTCGGCAGTCATCGCTGCTGTCTCTCTTTTTGGGTCATATCTTACCGATGTCAGCAAGGTTCAAGCGATGCAGGGCATCGAAGCAGGGAAGAGGTTGCTGGACATCGGCATTAGAATCTCAGACCCGCGTGTCTTCATCGGTCTGCTGATAGGTGGAGCAGTCCCCTGGCTTTTCTCTTCGCTCTCAATCCATGCTGTTTCCCGGGCTGCATCGCTGATCGTCAATGAAGTCCGCCGCCAGTTTAGAATACCGGGCTTGATGGAGGGCAGGGTCCAGCCTGACTACCAGCATGCTGTTCGTATCTGCACCGTAGCTGCTCAAAAGGAGCTGGTTGGCCTGGCCCTGCTGGCAGTGCTCACGCCTCTCATCATCGGCCTTGTTTTGCAGGTCGAGGCCTTGGGCGGCTTCCTGGGCGGCGTCATCCTCTCCGGCCAGCTTCTCGCTGTCTTTATGGCTAATTCAGGCGGAGCTTGGGACAATGCCAAGAAGACTATCGAGGACGGGCTTTATGGAGGAAAGGGGTCTGAAAACCACAAGGCGGCTGTTGTCGGCGATACGGTTGGTGACCCTCTGAAAGACACAGCCGGACCGGCTTTGAATCCGATGATCAAGGTCATAAACCTGGTCTCGGTCCTGGCCGCACCGGTCATTATTCAATACAGCCGTCTATCTCCTGTGCTGATCGTTGTTGTCGGTGTGAGCATTGTCATTGTTGCTATTGCCATCTGGTATTCCAAGAGGCCAGGGCAGAAAGAATCTCTTCTGGCAAAACATGCTCCTGCCAAGAAAGAGTAAAGTTTCCCTTTGGCTGATACGAAATAGGGATAAAGATAAAACTTATTCAAGGCTTCTTGAGCACTTTCTTTAGATTCATAAATTTGAATCATTTGACATCTTGATTTCCCTGATGAGAAAGACCCCGTCACTCCTTCGTCACTGAATAAGGATTGAATCTAAGCTTTTGAAGGCTTTTCGATTAAGAATAATGACGAGGAAAGAGAAGAAAGGAGAGAAAGAGGTCAAATCGAAATTTTCTGTGGACGCATCGGCGGCATTGAGGATTGCTCTCGAGGATTCTGAGACGAGCTATTTCATAAAAACAAATTTCTCTTATCCGGAGCAGAGCCCTGAGATTGTCTCTCGCAAGTGGCTGTCCAGTTATGATTCTGGTTATAAGTGGAATGTGGAAATCATCGAGAGAATTTCGAATTCTCCCCAGGGAGTGTCGGAAATGATGAATCTCGCCGTTGTCGAGGTGGATTCATCAAGCGGAAGAGTGATCAGACGCCAGTTTTTCAAGAATATTTTCGCCTACGAATATCAAAAAATCATTGATTTGCTTCTCCGCTGATTCGATACTTTGAGTGATTTCTTGTTCTCCGAAAGATGAGGGGATTATTGGATTTCTTCTCCGATGAGGCTGTAGGGACCGAAGGAAGTGATACGGATATCAATAAAGCGGCCGATAGCGTCATTCTTTGACTTGAAATTGACAACCTGATATCCCTCGTTGCGGCCGGAGAAGAGGCTGGTCTCCTTTTTGCTCTTTCCCAGGCAGAGGACCCTCATCACCCGTCCGACGAGAGATTTATTGAGCTCAAGCTGCAATTCTTTCTGAAGCTGCTGGACAAGGATCAAACGCCTCTTTTTCTCCTCAAAGGGAATTGTATCTTTTTCTTCTGAAGATGCGGTCAGGGGCCTGGGGGAGTAGCGGAAGGAAAAGATGTTGGCGTAACGGATTTCTCTGAGAATAGTCAGGGTATCCTGGAACTCTTCCTCTGTCTCTCCAGGAAAGCCGACGATGATGTCTGTGCTGAGGCTGATGTCAGGCATCAGATTTCTGAGAATGGATATCTTTTCAAGATATTCTTCTCTCGTGTAGCCGCGGTTCATTCTCTTCAGAACAGAGGTGGAGCCGGATTGAAGCGGAAGGTGAAGCTGGTGGCAGATTTTTTTTGATTCTTTCATGGTTGTGGCTATTTTCTCCCCGAAATTTTTTGGATGGGAAGTGATGAACCGGATCCATTCGATTCCTTCAATGCGGTTGACTTTCCTTAAAAGCTCTGAAAAATCCTTACCACTCTCAGGGTCCTGGTAAGAGTTCACGTTTTGACCCAAGAGTTGGATTTCTTTGTATCCCTTATCGGCTAAATATTGAACTTCCTCAACAATGTTTTTCATCGGCCTAAATTTTTCTCTGCCTCGGACGAAGGGGACAATACAGTAGGAGCAGAAATTGTTGCATCCTTCCATGATGGTCACATAGGAACTGATAGTGCTTTGCCGGGAAAGGAGATGATGGGGAGTTTCCTTGAATTTGCGGCTCTCGCAAGTGGAGATGAATTTCTCTTGGTCAATGCTAAGAATCACTTCTCGAAGCTGGTTATAGTTATCAGGCCCCAGGACAAAGTCGATGAACGGCCTTTTCTCTAAGAGCTCGGATTTATAGAGCTGGGCAACGCAGCCGACGACCCCGATCATGATTTTTTTCTTTTCTTTAAGCGAGGCTAAGCGCCCAAGGTAAGAATAGAGCTTTTCTTCCGACTTCTTCCTCACAGCGCAGGTGTTGACAATGACCAGGTCGCTTTCTTCTAGAACATTCGAAGTCCTTGCGCCGCAAGCCTTGAGGATTCCTGCGATTCTCTCCGAATCATTCTCGTTCATCTGGCAGCCGAAGGTGTGGATATGGAATTTTAAATCCTTAAAGTTCTTGCCTGCTTTTTTCATTATAGGTTTTTATCTTTTGATGAATAAATATATTATAAATTCAAATTCATGAAAAGGTAGCTTTTTATTTCTGAAGAATTATTAAAAAATTATAATAGGAGCTCAGGCTCATACCCAGCTTGAGCTCTTTGTTATTCTATTTTTGCCTCAGCCCGAGGTTATGCTCGAGCATTTCTCTGGCATTTTTGAGGGATGTCTCAGTGATCCGGCTTCCGGCCAGCAGCCGGGCAATCTCTGTCACCCTTTCTTCGAAGGAAAGCTTTTTAACCGTGGTGAAAGTCCGTTCCTTCTCCACCTTCTTGTCAATTCGATAATGATGGGTGGCAAAGGAGGCAATTTGGGGAAGGTGGGTTATGCAGATAATCTGGTGCTGGTTGGATAGCTTCTTAAGCTTTTGGGCGACAAATTCCGCTGTCTTTCCTCCGATGCCTGAGTCGATCTCGTCAAAAATCAGGGTTTTTGATGCTCCTTCTTCTTTGCCGATGGCTTTTAGGGCCAGCATCACCCGTGAAAGCTCGCCTCCTGAGGCGATTTTTCTCAGCGGCCTCAGCTCTTCGCCTGGATTGGGGCTTATCAGGAATTCCACTTCCTCTGTGCCGCTTTCTTTGACTTTGTCCATGGCATCGAAGCTGAGAGGCGATGTTTGGATTTTTATTTTGAATCGAGCTTTCTTCATTCCCAAAAGACTGATTTCTTTTTCCACTTCTTTTTCAAGCTCAAGCGCGCTTTTTTTTCTTAAAGAAGAGAGCTTCTCAGAGCTGGCCTGATAAGCATTGAATTTTTTTTCTATTTCTTTTCCCAAATCAGCGAGCTTCTCTTGACTTGTGCTCAGCTCTTTGTATTCTTGCTTGGCCTTTTCCAGGTGGGAGAGGATATCGTCGATGCTTCCTCCGTACTTCTTTTTCAATTTTTCGACCTGGCTCAAGCGCTCCTCGATATCTTCTAATTTTTCAGGAGCCGAAGTCTGCTTCTCCCTGAACTTGATCAAAAAATCAGAAAAGTCCTGGATGGTTATCGAAAATTGGCTGATGGCTTCTTCTGTCTCCTTGAATGTCTTGTCAAAATCTTTCAAGCCGCTGAGCGTGCTCTGGAGCTGGGATAAAAGGGAGGCGACTGAGTTTTCACGGCTATAAGCGATATCTAAGGCCTTTTCCAGAAGAGAACCTATCTTTTCAGCATTTTTGAGAATATTCCTCTCTTGACGGAGCTCTTCCTCCTCTCCGCGCTTCAACTCTGCTTTTTCAATTTCTTTGACCTGGAAGTCGAGGAAGTCGAGGCGCCTCTCTCTTTCTCTCTCTCTGGCTTCAAGCTCATTTTTCTCTTTTATCAGCTTTTTGAGCTCCTGGGCTGTCTCTGCAACGTCTTTTTTCAAGGATAAGGAGTTTGCATACTCATCCAGATAATTTAATTGATAATCCAGGTTGAGAAGGAAGACATGGTCGTTCTGGCCGTAAATATCAACCAGCTCTTCTCCTTTTTCTTTAAGCTTTTTTATCGGCACCAGAATTCCGTCTATGTATCCTTTACCCGCTCCCTGCTCTGAAATCTTTCTCTGGATGTAGAGTTCAAGGTCTGAATCGGGGATCAGTTTCTTAATAGATTGTTCTTTTCGCTTTGAGGGAAAGATGGCCTCGGCTGAAATCTCTTTCTCTCCGGTTCGAATCATATCTGGAGAGCCTTTTTCACCCAAAACAAGCCTTAGGCCTTCGATGATGATCGATTTTCCCGCACCTGTCTCTCCGGTGAGTATCGAAAATCCTGCTTGGAGCTCGAGCTCCATGTCTTCGATTGTAGCCAGATTTTTGATGCGCAGAGACCTGATCATTTTATTTGATCAAGGGAATGATGATGATCGGGACAAGGGCTTTTTCCATGTTTATCCGGCCGTAGCCAAGATAATCATCCTTTCCAGGACGGCTGGAAGAATTGACATCATCAGTTGCATAGCAGATGATGCACATAATTTCTGCTGGCGTAAGATGTGGTTTTATGCTTTTAATCAGAGCAGCCAGGCCGGCGACATGGGGACAGGCAGCCGATGTCCCGAAGCCCCAGGCGTAAGGAAAAGAGCCGGACCCAAAATACCAGGTTGGGACAAGGCCGACGATTCTTTCCCCGGGCGCAGCGACGTCAATTTCAGGCCCGTAGTTTGATTCCCAGGGTTCAAAGTCATCTATCGTGTTTTCAAACGTCACTCTTTCATCGTTATAATTCGTTGCAGCCACAGCCAGGCAGTAATCGTCATAGGCGGCCGGATAGTAGACAGCGATTCCCTCATTTCCAGCAGCAGCAACGATAACAATATTCTTATCATAGGCATATTCTAATGCTGTTTCTAAGGTTGAGGACGGCGTATCCTGGCCCAGGCTGAGATTGATGACATCTGCGCCGTTATCCGCGGCCCACCTTATTCCAGCGGCGACATCAGAATCCCAGCCTTCTCCAAGTTCATCCAAGACTTTTACGGGAAGGACTTTACAATTCCAGGCGACTCCGGCAACGCCTTCGTTATTATTCGTCTCAGCAGCAGCGATTCCAGCCACATGGGTTCCGTGTCCGCAATCGTCGGTGGCATCGTCGTCGCCGTTGACAAAATCCTTGCCTGCGGATTTGATTTTATTCTTTATATCCGGATGATCGAGATCGACGCCGGTGTCGATGATGGCGATGATCGTTTCTCCCTCGCCTTTTGTCTCTTCCCAGGCACCCGTCGCTTTTATATCAGCGCCAGATGTTCCTAAGGGCCCAGAAGACCCGATTTGCTGGCCGGTGTTATGAAGAGCATATTGATAGTTGAAAAGAATGTCGTTCGGCCAGGCTGCGGCGTGAATAGCATAATTCGGTTCAGCGAATTCCACATCAGGGTTCCTGCTCAAGACATAAACCATCTCCTCGACGCTTGTCCCTTCCGGGATTTGAAGGCTGTAGATGTCTAAGCCTGGAATCCTTTTGAGCGTTTTGGCGCGATAGGCGGAGATTGCGGCTTCTCTCATCACCTCTGAAAAAGAATCCTTGAACTTCACCAGGACTTGCTCAGGATGATAACGAGGACCGCTCGAACGATAAGCCCTGCCTTGGTTTAAATATCCAATTTTCTCCCCGAGTGAGGAATTTTCATTCTTTTTTTGGCGAATGGCGGGCCTCTTGAAGTTGGCGGGCTCTATTCTTTTCAATTTTTGAGTCCGATTGACTTCAAAGTCGGCTTTTCTATTCTCTTCACTGAGAAGGGGATTGGATTCGACCAGGACGCTACTTTTTAAAGATAAAGCGTTTCCCTGGCGTGGAGCGTCGCTTTTCTTTGAAGACAGATTATGCTTTTCTGAAAGACTTGGTTTTTTAAGGTTTTCAAATCTTAAACGGCTAAGATTCCAGGGAAAAAGAAAGAAAGGAAGGACAAACAAAGCAAAAGAGATTCTCTTTTTTCTCATGATTTCCTCCCTGGGCTATTAAAAAGAGTACATGGCTTTGATCATTACTCCTTTATCGCTTCCGCCACTGTAGGGCAGGAAGCTTATTTCTGCTTTAAGGGCTAAAGTTGGAGTCCATTCATAGTTGAAGCCGAGAGCAATACAGAAAAAGCTCTTGCTGTACATTTTTTGTTTTTCCGTCGCCTGTAATTCGCCAACTGTTTCCTCCATCTTGAAAGTCCCCCAAAGCGTGTTGAGATTCAAGTCAAGGTAGGGGAAGAATGGTGTGAGGCTCTTGTAGGTGAAAACCGGGCCCAATGAAACCCTCCACCAGCTGGCTCTTCCTGTTGCTATTCCCACCACACCTAAATCTGGTATCTTCCATTCTTTGCTGAGGCCTAAGAAACCAGTCATCCGGCCAAGGCCGTCTATTTTTAATTTTTCGCTGGCAATAATGCCTTTTTTGATTTCCTCTCCAATGATGAATCCTCCGACAGTCCCGCTTTCTTCCCCGATAGCCAGTGAGAAAGGCAATTCTCTGAACGTAAGGTCTTTATAATTGGAAAATGAATAGCCAAAAATCGTATTAAATGAAAGTTCCTTGGGAAGCTCAATCTCCAGGTTGAAAGCGAAAAAAAGGGATTTGAGATTCGAGCTGTGGGTCATATCCCAGCCAATTTTGCGAGAAAAATATTCCTGACTAAGAGCTATTTTAATTTTTTTAGCATGCAACATCCCTTCTTCTTCGGCCTGAGCAAATGAGAAAGAGGCCAGACAGAGGATGAAGAAAGTTATCGCGCCCAAACAGCAGAGTTTTTTCACTTGTCCCTCCTCGCATGAACGACAAGCTTTTTTATTTTTTCTTTTTTTCTATTTCCTCCATTCTTTTTACGGCTTTTTTTGCATACTTGCTCTGGGGGAAATCGCTGATCAGCTTTGTGAAGTAGGGGATAGCCTCCTCGGTTCTTTTCCAGCCATAGTAGGAATCTCCAAGATAGAAAAAGACTCTATCCATCTTTGAATAATTGGGATAATTGTTCAGAAGCTCTAAGAATCGAGCTGTCGATCCTTTATAGGCTTTCATCGAGTAATAAAGCTTTCCGATACCGAAGATGTACTCTGCCAGCTTCTCTTCGCATTCCTGAATCTTTTCCCGCGCCTGTTTTGCCTCTTCACTAAAGGGATAGGTGGTGATAACCTTCCTGAGTTCTTCCAGGGCCTGCCTTGTTTTTGTCGGATCTCTTCCTGGCTTCAGAGTCTTCTTAAAATAGGTCATCCCAATCTGTAACTGGGCATAAGGCGCGGAGGGGCTAAAGGGAAAGAGGTGGATGAATTCCTTGTATTCTGATGCGGCGAGGATCATGCTCCCTTCGTCTCCCTGTCTGAAATAGGAGTCGGCGATGGCTAGCTTAGCCTGCTGGGCATAAAAGCTTTTGGGAAAGGAATCGATGACTTGCCTGAAATAGAGACGAGCTCTTTCCGGGTCTTTCTTGACGTATTTTTCTCCGAGCTTGAAAAGATTCTCATCAGAAGAAGCCACTTCAGGCGTGAGCTCTGTTTTTTTCCCCCGGCAGCCAGGCCCAAGGAGGAGACAGAGGATTGAAGCTGCGAGAGCAATCGAGATTCTTTTCATCATATTATCCTTTTTCAAGCGTAACGATCAGCAATTTCATACATACTTGGATCAGGCTGGGTGTTGAGAAGACCGTATGGAAGGCTGAGCGGGCATGGTTCCTCGACCGAAGGGAGAGGAGAGCGAAGCCTGGAATCGAGCCGCTTTTGACTCGCTGGGGCAAAAGCGGCGTGTCTTCGAGACACCCAGCCTGATCCAAGACTCTTTTTTTCTTCATCTTCTCTCACTCCTCTTGATCAGCTCTCTCATTTGAATGATGACGTCCTTGGGATTCTTATGGCCGAAGATGGCAGAGCCGGCGACGATGATATCAGCGCCGTCCTTAAGCATTTCTTCCATGTTTTCGAGGTTTATTCCTCCGTCAATCTCTATCGGGATTTCAAGCTTCTGGCCCCTTATCCAGTTTTTAAGCTGGGATATCTTGGAATGGCAGGACGGGATGAATTTCTGGGCTCCCCAGCCCGGATTGACTGTCATCAGCAGGATGTAATCGAGTTCCTTGAGAATCTCGTTCATCAGGTGGATGGGAGTGCCAGGATTCAGGGCCAGCCCCGCTTTCTTTTTGAACTCTTTAATCATGGTGATATCGTGGTGAAGATGGACTGAGGCCTCGATGTGGATGGATATCCAGTCTGCTCCAGCTTCGTGGAAGAGAGGGATGAAAGCATGGGGATTCTCGACCATGAGATGGACGTCCAGAGGCAGGCTGGTTTTTTCCTTAAGGGAGGCAACGAGCTGCGGTCCAAAAGTGAGGTTGGGCACAAAGTGGCCGTCCATGATGTCGACGTGAATCAGGTTGGCTCCAGCTTCCTCAGCCGTCTTGACGGCCTCCTCGATTCTGGCGAAGTCCGCGGAGAGGATGGATGGGGCTAAGAGAGCCATTACTTGCTGACCTCCAGGGTTATCGGATAATTGCTTTGAATTACATAGCCGTAAGGTGGAAATTGTTTAATGATGATGCCCGGATCAAGGCCAGGGTAATAGGCGGAGCGGACATCTTCAACCCTGAAATTCAATTCCTTGAGTTTGGGAACGACAGCATCAGCGCGTTTTCCGATCAAATCAGGCATGAGATATTTTTCCGGAATTTTTCCCTGGCTGACGAGCAGACTGACAGGAGTATTTCTCGGCACCTCCTCCGAAGGAGCAGGATTTTGAGAGATTATTTTTCCGGCAAATGCCGGCATATGAACCTGAGATATTTTACCCTTGACTAAACCTGCTTCTCTAAAAATATCGCCTAAAGCCTGGAAATTTTTTGCGATGAGCGGCGGAACGATGACTCTCTCGCTGCCGGCGCTCAGGATAACTTTTACTGCTTTGTTAATCTTTAATTTTGAACCCGCAGAAGGATCTTGAAAGATAATCTTCCCTCGCTCCCATTTGCTGTTGAACTGCTCACCTTTCTTATCAATGGACAATTTCCTCTTGTTGAGTTCGACTGTCGCTTCTTCAAAATTTTTTCCGATAAGATTAGGCAGGGTGACCATTTCGCCCTTCAGGACCAAGCGATAGGAAAGGATAGCACTCGAAAAAAGAATTATGAAAAAAATTTCCGTAAAAAGAAAGGCATGGAAAGCTTTATTCGAATTCATGGTCCAAATTCATCAAGAAATCAGAGTTATCTATACCATAGTTTCCAAACCAAGTAAACGAGAAAAAAGTTTCCTTTAGAAAGACGTTTTTTTTAATTCTTTTCTCAATGCCCAACGCCTTGGCAATCTTTTTTCTTTGACCTGCAGATTTGCTGAGAGAAGGGATTTTGTCTATAATGATGCCACAAAACAAGGAGAAAGGTCGATGCACGAATATTCTGATTTTCGAAGCGATACAGTCACTCGGCCCACGGAAAAGATGAGAAGAGCTATGGCTGAAGCCGTGGTGGGGGATGACGTTCTCGGCGACGACCCGACAGTCCAGAAATTGGAATCTCTGGCAGCGAGCGTCATGGACAAAGAAGCCGCGCTCTTTGTCCCCTCGGGAACAATGGGAAATTCCATTGCGGTTAAAGTCTGGACAAGAGAACTGGAAGAAGTCATCCTTGAAGCCAGGTCTCATATCTACAATATGGAATCCACCCATCTGACCTTTATCTCGAGAATAACGCCGCGGCCCCTTCAATCGAATAGGGGAGCGATGGACCCTCACGAGGTTGAGAGGAATATCAGGAAGCCTTCTGTCCATATCCCTCGGACTTCCCTGATTTGTGTCGAAAACACCCATAACAATTGGAGCGGAGCCGTTGTTCCTATGGAAAATCTGAAGGCCATTCGAGAAATCGCAGACAGGCATGGAATCAAGATTCATTTTGATGGAGCTCGCATTTTCAACGCCAGCACTGCCTCCGGTATTCCTGTCAAGGAGTATGCTTCAATCGGCGATTCGTTGATGTTCTGTCTCTCCAAGGGGCTTTCGGCTCCAGTCGGTTCGATGCTGGTGGGAAAAAAGGATTTTATTGACTATGCCCGCCGGGTTAGAAAAGCCCTTGGCGGAGGAATGAGGCAGGTCGGCGTCTTAGCTGCACCAGGAATAGTGGCCTTGACTGAGATGACGGGCAGGCTCAAGGAAGACCATGATCGGGCTAAAAAGCTGGCTTTGGCCATTGCCGGGCTTCCCGGGATCAAGCTTAATCCTGATCATGTTCAGACAAACATCTTCCTCTTCGACTTCCATCATCCCCGGCTCTCTGTTCCTGAATTTTTGGCCAAGTTGAAAGAAAAAAGAGTTCTTGCTTTGGCCGCAACAGGGGATATTCGTTTTGTGACTCACAAGGATATCGATGACGAGGACATCGAGAGAGCCATCTCCGCCTTTGGCGAGATATTGACCTCCTAAAATTGAAAGCAAGATTAAATTAAGGATTCAGCCACGAGTTGAGAGATATCTTTTACTTTTATATCTGTGCGCTCCTTATCTTTAAGCCCATCTTGGAGCATCGTCAAGCAGAAGGGACAGGTTGTCGCCGCCACCTTAGCCTGAGAAGAGATCACTTCATCTGTTCTGATATGGTTGATGCGTTTCCCTAAGGATTCCTCTGTCCACATCAGGCCCCCACCCCCTCCACAGCAAAAACTGTGGTCCTTGTTATTTTTTAGCTCGATCAACTTCCCTTGACTTAAATTTGACAGTATTTCGCGCGGCTCATCAATGATTCCGTTGTGTCGGCTGAGATAGCAGGAGTCATGAAACGTAAAGTGGGAATCTGCTTTGGGGAGGAGATGCAACTTTCCTTCCTTGAGAAGGTTGTTGATGAGCTGGACATGATGGATGACCTTGATCTTTTGGATCCTCTCTTTCTCCTCAGGGGATAATCCAGGAATAAGGTCAAGCATTTTTGGATATTCGTTTTTAAAAGTGTTGTATCCGTGAGGGCAGGTGACAATGATTTTTTGAACTTTATATTTTTTAAAGAGTTCTATATTTTCTCGGGCTAGAGTCTGGAAAAGATACTCATTTCCCAATCTCCGCGCCGAATCACCGCAACATTTCTCCTCGGTGCCCAGGATAGCAAAATCCACTCCAGCTTTGTTCATTATGGATACCGTGGCTTTTGAGATTTTTTTCCCTTCTTCATCGAAGCTACCTGCACATCCTACCCAGAAGAGGCATTCTGCCTCAGGATGTTTTCCGGCCAACTTTATATTTAATCCTTGGCACCAGTCAGCTCTGGTGGCAAACCCCAAGCCCCATGGATTACTGTTTGCCTCCATGTTCCGGAAAAACATGCTTAATTCGGACGGGAATTTGCTTTCCATCAGCACCTGACTTTGTCTTAGGCCTACAACCTTAGGGATATGTTCTATTTCCACCGGGCAGACATGCATGCACGCTCCGCAGGTTGTGCAGGTCCAGATTTCTCCTTCTGTGTAGATGCCTTTCATTAAAGGTTTGATCTCCTCCTTTTTTTTGAGGATAAGTTTGCTGCCTTCTCTGCGGAGATAGTTTTTTAGATTGAAAATGATCATTTTTGGAGAAAGGGGTTTTTCACTCGCAAAAGCAGGGCAGGCATCTTGGCAGCGGCCGCATTCCATGCAGGAAAAAGCATCCAGCAGGTCTTTCCAAGTGAAATCCGTTGCTCTTTCGACTCCGAAGACTTCTGCTTTCTCGATATCCAGGGCTTTTAGCTCGCCTCGAGGCTGGTGAGAACGGAAAAAGAGATTCAAGGGGCCGGTGAACATATGGAAATATTTGGAGTGAGGAACATAAGCAATAAAGCTGAAGACGATGAGAATATGGAGCCACCAGGAGACTTTAAGGTGAGTTGAGAGAAGGGCAGGGGAGAACCCTGAGTTTCTTAGAATGTTAGCAAAGTAGCTTCCTAAAAAAGAAAGACGCTCTGTTTGAGGATGGCTGGCGATTGCAAAAACTTCGAAGTACAAATAACTCAATGTCACTGTAATGATGAGGAGATAAATCATTCCGGAATCGAGAAGTGTGGTTGCATAGGCCTTTGGCCTGATGATATATCTCCTGATGATGAAAAAGACAATGGCGAAAAGGATGAGAATGGCGAACAGATCAACGATGAATGAGAAGAGAAGAGCGAAGTTTGTCTGGCCAAATATATAAAAATTCTCGAGGTATCCTTCGAAGATATGGTTAATGGTCATGGTGTCGAAGGTCAAGGCGCCATAAAAGATGAAAACATGCATGAATCCGGTGAATGGCCTTTCGTTTTTAAGAGTGCACATTTGGAGGAGAACTTTAGCCAATGCCTCCTTCAATCTTCTCGCGGGCTTGTCTAATCTTCTTTCTGGCTTGCCAGAGCGTATAATTCTGTAGCGGTAAAAAACTGGAATTAAAAAGGCAAAAAACGTAGCGAGGATAAGAAAAGAAAAAATGATTTTTTCCAAGGGTGTCAGCATCGTGCCTCCTTTCTTAGAAGGGGATGGCAATGCCCCAGGTCAACTTGTAGAATTTTTTCCTGTTTCCAAGCGGGCTTGTCTTCATGTCCTGCCAATAGCCTCCGCCAGTCGAGAGCTCAAGCCAAGCTGAGAGCTTGACCCGGATGATGAGGTCTGCCAGGAAAGCTTGACCGAAGGAGAGAAGCCTATCAGCTTGCGACTTAAGCTGAAAATGGAGGCCAATTCGGTCTTCAAGCCAAGTTCCAATTCTGATTCCGAATTCTTGGCGTAAATCTTTGCC
>CAZGMN010000045.1:0-16794 GCA_964526905.1 uncultured Eubacteriales bacterium
CGGTCGGACTGCTGGGAGTAGGAGGTGGAGGAAATGTAGCTGGCGTGAATATCGGCGGTCTTGGAGCAGGAGCCGGTGAAAGCATGACAGGCATTAACATCGGCGGCCTCGGTGTGGGAGCAGGAGAAAATCTGACAGGCATTAATCTCGGCGGCATTGGAGTAGGGGCTGGAAAGAATCTTGTCGGCATTAATCTCGGCGGCTTTGGCGTTGGCGCCGGCGAGGATATGAAGGGATTGAACATCGGACTCCTTGGGGCCGGGGCCGGCAGGGATGTGCGCTGGGTCAATATCGGCGGCTTCGGAATCGGCGCTGGAAGAGACATGAGCGGGCTGAATATCGGGCTCCTTGGCGTCGGCGCAGGACGCCGGCTTGTTGGGGTCACTTTCGGAGGTCTTGGAGTAGGCGCTGAAGAGATTAAGGGAATTACAATCGGCGGGCTGGGAGTAGGGGCCGAAAAGTTAGTCGGGTTGACAATCGGAGGTCTTGGCGTAGGTGCTGAACAAATTAAGGGAGTTACGATCGGCAGCCTGGGAGTAGGAGCCGAAAAGTTGGTTGGATTGACAATCGGCGGCATTGGCGCTGGCGCTGAAGAGGTTCAGGGCGTCATGGTCGGCGGCTTCGGTGTGGGCGGCGAAATTCTGAAAGGCATTCACTTGGCTCTGGGAACAGTCCAGGTGGCAAGAGATGGCCGGATGGTCGGCTTGGCGGTGAGTGCCGTCAACTATTTCAGAGGAAAGCAGAGCGGAGTGAGCATTGGGATTGTTAACTACTGCTGGCAGTTGAAAGGCGTCCAAATCGGCCTGGTCAATATCGTCCGCGATAATCCGAAATACTCAAGAGTCCTGCCTCTTATAAACGTGAATTTTTAGTAAGATTTCATTGATCCATATTTTGCTGAATTAGGCCAAGGGATTTCTCCGTTTTAAGGAGAGAGCGCAAGCAAGGTTAAGTCTCCTCTAACATTTGCTGCCATTCTGTTTCTATATCCCTGTAAGGAACGGGCAAGGCTTCACCGTTATTCCTTCTATCTCTAATTTTTTCGGCAAGATAGATAGAAGGACATAGCTTGTGCAAAGGGGCAGGAATTGCTTCCTTCATCCTTTTATAGATATCCAAAAAATCTTCTTCCATAATGTTGCCAAATGATATAGGCAAGAATACACACGGTTCCACATTGCCTAGGCTATCAATATGAAAATGGGTATGACCTCCCATCATGCATCCTAATCGCTCTGGGGCTTCAGCATAATCCTCATAAGAGATGAGCGGATAATCCCTATATTTCTTCGCCCGATTTGCTTCCATGAAAAATTCTGTGACGATTCTGCGATCCTCTTCAGAAAAGAGTTCGCCTCTATCTTCAAAGAGGTAGCCCCCACAAGGCTTTGGCTCAAGGAATCGTATTGCTCCCACATTTAATTCTTTTGCCAATTCAAAATACTTCGGAAGATCACCTGAGCAAATTAAATCCTTTGTCAAACACAGATTGATATATGTGAATACTCTTGCCTCTTGAAAATATCTAATTGCTTGAAGAGCTTCTTGATATGATCCCTTGAAACCTCGCAAATCGTCATGACGTTGCGGAATAACATCATCAAGGCCAATGGCTGAAGCGCTGATTCCCGCTTCATTGAGTTCCCTGGCCTTCTCTGCTGTTACCCTGTGTCCTGAAGTGTAAATATGGAATTCTGATAGACTTTTGTTTCCCGATTCCAACATTTCTATCAACCCATCATATCTGAGCATTGGTTCTCCGCCTGAGAGAGCAATGATGTTTGCTCCTATCTTTTGAATATCTTCTATAATTTTTTTCCATCGCTCTACAGGAACAATATCCTCGTCAGCAAGATTAAAATGCTCATAACAATGTTTGCAGTCATAATTGCACTTTCGAGTTATCGCTAGAATCGCAATATCAATCTGAGATTTTAATGGTGTCCCAGCAGCTTTAATGTTTAATCCACCCCTGGCGGTCATGCGAGAAAAGGGACTGGAAGGCCAGCGGGGAGTTGTCAAAGAAAAATAATAGCTATTATTAAACTTCACAATCTTCTTAAGATTCAAATCGTTTAAGACTTGGAGTGCAGAAAGCAGACCTCCTTTTGATGGCCTGAGCCTAAATAACGGGTATTTCTTTCTTTGAAAAATGTGTTTTCCTGATGAAATTATGAATTTCAACCTGATAAGCGCTGCTCTCCAGCCGCCAAGAAATTCGATTTTTCTGGATAGGCATTTATTCATTGTTTTCTGATCTTCATCATAGTCTCTGTTTTCCAGTCCAAATACTCTTTGAGTGCGTATTGAACCGTGAATCCAGGCTCAGTAAAGATTTTTTCGAGAATATCTGTTTGAGGCTCTCCTTTCGCTTCGAGATGAATGTCATAGTATCCGCTTGCTTTGAGGATGACTGATCTTTCCAGATCATAATTTCTGGCAGGAGGTTCAAAGATGAGCTCGGCCGAATCTCCTGTGTTGGGCATAGCAAGATAGTTGTTATCAGTTTTAGCTAAGATTTCTCTGATATCTTGACCTTTGTGATCGATAGCCCTTGTGGCTTCGATCTCTTTAATTTTTATAGGCAAATCCTCTGTATAATCAACAGCAAGATAATTGATCATCCAGAAACCTGCAGGCGGAGTCAGCTTGATTTTTAGCCTATCGCCCGGAACATCCTTAAGGTCAAGAGAGTAGCTTCTATCTTCTGAGACAAACGGCCCGCCTCCTAAAATCATCCCCTTGGATTTCCATCCATCCTTAGTTTCTACCCGGATATGAAGCCGATAAAGCTCTTCTCTAAGGTCCAAATTCATTAATCTGTGAAACGAAGGCCCCAAATTATTGACATCGTCATACCATTCAAAAACTTTATTTCCATATAAATCCAAAAATCTCTTCAACACTTGAGAGCCCCACAAGGTATTGCAGCCATTAAAGAGAAGTTTTACGTTTGCGGCACCTTCTGGCTTAGGAAACTCAAAGGTGAGTTCATCTTTTAAATTTTCTTTTTTATCTGGATCTTTATCCTCAGTCTGAGTCTGCCAGAAAATCCAGTCATTTTTAGAGACATAAGGCATGAGGTCTTGCCCTTTTCCATCAGAAGCTTGAATGGGAGCGATCGGCTGGGAAATGGTATGGATTTTTCCCGATACATCTGGCATGACCTTGACCCTTTTTGGATGGTCCACCACAACCAGTTTTATCTCATCTGTGTATTGAGTCTCATTCACTTCATTTGTAATCTTCATCTTATACTGGCCGCTGACTTCCCTTAAATGTTCAAGGCTGCACCATTCAGTTCTCTTTAGTCCTTGACATATTGCTCCTCCATAAGGCTCGGCATCAAAGATATAGCTCTCCCCATCAAAGGAATAGATAAAGGGACAGGATTCTTTAGTCAGAGCAACAATGACCCCAAGAGCAAGTATTCCCGCTGAAATCCCGCCCATGACCGCAAGAAAAGTTAAGCCTGGATCAACTCTTTTTACCCAAGCCAGTTGAACCTCTGAGATTGGAATAAGGATTTTTTCCCCATATTCATAAGAAGAACAGATAAATTTATTTTCTTCCTCCCTTATAATCATGTCACGATATGTTGTTCCATTTTTTGTTGTAATTTCAATAATCTTGCCGTTTTGGTCTTTTTTTATTCTTTGAACGAGATTAAGCTCTATCTCCAATTCTTTTAGCGACATTGCTGTGCCTATAATAGTATCTCCAATAATATATCCAGGGAGGTCTTTAGGGAATTCGACATATTCTCCTGATGTTTTCATAACAGCCAAAACTTTAACCTTTCCCCCTTTCGCATAAACAGTTTCTCCTCTCTCCTTCTTCGTGGTATAAACAGAACATGAGAACGTAAATACAATAAAGGCAACCAAAGTGAATAAAGAAACCAATTTTTTTCTCATTGTATTTTCCCCTTTTTTTGTTTGAAAATAGCAAACATTTTTAAAATGTCAAGATAGATTAAAGCTTGAAAAATATTAATAACTTTTTATTTTCACAACATTCCATGCGAAATTTCAAGGAAACATCAGGCCTTTTTATTAAGCTCATCACTTTCAGGGCAAGCCTATAAAGTCCAACGTTCTTTTAATAATCAAAAATGCAGTCCAAGGGTAAAGCCGACACTGCCTGTTGACATACGGAGATTTTGGGCAGGAATATCTGCATCTGGAATCCCAGGAATGTGTTGTGAGGGCAAAAATACATAATCCGCTATAAAGCCAAACGATAGAGCATCCTGAAGATAGAAATTGAGTTCAGTAAAGGCCATCCAGCTAAAAAAATTTTTTGAGATTTTGTGTTCAGTTATTTGTGTGTATGGCCAGACATAATAATTGTAAGTTGCTGCTTTCAAATTGAGATTGAGCTTGGCTGCACCCATACCGAGGCCGATATTCCAATTGATTCTTTCACCTAACTTCTTGCGAAAGAGTCTACGGATACCGATGGCATAATAGCCTTTGGTATCAGTCTCCTGGGTCACTTCAACTGATGGATTATATGCCCATCGAGTTCCTATTATTGACGGCTCACCCAGCCAGAGCAGCGCTGCTCCGAATTCTATATGTGGTTTAAAGGAATAGGTGAATTGAAGTTTTCGCAAGAGGTTAAAATTGCTTGCAGGCTCATGATATCCATATTCATAATATCCATATCCAGAAACGTCATAGCCGTTGCTTTTCAGCAAATTTGAGTAGCGTGCAGACACCTGGGTGAAAATATATCCGGCCTGGGCTGAAAGGTTTATCTTTCTTGGTAGGATAGCACCGGTAACAAATCTTTGCAATTTCTCCCATTCAGCCTGTTGCTTCTCTTCACTGCCGGTGAAATCAAATGCCATCTCACCTTTCTCAAATGAAGAGCTAACTAATCTTCCTAGGCTGCCACTGCCTGCAGCAATCATAACTTCATACAAAAGGGGCCGTGTCCCTGAGTCCTTAAATTTCTTCATATATGCTGCTGGCTGATTCTTTGCTCGGAAAAATATAAGGTTCCCAAGATAAGTTCCGACAAGCATGCTGTAGAAGACACTGCGGCCTCTATTTTTCTCAGTTTCAATTGTCACCTTGGCCAGATTTCGGTAGTGAACTCTCTCATCGTTTTTTCCCAGGCGCACTATAAGCGACTCGCCGTCGACTCCGACTAACAACCCGAAGATAGGACCTCCTTCTTTCCGATATACAGACACTCTGTTAAAAAGCAGGCCCAATGCTGTTGGCAGCTCAGAGACCGACGAAGATGAGCTTTGGCCCGTTTGCCCTCCTCTCATTTCCCAAGGGTATAAAAGAAAAGCCAAAGTCAATATCACGAAAATTCCTTTTCGCATCATTGACCCCCTCCTCTTTTCATAAACATATATATATCTCCACATGGTGAAATAATCAATAAGGTTCTATTAAACTTTAGCATTCTTGCATCCTATTTTGTCCTTAAAGGCCTTCATACATTATCTTTTTTTAAAAATATAAATTACTCTAAGAAAAAAGTTGTTAAGGATTTGTAAAGAGATTGTTAAAAATTTGTTAAAATTTTGTGATATTTTTTCCTTTAATTTATTTCTGCTGAGAAGGAAATGAGAAAGAATTATTTTTTGATTGGATGATATCTCCTCTCCTTGCTCAGAAATCGTGTTCCGCCTTGAGAAAAGAAATATCGCCAGATGATTATCTATGCCAATGAATAATAAATAAAGATGAAGGCGATAAGATTCATTTTGTCGCTTAACTTGGGGCGGAAAAGAGGAGCGGGCATTGGTATAAGAGTTGCAAAAATCTTATAGTATGTCTGGAGGCAATATGAGGGCTGCTCCGACGAGCCCGGCACCGTCTTTTTTGAGAAGCTCCTTCACGCCAGGAATTTCATCAGCCAAGATGGTCACAAAATCATAGCCCTTATCTTTAATCTCTTTTTCCATAGCAGGCAAGGTAAGATTCTTGGCAGGCCTGCTTGTCAGCCAGCCTCCCAAGATGAAGACTCTTGTTCCTTTGACCCATTTCCAGAACTCAGTCTCTAAGCGCGGAGGGTCATTGACCACGGCTTTTTTGGATTCGCCCTCTGCCCCTCCTTCAAAGGTTAAAATCACCAATCGAGCTAAAGCTGCGCCTGCTTTTCTGTAGAGAGCTCGAGCCTCATCTTTGATGCTTTCGTCCTTATGCTCGGTCAAAGAGGCTATGAACTCTCCTCCGAGTTTGTCTTTGCTGAATTTATTCGCCAGGATGACGTTTCTTTCTGCCTGATATCTCAATCCTTCACCTGTTGCCAAGTCTTCTAAGGTTAAAGAGCCAGGAGCTATTCTTCCTTCGCCCTCTCCGACGATGATGTCGAAGAACTGCTGGGGGCCGGGAATGGGTATGACCCGGCTTTCTTTTAGATAAAAGGCGCCTGCTCCAAAACCTGTTCCCGGGATGAAACCGGCAATTTTTCCGCTCTTCTTTAAAGCCTCTTTTGCTGTGGGAAATTTCTCGATGTTCGCCAAAAGATAATGGGCCATGGCAAGGACATTGGCCACTCCGTCGTTGTTGACAACCGCATTCCAGCCAGCTCCCATCATCCTCGATACTTCCTGCGCCAGCTTGAGATTCTCTAAATCAGGCACATTGGGAACTGTCCCCTTATATGGAATTCCATCTTCCAACCAGGCGCCGGGCGCGGATATTCCGACAGTTTTTATCAAAGGATAGCGGTATTTCTTTTCGACCCTTTGAGACAAGGCTTTAATATCTTTGACTGTTTTTTCCAATGTCGCTTTGAGGTCTGTCACCAATCCTTTGGGATGGCCTAAAACATATTTTGTGGGATTCTTTATCTTTTTTGGTTTTTTGGGGTAGAGAAGATAAGGGCTGCTGATAAATCGGCCCCGGCTGACTCGGACCGCTGCAAATCCCCTTCTGGTGTGGGTGGCTCCAAAGTCAATGACAGGGATTATTCTTGTGTCTTTCATTCAGAGAAACGGATTATCGAGCCTTCGAAGGAGGCGACAGATATTCCTGAGGGATGGGACAATCGCCCCGCTCATCCATCCATAAGATGGCGCAGATCTGCCAGCGGACGCCGTCGTTGGTCAGCTGGATGCTGTTAATTCCCCGAACCGTTTTCTCCGGGTCGGTAATATTGATTCCCTTTCGGTAGGTAGAAAAAACATGGGCCATCCGCCCAAAGACTTCGACCCTGCGTGCGATCTCCGACTCGTGGAAGCTCTTCATCAGACCCTCTTGAATCCTTTCCTGGAAGGAGCGGATAAAGGTCTCTCTGTTCATGCGGTCGATGGTGTCATCCTTGTTGATGCGGATAAACGGAGCTTCTGGCGCAACGGCCGAACGAAGGCGCTCGAAGTCAGGCGTTCCACCCTCGGGAAAGGAAAGAGACTCGTAGAGAGTCTTGATGACAACATCCATCGAGGAGCTCTCTTCGGTTAAAGGCGGCCCTAAAAGAGATATCCCAAAAATCCCAAGAGCCATTAAAAAGAAAGAGATTGTGAATTTTGATTTGATTCTCATCCGGACCTCATAAAAGATTTATTTCTCCTGCCCAGCAGCTATTATGCCAGAGATATTTAAAAAAATTAAGGAGAAATCATGGGGAGATTGCATCTTTTTTTTCGTGATGAAAACCTTTATCACGGATTTACAGATGCTTCCTTAAGGGGAGACGATACTTCACTATATATAGTTAGGATAATGGTGATAAAATGCATAGTTTAAAAAATAAGTATTGTGTTCCCAAATTAACCAGCTTCAAGGTTTTTTGAAATTGTTTGCAGAAGAGTTTCAGGGGCATTATACTTTTATTTATGGAGACACGATATTTAATTTGTCCAGTCGGTCATCATCTTTTCAGGATTGAGTTATTTTATGTCCTGTGTCCCTCGAATTGATAAAACTTTTAAGAGAGAATATTCATATATCTCAGAGGAGATTGACTATGCTCAGAAGGGATTTTTTTAAGCTAACGGGTGCTGGCTTTCTCGTCCTGCCTTTGATGAGATTGGATAATTTTGGAGCAGAAAAGCCTCGCCAAAAAAGTTCCTCTCTCTGGATCCAAGGCTCTCCCTATCTCGGACATTCAGATTACAGGCATGATTTCAGAAAGCTGACGCCGGATGAAATTAGGCAAGAGATTGTCCATTTCAGGACAGAGGAGCCGTGGAGAAGGATGATTCTCTTCGGGCTCGAAAGGAGGCAAGAATGAAAGAGCTGGCAGAACTAGCATTGGACACTGCAAGATCAAAGGGCGCTTCCTACGCGGACATCCGCATCTGCCGCTACAGGAACCAGTACATTTTCGGGAGAGACAAACGCATAGAAACTGTTGCCGACACTGAGGACTTCGGCTTTGGAGTGCGGGCGATCGTCAACGGTGCCTGGGGCTTTGCTTCGAGTTACAGGGTAGAAAAGGAAGAAATCCAGAGGATTGCTGCCATGGCTGTTGAAGTGGCAAGAGCAAGCTCGCGCCTTCTCAAGCAGCCGGTTGAGCTTGCGCCTGAGCCTGCTTACCAGGACCACTGGCAATCGCCCATTCAGAAGAATCCTTTCAAGATACCCATGGAGAAGAAGATTGACCTTGTGCTGCGCATCAACGAGGAAATGCTCAAGGTCGAGGGCATCAAGGTGGCCATGACCTATTTCATCTTCAACGAGATGTGGAAATACTTTGCCTCGACAGACGGCTCTTTTGTCGAGCAGGATCTCATCTTTACTTATCCCCAATCCACTGCCGTTGCTGTCGGAGCCGGCGATTCTCAGACGCGCTCCATCCAGGTTCCGCCTGAACAGAAGGGCTATGAGCTCATAGAATCCGTAGATTGGATTGCGCTAGCCAAAAAAGCCGCCGAAGAGGCTGCGCAGAAAGTCAAGGCCAAGCAGGGCATGCCCGGAAAGATGGATGTCATCCTCCTGCCTTCCCATCTCTGCCTCACCATGCACGAAAGCATCGGCCATGCCACAGAGCTCGACAGAGCGCTGGGCTGGGAAGCCGACTATGCCGGAACGAGCTTTGTGACTCTGGACAAGCTGGGAAAGCTCAAATACGGCTCGGCGCTGATGAACATTGTCGGCGATAAAATGCTGCCCAATGCCTTAGGCACAGCGGGTTACGATGATGACGGAGTCAGAGCGCGGCGATTCGATATTATCAAGGAAGGAATCTTTGTCGGATACCAGACGACACGGGACCTGGCCAGGTTTGTCAACGAAAAAGAATCCAACGGCTGCGCTTTTGCCGATTCCTGGTCCTCCTTTCCCATGCAGAGGATGCCCAACGTCTGGCTCAAGCCGGGCGAAAAGCCCTTGTCTCTTGAGCAATTGATCTCGGACACCAAGGAGGGTCTGCTCTTCGATGGGATGGGGAGTTTCAGCATCGACCACCAGAGATACAATTTTCAGTTTGGCGGGGATGCTGTCTGGGAAATCAAGAACGGCAAGGTTGGCGACATGGTCAAGAACATTGCTTATCAATCCAAAACCACTGACTTCTGGGGGTCGCTCGATGCCGTCTGCTCCAACGAACACTGGGAGAACTGGGGAGTCTTCGGCTGCGGCAAAGGCGAGCCGCCCCAGTCGGCCAGGATGGGGCACGGAAGCTCGCCGTCGCGCTTCCGGCAGGTGAACATCGTCAGCGCAGGAGGGAAGCTATGACTATAGATGAAAAGGAAACAATAAGCCTTCTCCAAAATATTATCTCGGAGAATCCGGGAAAGGACATGGGAATCGGAGTCTCCGGGCGGGAAACCGGCTCCACTCGGTTTGCCAACAATGCCATCACCACCAACGGCGTCTACAACGGGCTTGATTTGTATGTCGAGGTGACCAAGGGCAAGAAGAGAGGCATTGCTGTCATCAATGAGCTGAATCGAGAAAAGATAAAAGAAGCAGTGGCCCGGGCTGATGCCTTGGCCGATGTGGCACCAGAAAATCCTGAGCTCATGCCTGCGCTGGGTCCTCAAACATATCCCAAAGTGCCGACGCTTTTTTACAAGAGCACGACCGAATTCTCACCCGGACAGAGGGTCGATTCAATTATTTCTGCCATCGACAAAGGCAAAAAGGAAAAGCTCACTTCTGCTGGATTTTTCGAAACAAGCTCGAGCTTCAGCGCTTACCTGAACTCGAAAGGCCTTTCCTATTACCTCCTCGCCACCCGCTCTTACTTCAGCAACACCTTCCGTAGCAGCGAGGAAGGCTCTGGCTGGGCTTCGGCTGAGGAGGAGAATGTGGAGAGGGTAGCGGTCGGAAAGCTGGCTGAGGATGCTGTGCGGAAGGCCATTGATTCCAGGAATCCCCGGCCTCTGCCTGCAGGAAAATACACCGTCATTCTTGAGCCCGCCGCTGTGGCCGATATGGTCTGGTACCTCCTTTATAACTTTACGGCAAGGGAGGCTGATGAAGGAAGGAGCTTTCTCTCTCTTCCAGACGGAAAGAACCGTCTGGGAGAAGCGCTTGTCTCACCCAAAGTCAATATCTGGAGCGACCCTGCTTTGCCGGAAATCCCGGCCTTCCCTCTCGGCGAAGACGGGCTGCCTCAAGAGAAGACGGTCTGGATTGAGAAGGGTGTGATTAAGAATTTGATTTACACCAGGTTCTGGGCTGAAAAAATGGGGAAAGCGCCTGTCTCTTTCCCGGCTAATATCATCATGGGAGGAGAGAACCATCGTTTGGAGGACCTCATCCGCTCAACAGAAAAAGGCTTGCTTGTCAGCCGCTTCTGGTATATCCGCGATTTGAACCCCATGATTTTGCTCCTGACCGGCCTGACGCGCGACGGGACGTTTTTGATAGAAAAGGGCAAGGTCAGCCATCCGGTCAACAATTTCCGCTTCAACGAAAGCCCGGTCAATGTTCTGAAAAACGTGGAGATGATATCACAGCCGAAGAGGGCGGTCGGCGGCGAGACCGGCCAATCTGCTTTTGTCCCTGCGCTCAAAATCAAAGAATTCAACTTCTCATCTGTATCGGACGCCGTGTAATTTCAGGGACGTAATAATTTCGGGGACAGAGTATTTAATTTTTGCTCAGGGCAGAATTTTAGGGGCATAAGATTTAATTAAAAGTTTAAGCTAAGTTTTGTGCCCGCAAGATTCTCAGCAAAATTCAATAAGTTCAGTATTTTGTCCTCAGAATTCTTCGTGTCTGGTTCAGCAAACCTTCACAACCTCTAATCCGAGGATGGCGCCGAGTTTCTGGATCTTGGAAGCGATATGTTCCACTCCGATGGCGCAGTGATGGGCAGGGCCTTCGCGGCTCCAGGCTTCGATGAATTTTTTGACGCCGAGCGGGAATTTATAGCGGCTGTTTGTATTTCCAATCTCAAGGATTGGGCCTGGAACAGATTCTCCCTCAGCGACGAGGAGCTTCAGTTTCCCCTCTTGCGTCTGAACCACAGCCAGGAGAGTCACCGGACCATGCTTGACTTTCATCTCCACCGAAAGGCCCTTGCCCGGCTTTCCGTGAAAGACGCCTAAAGGCTTTAATCTCGGCTTTGCTTCGGCAATGGCCAGGTGGCCGGGCCCGTCATGTCCCAGAAGAATGACGTCCTCGTTGAAGTCCATGGCGTAAAACTCGCTGAAGGAGCCGCCTGCGCCGAAGGCATCCATGATTTTCATGGCTTGGGCATTCTTCACTTCGCATTCGCCGGCCACAGGCACATGTCTCGCGGTGAGAAGAGAGTTGCCGGCGATGACCGAGGTGATGATATCTTCTTCATCGCTTCCTGGCGTGCCTTCGTAGTAATAAGCAAGCGACCCGAGCCTTTTTTCCGCGACCAGCCGGTCAAGGGCGCAGGCTGTCTTTGCAGCCCGCTCGATTTCTTCCTTAGGGCATTCAGCAAGGACTTCAAACTCCCGATATATCTCACCAACTTTCTCTTCGATTTCCTTCTTTGTCACCTTCTGGCAGAGCACTTTCAATTCGCCGATTTCTAAATGCTCGATGTGGGTTCCGAAAGAGACAGCCTGCAAGGTTGGGTCAGAATAGACATCGAGCATTCCGTTGTAGTAGTGGCCGAGAATTCCGAGCCGGTTATCGGCCATGGCCTCAGCCACTTTGGCAGCTTCGACCCACTCCTGAATCTCGGCCCAAGCCTCTGGGTCGTCAAGAGTTCCTGTGACTTGATGGAAGGAGATTCCAGCGCGGTTGAAGACGCTGGCTATCTCCGGCACAGAGCAAGCCTGGCAGAAGGCCAGCCATTCGCCTGTCATCTTTCCCCGGTCTCCGAGGGAGTTGAACCAGGCATAGTTGATGGCCTTTTCAGGCTGGAGGTTGAGGATGACGACCGGGACTTTAGTCTCCTGCACAACAGGGAGGACCGTGGAGGAGAGGGCATAGGTGGAAACATAGAGAAAGATGAGCCTCACCTCGCCCTTCTTTAAGAGTTCGGCGGCCTGTCGCGCTTTGTCCACATTATCGACGAGGCCGGCGTTGATGACTTCGGCGCCGACCGCAGAGAGCTTTTCCTGGATTTTTTTCTGGTAGCCCTCCAGCCTCTCTCGAAGCCCGGCAAACTGCGGCCAGTAGGTCTCAAGGCCGATGCCGAACAGGCCGATTTTAACTGTCCTGAGGTCTGATGTTTGACTGACGGCCTTTGAGGTTTGGAGCTCGCTGTCCAGGGGCTCAGCCTGAAAGGGCCGGGCTGAGCTGCCGCTCCAAGGCTTTGACGTGGAGGATTGAAGCCTGGGGATGCTCCAGGAAAACAGGATTAAAAAAGAAACCAGAAAGACAATATGCGAACATTTTTTCCTCATCCTTTTCTCTCCTTTAATGAAGTCTTTGTCAAAATCTTTCTCAAATGTTCCTTTATTTTTATATCTCAATATTTGCCTTAATTGGAAACTCAACGATTATTTTTTATCACTGAAAACATAACCTATGTCAACAAGATTAGCAGAAGAAATGCACGCAGCATAGCGGACATGCGGGAAGGAAATACGAGATACTTTAATTGCAGGAACAAAATGTTTTATTATTGGCAATTCAGTATTGTGCGGCCTGAATATAAATAATATATTATTTAAAAATTCTTGACCAAAAGATTATGAAAAATATTAAGCATCTCGGTTTGTGTGATTTTCTTTCGGTGTCGGAATCGCCCCTCAGCCCCGTGGGTTCCTTGGAGGGGGAACCGCTTCGCGTTCTCCCTTCAAACGCTTCGCTGCCTCGCCTTCTCGGACATCTTGAGGTGTCTTGCGACCAAAGGGGCATACCCCTTGGAACCCCACGGCTTCGGAAACGAAGCCGAACCAGTCCCGTCGGTTCCTCCCGTCGAAAGAGCTACGGTGCCCCTGGCTATGGGAGCCTTAGGGGTGATCTCAACGCGTATTTGAAATCACATATTTGGAGATGCTTCCTGAAAAGCGAAATTTTTCAATGAGAATGAACAAATCTCCTTGAAGAAAGCGACTGATAAATGGATAGGCAATGAGCAGTAAACAAAAGATACGTGAAGAGTGGCTCGTCCTCCGTTGCCAGCTTGGTGAGGAAGAGGCGTATCGAGAGTTGGTGAAGATGATAGATAAAAGGCTCTTTTACTACATCCGAATGCTTGTTTCCAGGGAAGATGATGCCTATGACATCTTGCAGGAGGTTTGGCTTACGGTCTTTAAGAAAATCCGCAGGCTGCGGGAACCCAAAGCGTTTCGCACCTGGATATATCGCATCGCCCATGACCTCGCTGTGAGCCTTGTCCGGAAAGAAGTGCATCGTGAAGAAATTCATGAGTGTTATGGCCAAGAGGCTCTCGCCAGGAATGATGAACCCTTTCTGGAAGTCGATGACATGATTCATATCCATCAGGCGCTAAACAAGCTGAATCCCTTTCAGCGGGAGGTGCTGACGCTCTATTTTATGGAAGGCATGAGCTACGAGGAAATCTCTCAAGTTGTGAGCTGCAATCTGGGGACGGTTAAGTCGCGGATGCATTATGCAAAAGAAGAATTGAGAGATGCATTGGAGGCCGGTGAAGATGAAAGAAAATAAAAAAAAGGTGCAAGAGGAGTGGGATTTCCCGGAATTCCCCTCGGGCGAGAGGCACGAAAAGTATCAAAAGGAGGTTGAAAAAATGCTGGATAAACAAATAAGGGCAACAAAAAGAGAAAAAAGGATAATAGGCCCGATGTGGATCTATATTACGGTTTTCTGTACATTGTTTCTGCTCATCGGCGGATTTTCCTCTGATCCGACAAAAAAACTTTGGTTCGGGATTTTGGCCTGTTTTTGGTTTCTCTTCGGCGCGTTATTCCTTATTCGCTATTTTATCAACCACAGTCGGCTTGAAATTATGAAGGAAATCAAAGGAATACAACTCCAGATTGAAGAGCTCAGAGAAAGAGTTGCAGCTAAAGAATAAAAATTAAGGGCAAATCCTGAAAAAATTCAAAATTGCTGAAAAACTTGTTTTTTTCTAAAATTTGTCTATCCTTAACCATATCATGGAGGGATGAGGCGATTTTGAGTTTATTTTAGAAACATGCAACTTTGAGGAGGTTAAAGAATGAACACGATTGAAAAGGCATTGATGCACGCCTTATTTGTGCATCTGCATCACAACATCGACAAGGCCGTTGATTTTAAGGCCATCGAAGCGTTGAACAAAAGAGTCAGCAAGACTTTTCCCCATGCTCTGGTCGTCGGTCCGGGAGACGATGCTGCTGTTATCAAGTTTCCCGACACAGACGGATTATTTGTTGCCAAGATGGAGAGCCATTGCTCGCCTTGCGTGCCAAGGCCTTATGATGCTGCTGCAACCGGGGCTGGAGGAGCCATGCGCGATGTCCTGGCCATGGGTGCCAGGCCAATTTTCCTCATGAATTTTATCGGAACCCGGCCTTTGAAAGAGAAGGTGATTGTCGGACCTTGCGGATTTGCCGGAAAATGCACCTGCGGAAAATGCATCGAAATGACAAGCAAGGAAAGAGTTGATTTGATGGTCAAAGGCCTGAGAGACATGTGCCAAGCTATGGATGTTTTCATTATCGGCGGCGGATTCTCCACCTCGTTTTCAGATATTGTTCCCGCAGTTGTCGTTTCGGTCATAGGGAAGCTCGTCACTTCAAAGCCGCTGACAAAGCCAGCTAAATCAGCCGGAGACAAGATCATACTCATTGGCGAAACCGGGAACGACGGCAATGACACCCTCTACAGGGCAGGGCTTGTCAAGGAGATGAGGCCTGCCGTAGCTCTGTTTGAGCAGGAAAGGATGATCATGGAAGCGACCCTGGCAGCTTTTCGGACCGGAAAGGTCAAGGCCTGCTCTGATTTAGGAGCAGCCGGTATTGGAGCGGCTGTCTGTGAATCGGCAAGATATGGCGGCTTTGGAGCGTCTGTGGATTTGTCCAAGGTTCCTCTTAAGGTTAAGGATATCACGCCTGAAGAAATCATGATCTGTGAAACCCAGGGAAGGATGGCTGTCCAGGTCAAAGCAAAAGATGTTGACGATATACTGAAAGCCGTCCGCGCCAAAAAGGTGAGAGCAGAAGTGATTGGAGAGATTAACGATGACAATAAACAGGTCTTCCAATACAAGGGAAAGACAGTGGCGGTTATTCCCAACCATCCTTCAAAAGCTGATATGGAAGAGTTAGAGAAGGGGTCTTGAGATGCCGAAGGAAAAGGCGAAATCTGAGTATGCGAAAGCCGGGGTCGATTATACAAAGATTGAGCCGTTTAAGATGGCCATGGTTCGGGCGGGTCGAAGGACGCTGAAGTTCCCGAACAGGAGAGGTGTTTACATCGAAGAAGAAAGCCTGGGAACACATGGAGTCGTTTTTAGATATCGTGGAACCAAGCCCCACCTCTGGTGCAAGACTCAGGAAGGCCTGGGAAATAAGAACTGGATTTCAGAATGGATGTACCAGCATGCAGGAACCGGAAAGACATATTATGAAGGCATCGGCATTGATACGGCCTTGATGGCTGCCAATGACGTGATCTGTCAGGGAGCGCTTCCAGTGATTTATACCGATGAGGTGGCGGCTGGCGACAGTGAGTGGTTCATGGACGAGAAGCGAAGCCATGACTTAGCTGAAAGCTTCTACAAGGCCTGTGAGATGTGCGGCATGGCCTTGCCGGCCGGAGAATCTCCTTCGCTGCGCTATTTAATCAAGGCTGAGCCGCCTGTAAAGAGCGCTCCTTCGTTGTCAGGATGTGTGACTGGTATCATCGCTCCTGCTGAGAGAATGGTCACAGGAGAAAAGCTTTGTGCCGGAGACCGCATCATCGGAGCGACATCGTCCGGGCTTCACTCTAACGGTATCTCCTTGGTGATCAAGCGGGCCATGGCGCTTAAAGAAAAATTCCTCCATCAATTGCCGAACGGAAAGACTTTGGGAGAAGAAGCGCTTATTCCCACTCGTTCCTATGTTGGGCTGGTCGAAGCCTTGCTTGAAAACAAGATAGAGGTACACTCTTTGCTCGCCGGCACAGGCGGGGGGCTTTCAAAGATTGCCTATGCCAAGAGGCCCTTCACCTATCGAATCAAAAAATGGGTGGAGGAGATTCCGCCGCTCTTCCAGTTCATGCTGAAGCTTGGTGTAAGCCTGCAAGACTGCCTGACGACATTCAACTGGGGGATTGGATTCTATATCTTTGTGCCTGAAGAGGAGGTTGAGCGGACTATCCAAACAGGGAGGAAAGCAGGATACGAGTTCCTGGACCTTGGCCGGGTTGAAGAAGGGGAGCGCCGTGTCATCTTCGAGCCGGAACGAATGACACTCTCGCCAGTCGAGTAAGCAATAAAATTATCTTATCCTTTACAAATTGATATACTTAATGTCGCCTGCTAGAAGCCGGGAAT
>CAZGMN010000046.1:0-16690 GCA_964526905.1 uncultured Eubacteriales bacterium
TGTCTGAGCGAAGCGAGTTCCGCAGCCGCCGAGAAGGGCAGTGAGGGAACAGCGTTAAAAACCTGATTGGGAGCGAGGCCATTCCGGCCAGGACCTTCATTTTTTTCTTGGTTAAAGGGATGGAATAAGGATAAAATAAAAAGATGAAGATTATCATCCTTCCACCCGAAATATCGCAGAAGATTGCGGCCGGTGAAGTCATCGAAAGGCCCTTTTCTGTAGTCAAAGAGCTGGTGGAAAACTCCCTTGATGCCGGATCTTCAGAAATCAAAGTCGAGCTTGCGTCTGGGGGGAAGAAGCTCATCAGGGTAACGGATGACGGCCAGGGAATGGCGCGGGAAGATGCGCTGCTCTGCTTTGACAGGCACTCGACGAGCAAACTAGCCAGCCTTGAAGACCTCAGCCGAATTTCAACCCTCGGCTTTCGAGGGGAGGCTTTGCCCAGCATCTCCGCTGTCTCCAGGATTATGTTGAAGACTTCGGACGGAAGAGGAGAAAGGGGGACTCTGGTCGAGAGGCAGGGAGAAAAGCTGATTCGTGCTTCAGACACTGCCTTTCCGAGAGGGACGAGCGTTGAAGTCAAAGATTTGTTTTTCAATCTGCCGGCAAGGGAGAAGTTCCTCCGTTCGGATAAATCCGAGCTTTCTTCGATTGTTAAGCACTTAAGCGGCGTTTCCCTTGCTTACCCGGAGGTGAGATTTTCTTTGTCCCATGGGCCAAGGCAGATTTTTGACTACCCTCCTGTAAAAAATCTCAAAGAGAGAATTTTTCAGGTCTACGGGAAATCCTTTCTGCAGCGGCTCCTTGAAGTCGATTTTGAGGATGGAGGCTGGAGAGTCTTTGGCTACGCCTCTCTTCCGCCTTCAGGACGGCGGGACAAGTCCCTTCAGTTCTTTTTTGTCAACAGGCGTCCTGTCAGGGACCGGACTCTGTTGGCCGCCCTGAATCAAGCTTACAGAGGCTTTTTGGAGAAGGATTATTTTGCTGAAAGCATAATTCTTCTTAGCTGTCCCTACAGCGAAGTCGATATCAATGTCCATCCGACCAAGGCAGAAGTCAGGTTTAGAGATTCGGGCTTTGTTTTTCATCTTGTCCTGGAAAGCATGGAGCAGGCCCTTCTCAAAGCAAAGGGAATAAAAGAGGTTTATCCCTCTCAGACAGAGGAAAAGGCGGGCTTTTATATCAAGGAGGAGGTTGTCCGGCCTGCTTTTCAGCCAAGAAAAGAAGAGCAAGCCTCAAGGCAGGAATTTTTCTTTCCTTTGGCCGAAGAAAAAATCTACCCGCGTGCTCTCGGCCAGTACCTGGACACTTACATCGTGGCTTTATCCAAAGAGGGTGTCGTCATCGTTGACCAGCATAACGCTCACGAAAGAGTTCTTTTCGAGCAATACGCTGAGATTGACAGCAAGAAGAAGTGGCCTCAAAAGATGGCACTCATCCCTATTCTCTTGGAATTCTCTCCATCACAGGTTTTGAGCTTTGAAAGCAATCAGGCTCAACTGGAAGAGGTTGGCTTCAGGATAGAAGCCATGGGCGGGCGAACTTATGCTTTAAAAGAATATCCGGATATCTTCAAAGAAGAAGAGGCAAAGGATATTTTTCTCTCGCTGCTTGAGGAAATAGAAAAAGAAAAGATAGAGGATAAAAAAAAGAAGGTCTTGGCCACTCTGGCCTGCAAGACGGCTGTCAAGGCAGGGCAGGCTTTGTCTTTGGAAAAAATGAATTACTTGCTGGAGGAGCTCTTCAAGACTTCAAACTCCTCGCTCTGTCCCCATGGAAGGCCGGTGATGGTGAAGATAGACAGGAAAGTGATCGAGCGGGCTTTGAAGAGGAGCTGAAATTGACAATGATTTTTTCTTCTGCTAAGATGTGCGGGATTAAAATCCAGAGTCAATTTCCAGAGTCTGCGGTTCGGCCGGCGCAATTTTCCGTAAGAGGTCATTTTCGGGGAGTAGCGCAGCCTGGTTTAGCGCGCCTGCCTTGGGAGCAGGAGGTCGTCGGTTCAAATCCGATCTCCCCGATTTGAATTTATGGCTTGAGAGATATCATTCGGCCTCCGAGTGAATTTTGAAAGCAGGAAGAGTGCGCCTGTAGCTCAGGTGGATAGAGCAGCTGCCTTCTAAGCAGCGGGTCGGGGGTTCGAGTCCCTCCAGGCGCGCCAGCTTTCCGGCGAATGATACTGGAGAGGGGGAAGGGATTGACGCTCTTACCCCTATAGGTGAGGGAACAAATTGAAAATTCACCTTCGCAATCCCCTCTACCGATGATTGACAGTTAAATCCTACTCTGCGAGTATATGAGAGTATTTATGTTTCTTACATATTTTTGGCAAATTTTGTAAAGAATAAGAAGAATAATTCAATTGTCGAATTCGGGATATATAAAATGATTATTCAGAGCCGGTCATCCATTATACCCAATAAGCAGTTGACAAAGATTGTCAAAACGATTATTTTATTCGAACAGGGTGAGGACAAAAAATGGCTTCAAATCTTGGTGAACTGCTTCTAAGGGAAAAACTTATATCTGCAGAGCAGCTAAAGGATGCTCTGGAGTTTGAAAAGAAAAATAAGGTTCCCGTTTCGACCGCTCTTATCAGCCTTGGCTATATCTCGGAAGAAGAGATGGCTCAGGCTTTGAGCCGTCAGCTCGGGTATCCCTACATCGACCTCAGCCAGTTCGAGGTCTACCCGGATGTCATCGAGCTCATCCCGGTCGATATAGCCAAGAAGCACATGATCATGCCCATCCATCGCATTCGCTCTTTCCTGACCATGGCCATGGTCGACCCCACCGACCTGGATGTTATCGAGAACGTCAGGTTTAGAACGAACCTGAGTATCCAGCCCGTCATTGCCTCTGAGTCAGGCATCTTGGATGCCATTAATAAATATTATGGCACCAGCGATTCTCTAAAAGTTAAGGAAATCATCGATGAAATTGAGCATTCTGAGGATACAGCCATCAACGTCATCGAAGAAGAAGGTGATGATTATAATATTGAAGAGCTGGTCCACTCCACTGAAGAAGCCCCGATCATCACCCTGGTGAACACGGTCTTCATGGACGCCATAAAGAAAGGAGCGAGCGACATCCATTTTGAGCCATATGAAAAGTCCTTCCGGGTCAGATACCGGATTGACGGCGTCCTCCACGAGATGATGGACCTTGCTCTGAAATTCAAGAACCCGGTGACCTCTCGCGTCAAGATTCTCTCCAACATGGATATAGCCGAGAAGAGGCTGCCGCAGGACGGCCGAGTCAAGGTGAGGGTGAAACTGGGAGAGAACAACCGCAAAGAAGTTGACATGCGTGTCTCCTGCATACCGACGATTTTTGGCGAGAAGGTCGTTTCCCGTATTCTTGACAAGGAAATGCTGAAGCTGGACATGACAAAGCTGGGTTTTGAGCCTGAATCCCTCGATATCGTCAAGAAGGCGATCGTCAGGCCGTGGGGAATTATTCTCGTCACCGGGCCTACAGGAAGCGGAAAAACAAACACTCTATATTCTGCCATTTCCAACCTCAACTCCCAGGAAAAGAATATCATGACCGCCGAAGACCCCGTCGAGTTTAACATCCCTGGAGTCAACCAGGTCCACATCAAAGAAGATATCGGCTTAACTTTTGCGGCCGCTCTTCGCTCTTTCTTGCGCCAGGACCCGGACATCATGCTCGTGGGAGAGATGCGAGACTACGAAACCGTGGACATTGCTATCAAGGCTGCCTTGACCGGCCACCTGGTTTTCTCCACAGTCCACACCAATGATGCCGCAAGCACAATTGTCAGGCTGATCAACATGAATGTCGAGCCTTTCTTGATCGCTGATTCGCTTATTTTAATCATCGCTCAAAGACTGGTAAGACGCCTGTGCAAGAAATGCAGCGAGGAGCATGTTCTCTCTCCTGAGGCTCTGATCGACATAGGATTTCCCCCGGAAGAAGTGAAAGAAGTCAAAGTCTTAAAGCCCAAGGGCTGTTCCTATTGTAATAACACAGGCTATAAGGGAAGGGTCGGGCTCTACGAGGTTATGCAGATTAGCGATGAGATCCGGAACATGGTTTTGAGCAAAGCTCAGCCAAGAGAAATAAAGAAAAAGGCTATGGAACAGGGAATGGTCAGCTTGCGGCGGAGCGGCTTAGTCAAGATTAGAGAGGGAATCACCTCAGTCGAAGAAGTTTTAAGGGAGACTGTGAGAGATTAAAAGGTGAAAGAATGAAATTAAACATGCAGGAATTGCTTAAGATAACTGTTCAGAGGGATGCCAGTGACCTCCATATCACGACCCATATTCCTCCGAGGATAAGAGTCAATGGAAGCATTGTCTCACTCGATTATCCTCCTCTGACGGCGTCTGAGACCATGGAGCTCATTTACACCCTTTTGACAGACAAACAGAAGAAAATATTTGAGGATAAGCTTGAACTCGATTTCTCCTTTGGCATTAAAGACTTGGGCCGGTTCCGCGGAAACATTTTTATGCAGAAGGGAGCAGTGGCCGGGGCATTTCGGAGGTTCCCTCCGGAGGTTCTGGGCTTCACTCAATTGGGCATTCCTTCCAAGCTCGCCCAGCTTTGCTACCTGCCCAGAGGTTTAATCCTAATCACCGGCCCGACTGGCTGCGGGAAATCAACGACGCTGGCCTGCATGATTGACCACATCAACATGAACAGAAGCGTTCACATCGTGACCATAGAAGATCCCATCGAGTATTTCTTCACTCCAAAAAGGTCAATCATCAATCAGCGGGAGCTCAATGTGGACACACTGTCCTATCCCAATGCCCTTCGCTCTGTTTTGAGAGAAGACCCGGATGTTGTGCTGGTCGGAGAGATGAGGGATTTGCCAACCACAGAATCCACCCTGAGAGTCGCTGAGACCGGCCATCTCACTTTTTCCACTCTTCATACGAATTCAGCCGCTGAGACAATTACCAGGATTGTCGATATTTTCCCGTCCCAACTTCAGGCCCAGACGAGAATTACGCTTTCGATGTGCTTGGAAGCGGTGATGACTCAAACCCTCTTGCCTCGAGCAGACGGGAAGGGCAGGGTTCTAGCTATGGAGATTCTCATCCCTAACGCCGCCATCAAGAATCTCATCAGAGAAAACAAGCTCCACCAGATCTATTCCTCGATGCAGATGGGGCAGGAAAAATTTGGAATGCAGACATTCAACCAGTCTCTGGCCAGGCTTTACTTTAAAGGATTGATCAGCCTGGACACGGCTATGAGTGTTTCCTACAAACCAGAAGAGTTGACGGAAATCGTCCAGAGGGGTAAGGGAAGCTTCCAAGCTATGTCTGTCAATAGATCAAAATAATAAAAAAGGGAGAAGAAGATGGCTGTCTATGTTTGGGAAGGCAGAAATCGTTTTGGGGATCTTGTCAAAGGAGAGCGCGTAGCCAGGTCTCCGGAGGAGCTTTCAAGAGCACTGGAAAGAGAGCAGATCAGCATCTCTTCCGTTGCCAAGAAGGCTACGCGATTCAAGATTCCCTTTCTTAAGAGGGAAAGAGTCGCACTCAAGGAATTGTCAGTCTACAGCCGCCAGCTTTCAGTGCTGATTGACGCCGACCTCCCTTTGATTCAGAGCCTAAACATGCTTGCCGAGCAGACGAGGAACAACTATTTTAAAGGAGTCATTCAAGCTGTCCGAAGAGATGTTGAAGGAGGTTCCACCCTGAATCAAGCGATGAAGAAATTTCCAAAAGTTTTTGATGACCTCTACTGCAACCTCGTGGCTTCAGGTGAGCAGAGCGGCTCTCTGGATGTCATGCTCAGGCGCTTATCGGAATTTCTGGAAAAGATTCTCAAGTTGAGGTCTCAAGTCAAGCAGGCCATGACCTATCCGGTGGCCATACTTGCCTTTTCTATCGTGGTCGTGATTTTCATGATGTGGAAAGTTGTGCCAATCTTTGCCGGAATTTTTGCGGACCTCGGCGCAACCATGCCTTTATTGACAAGGGGCATCTTAGCAGTCAGCAATTTTGTGCAGAAATACATCTTCATCGTCTTCATCGGATTGATTGGCCTCGCCTTGCTTTTTAGATATTTCATTCAAACGCCGGCAGGGAAAAATTTGAAAGATAAAACATTGCTCAAAATTCCTGTGCTTGGAAGCTTGCTGGAAAAAGTCGCTCTCTCTCGAGTCACTCGAACCTTAAGCACACTCCTCAGCGGAGGTGTGCCCATGCTGGAGAGCTTAAAAATTACTTCCTCCACAGCCGGAAACGTGCTCATCGAAAGCCGTATTCTCGAGGCCAGGAGCCGTGTCGCGGGAGGAGCAAGCCTGATGGATTCGCTGAAGGAAAAGGCTCATTTTCCCTTCATGCTCACTCAAATGGTGGGCGTGGGAGAGGCCACGGGGAACCTCGATGCCATGTTGACCAAGCTTGCCGATTTCTATGACGAAGAGGTTGACACGACCGTCGGCACCCTTCTTTCGGTATTGGAGCCAATTATGATGATTTTTATCGGCGGACTGGTCGGAACAATTGTTATTTCCATGTATCTCCCTGTTTTCAGCATGATTCAGCAGTTCTAAGAAAAGAGCAAAGGAATGTCTTTTTTAAATTTAGAAGGGAGATTGATGAAAGAGGCAAATGGTTGATCATCAGCTTTCAGAGGAGATAATTACAAAAAAAAAATATATCCTGAGGCTGATTCTTCTCCGCTTTATTATTGTTACTTCCCTCCTCGTTTCAGCCGTCATCATTCAGCTCAGTAAATCGGTCTTTCTGCCTCTTAATCCTTTCTACTACTTAATCCTCCTTTTTCTTTGTTTTATCTTTCTCTCTTTCGTCTACATCCTGCTTTATCTGCTGGGCAGGTATTATCTGGCTCAAATCTACATTCAAATCCTCTTCGACCTTCTCCTGATTACGGCCCTTGTTTACCTATCCGGAGGTTTACAGGGGTCTTTTTATTTCCTCTATATTTTTGATATCATCGCTGCCAGTATCGTCCTTTCCAAGCGGGCCGCTTATCTCACCGCCGCACTTTCAGCGATATTTTTTGGCCTTCTTGTCGATTTGATGTATTTTGGAGTTATTCCTTCTATTGGCGAGCCTATGGATATCTCCTTAGGTCTTGTTATCAACAATATATTTATCGCCTGGAGTGTCTTTTTCCTGGTTGCCCTTTTGATGAACAACCTGACGGAGAACCTGCGCAAGACAAGAGTTGCGCTGAGCCGGGCTCAAAAGGAGCTTGAGATAAAGAACAGGCTGGCGCTGGCAGGGCAAGTCTCAGCCCAGCTGGCCCATGAAATCAGGAATCCTTTGGCTGCCATCTCAGGCTCAGTCCAGGTTTTGAAGGATGAACTCAATTTAAGCGGCGAGCAGCGGGAATTGATGAAGATCATCGTCGGAGAATCAGAAAGAATATCCCAATCCATCGAGCAGTTTCTGAACCTCGTCTCCCCGGTGCAGAAAACCTTTTCCGCCGTCGAACTCTCAGGTCTCTTGAAGGAGACCCTTCTGCTGCTCCAGAGAAGCGGAGAGATTGACGGCAAGGTGCGTGTCGAAGGGAACTACAAATCAACAGCCATTCACTATTATGGGAACAGCAATCAGTTTAAGCAGGTCTTCTGGAATCTTATCAAGAATGCCATCAGAGCCATGCCCGGCGGCGGCACTCTGACCGTAGATTTCATGCAAGTGAAAAAGGATAAAATCCAGCTTAGAATCGCCGATACGGGAATAGGCATGAGCGAAGAGGAGAAGGAGAAGGCCTTCGAGCCGTTCTATTCAGGATTTGGGGACGGAAAAGGGATCGGGTTGAGTGTTGTTCGCAGGATTGTTGATGACTATAAGGGAAAAATCAATATCAATTCAGAGCCTAATAAGGGGACTGAAGTCATCATCACCCTCCCCTTGGAGCGCTTTGAAAGATGGCAGCAAGGGCAAAAATAATCAGTAAGGGAGGCCAAAACGGAAAAAATACTTATTATCGACGATGAGAAGAGCATTCTTGACCTCCTGACCGTAGTCTTCAAAAAAGAAGGATACAAAACCGAGACGGCCGTTTCTGCTCCCAAGGCTCTGGAGCTGCTCAAAAGCAAGGATTTCGACCTTGTCCTTTCTGATATAAAGCTCCCTTCGCAGAGCGGGATGGAGATTCTCCGCCAAGTCAAGGAGCAAAAGCCGGACGTGCCGGTGGTGATGATCACAGCCTACGGGAATATCAAGCAAGCGGTAGAGGCGATGAAGGCCGGGGCCTTAGACTATATTCTCAAGCCTTTTGACGTGGAAGAGCTGAAGATTATCATCGCCCAGGCCCTGGAGAAGAGGAAGCTAAAAAAGGAAAATGTCGAGCTCAAGAAAGAGCTCAAGGAAAAATATAATTTCGAGAATATTGTCGGCAAGAGCAAGAAGATGATGGAGGTCTACAGCCTGGTCGAGAAGATTTCTGTCACAGACTCGACTGTTCTCATTACAGGAGAAAGCGGCACAGGAAAGGAGATGGCAGCCAGAGCCATCCATGCCCTCAGTCCCCGCCGGGAAAAGGCTTTTGTCTCCATCAATTGCGGCGCTTTACCGGAGCATCTTTTGGAGAGTGAGCTTTTCGGCCATATGAAGGGGTCTTTCACCGATGCCGTGGCTGACAAGGAAGGGATGTTTGAGGTTGCCCAAGGCGGGACTTTGTTTCTGGATGAGGTGGGGGAGATGTCTCCTGCGACTCAGGTGAAGCTGCTGCGGACTCTCCAGGATAAGAAGATCAGAAGAGTGGGAGGAACAGAGGAGATTCCGGTTGATGTCAGAATTATTGCTGCCACCAACCAGAATTTGAACAAAAAAATCGAAGAAGGCAAATTCCGCGAAGACCTTTTCTACAGGCTGAACGTCATCTCTTTCGAAATGCCTCCCCTGAGGAAGAAAAAAGAGGACCTTCCGCTTCTTGTCTCCCATCTCCTCAAGAAATATTGCGATAAGATGGGGATAAAGACCAAGAGAATTGCTCCAGAGGTCATGAATGTCTTCGAGTCCTATCATTGGCCGGGCAACGTCAGGGAGTTAGAGAACGTCATTGAACGAGTTGTGGCCATTGAGGAGAGGAATGTCATCACCAGAGAAAGCCTTCCTGAAGAGCTGCTTTCTCCCCGTAAGAAGCCGGATACGTCGTATATCTTTGAGCCTGATTTCAAGCTCAGTGACCATCTGGATGAGATTGTAAAAAATTATATAAAGCAGGCGCGCCAGATGACAGAAGGGAACCTCAGGAAATCGGCGACCCTTTTAGGCGTCAGCTACCGAACCTTGAGGTACCTTATAGATAAGTATGATCTGAAATAACCCTGAGAAAACGGGTAAATTAGGGGTTGAGATTAAATGCCAAAAATTGTCAAATTTAGACCAAATTTGTTATTTTTTTATAAAAATTTTGCTTAAGTTTTATCTATTTTCTTTTTTATCAATGACTTAAAAAAAGGCCATTTTGGCACATAAATTGCATTTAATTAAGCTTGCAATTAAAACATTTGAGAAAGACTTAGAATAGTCACTCAAAAAAGGAGGTTCAAATGTTAAAAAAAGTCAAGGGCTTCACACTCATCGAGCTGCTGATCGTCGTGGCTATCATCGGAATTCTTGCTGCTCTGCTTATTCCTAATGCCATCACCGCCATTCAGAAAGCAAAGCAGAAAAGCACGATGAAGGACATCACCGTCATTTCCACAGCACTCGCCGATTTTGTGACTGACAACGGCTCGGCTCCGACTGCAAACGGCACCTACGCCGCCGGAACTGCCTTTTACACCGGCCTTTCTCCATTCTACGTCAAAGTCCTGCCCATCAACGACCAGTGGGGCAACGGATTCAATGTTTGGTGCGGTGCATCTGCCACTCAGTATGGTATCGGTTCCCCAGGCACGGATGACTTCCTGGTTGCTTCTTTCGGCCGCGACAAGACGCAGGAATCCTTTGGATTCGAAGAGGCAAATCCCGAAAAGGGGCTCTTCATCATCAGCACCATGACTGACTTCGACAGGGACCTGGTCATGTGGGATGGCTCCTGGATTCGCGCTCCTCGGACAGCCGCCACAGGCACATGATCCTGAATTGAAGTCTGCTTAGAAGCCTATTTCAACTCAAAGAAAGGGGCGATGCAACGAAAGTTGCATCGCCCCTTTTCATATCAAGAGGTTTTTGATTCAAGAATGAGCGCAGATTTTGATAAAAGTAAAAAAGGGCTTTACAAAAATACCTGAAAGAATATATATATTATTGAAACAAAATGGCAAAAAAAAAGAGAGGTTTTACGCTGATTGAGCTCCTGGTGGTGGTGGCTGTGGTCGGCATCCTTGCCGCCTTGGTCATTCCCAATGCGATGCTCTCCATCCAGAAGGCCAAGCAGAAACAAACCATGAAAGATATGGTTGGCTTGACCACTGCTGTTGCCGACTATGCCACTGATGCCGGCGCTGCTCCTGACGCGGGGCATCAATCAGGCGTGCTTCTTGCTAACAGTAATTTCGTCAGAGCCATCTCCCCGACCTATATTAAAAGATGCCCCATAAACGATAAATGGGGAAATGCTCTTAGAGCCTATTCGGGAAAAACTATGGTTGGCGTCTATAGCATTCCGGCCGAGGGAATAGGAGACGATGACTTCTTGCTCGTTTCCTTAGGCAGCGACCAGAAAGACGGAGGAAGCGTAACTTATGTCTACCAGCCAGCCAACCTTGCGGCAGGCCTTTATACAATCCACTCCATGGATGACTTCAAGAATGACCTGATAAACTTAAACGGCTCCTGGCTCCATGCTCCGCGGATTTTGATTAAGGAGCCGGGAACATGATTGAATTTAAATAAACCTCAAACCCCTCTAAAATAACCCCCCTCTCCTTCAGATTATCAATTCATAATAAGACATCTTATTTTATTTCACCTCCCTTCTAAATTCAGAAACATGCGCAAATCCCTGGCATAATAATGGAACAGGCTGGGTGTTGAGAAGACCGTATGAAAGGCTGAGCGGGCATGGCTCCTCGACCGAAGGGAGAGGAGAGCGAAGCCTTGAATCGAGCCGCTTTTGACTCGCTGGGGCAAAAGCGGCGTGTCTTCGAGACACCCAGCCTGTTCCATAACGAGGCCTTTCCCTTTCTCCATTTCTTTTTCAAGATATGGTATAATCGCCAAAAATGCGGACAATCGTCCTCTTCCTTATTTACATCCTTTTTTCGATTCTCCTTGTTCCTGTCCTTCTCTTCTGCTACTTAATGAAGCGCTCTCAGCCTATCATCTCAATCAGCAAATGGGCGCTGCGCCTTGGACAGAAGGTCCTGGGAATAAGCCTTGATGTCTCTGGAGAAGATAAAATCAAGAAAGAAAAATCTTACGTCTTTATGTCCAACCACCTGAGCTTAATAGACGGCCCTTTGCTTTATATGTTCATTCCTCAATCCGTAAGAGTTCTTCTCAAAAAAGAAGTCTTCAAGCTCCCCATTATCGGTCAAGCTATGAGGCAGGTCGGCTTTGTCCCTGTGGACAGGAAGGCCCTGAAAGGAGGGAAGGAAAGCATTGACCGGGCGGCGAGGCTAATGAAAGAGAAAGGTTTTTCTTTCTTGATTTTTCCTGAAGGAACAAGGAGCAGGGATGGAAAGATGCAGCGCTTCAAGCGAGGCGGCTTTTTCCTGGCCTTAGAAAGCCAGGCGGCCATTGCTCCGGTGAGCATCGATGGGAGTTATGAGCTCATGCCCAAAGGCTCTTTTTTTGCCAAAAAAGGAAGAATCAAAGTTATTTTTCATCAGCCAGTTTCAGTTGAGGGCTTGGACCGCAATAATATCTCTGTGCTCAGGGACCGCGTCAGGGCTATCATTCAGGAAGGGCTGAGAAGAGAGGGCCTCCAATAGAATACTATAGAAAGCGTTCATTTTGCCCTTAGATTCGAAACGGGACAGACGCCTTTCTTTTGCGCCGCGTTGGAAGGAAGAGGGCCGGGTCGCGGAGCTTAGAATTTCTAAAGCCAGGAGAAAATCGTTAGGCCGGAAACAAGGAGGGGAGATGGAACACAAAAAAATCATCGAGGAGTGGAAACAGATTACAGAGGATTTTTTCGCGGCCAAGGGCGAGCTTTTCCAAAAAGCGGCGGAGGTGATGAGCCAGAGCTTAAAGGAAGGCCATAAAATTTTAATATTCGGGAATGGGGGGAGCGCCTCCCAGGCCCAACATTTTGCAGCAGAGCTTGTCAATAAATTTTTAAAGGAAAGGGCGGCGCTGCGGGCTGTGGCCTTAACCACGGACACCTCAGCCCTGACTTCGATCGCCAACGACACGTCTTTCGATTATGTTTTCAGCCGTCAGCTTGAAGCCCTGGGCGATAGAGGAGATGTGGCCGTCGGCCTTTCCACCAGCGGAAGTTCGCCAAACATCATTGAAGCTTTAAAAGCCGCTAAAAAGAAAGGATTGCTCACCGCGGCTCTCACCGGGAAAGGAGGAGGGAAGGTTGGGCCATTCGCCGACTATCTTCTAGACGTCCCCTCAAAGAGCGTTCCGAGAATTCAGGAAGTCCATCTTCTCCTTCTTCACCTCTTGGCCCAAGAAATTGAGAAGAGGGTTCTATGACAGGTTTGTCCTTGACTGAAAGGGCGTTGAGAGAGTCCCTCTGAAAACCTCAGGCTTATTCTTTTTCTGTCAGCTTGCCTTCAAATCACTGCTTATGATTTTTTTGAGGTCATCGACAGACCCTTTTCCGCTGTTGAAAAGATAGCAAGTTGAGCTTTCAAGAAGTCTCTTAAAAAAGTTCTTCTGCAACTCCAGCCTTTCCGGCGTCTTGAGCAGGAGATGAGGATTGTAAAAAGGCTGGCTTTTTGAAGAACTGAGGGTTTGCTTGACTCCTGGTGCCTCTCCAGATTCGAGAATTCGCAGAGCATCCTCGGCCTTGATTTTTTCAAAAGGAGGAGAGACTTTATCGTAGCGAAGGATGATGATCCAGCGAGGAGCGGTGCGTTTGACATACTTTGCCGGCCCCCCAATCCAGGAAGGGTCAAGAAGAGCGTAGGCATCTTTTGAAGCTTTATAGCAGAAGGGAGAGCCGCGTTCAAGGCGGCAGTCGTCGAGGCGAAGGCATTCGCTGTCCTGGCAGTCCTCCTTGCGGATGATGACGTTTTCGCACTTGCTGAAGTCATAAAGAGCTGCCAGACGAGGATAAGATTCAACAGTGTTTGTGGGGAGAAAAAGCTTCCTTTCCACGGAATCAGCCAGCGCTCTTCCTCCGGAAAAGCGGACAAAGACGAGGTCGTTTGAGTGCAAACGGAATTTTTCATCTTGAAGGAGGGCAAAGAAGAGCTCTGTCTTTTTTGTTCCCTTGGGCCCAATCAAGACCAGACCGTTTCCGCCGATATCGGCAGACATCCCCCGGATGGCGAAGTTGTTGAACAGCCTTTCTGAGACGTCCATGACAAGGCCAAGAGCAAGGCTGCGCAGCGGTTCATAGTTATCGGCGTTGACCAGAACTCCTGTATTTGTTTCTAAATTATAGAAGGCATGAGGCTCCCGGCCAGCAATGCCGTCAACAGCATAGATCGTGCCATGAGGCTCCAGGTCGGCTTCCAGTTGAGCCGGATACCAGTTCTCAATCCAGAAGTCGTTCAAGTGGGAGACATTGGTGCGCAGCTTGACAATGACGCCATTGACGTTGGCATTCCACTCGAAATAATTTTCAAGGCTGAGATGGCTTTCCATTTCAGCCAGAAGCGCGTCTTTCATCTTGACCGGGATTCCGGATTCAAGAGGCACCGACTTTTTTTGCCGGGTGATGGTGTTGTTCAGGGCGATGCGCTTAATCTTCTTTGCGGTCTTCAGGCGAGAGAGGGCTTCGATGGTTCTATCCATCCCCTTCGCCAGACCCTCCATGGAAGTGGCGTAGGAGATGCGGATATATTCATCAGCGCCGAAAGCGTCACCGGGAACGATGGCCACCCTCGCCTCTTTCAAAAGATAATAGGCCATCCCGTATGAGTTTCGAATCTGGATGTCGTTGAATTCTTTATCATAGTAGAAGGAGACATTGGGGAAGAGATAGAATGCTCCCTGCGGTTTGAAGCAGGAGGCATGGGGGATTGTTTGAAGCCGCAGCAGGAGGTAGTTCCTTCGCCTCTGGAACTCGGCCGTCATTTGGGAAATTTCATGCTGGGGCCCGCTCAAGGCTTCCAGGCTTGCCTTCTGGGAGATTGAGCAGGGATTTGAAGTGGTGTGGCTTTGGATTTTAGCCATGCCGTCGATAATCTCTGCGGGGCCGGCGGCATAGCCTATCCGCCATCCGGTCATGGAATAAGATTTTGAGACGCCGTTGATGAGGATGGTCCTCTTTTTTATCTCTTCTCCTAAAGAAGCGAAGCTAACAAATTGGAAATCATCGTAGACGATTTTTCCATAGATTTCATCAGCGATGACGAGAATGTCTTCTTCCAAAATGATTTTCGCCAGAGCCTCAAGCTCTTGCTTCTGGTAGGTTGCCCCGGTTGGGTTGGAGGGATTGTTGAGGATGAGAGCCTTGGTGGCAGGGGAGATGGCAGATTTCAGCTGGTCTGGAGTCAGGAGGAAGCCGTTTTCTTCTTTGGTGGGAATGATGACACTTTTTCCTTTGGCCAAGGCAACCGCCTGGGGATATGTGACCCAATAGGGAGAGGGGATGATGACTTCGTCGCCTTCGTCGATGACAGCCTGGATGAGGTGGTACAAGGAACTCTTTGCTCCCGTAGAGACAATGATTTCCTCCTTGGCGTAGCTCAGGCCGTAATCTTCCTTAAGCCTTTTGACGATTGCTTCTTTCAGGGCTGGAATGCCTTCGTTTTCAGTATACCTGGTAAAGTTTTGTTCAATGGCCCGGATACCGGCGTCTTTGATGTATTTTGGAGTGGGAAAATCCGGCTCTCCGACACTGAGGTCGATAACATCTATGCCCTCAGCCATCATCGCTTTGGCTTTGGTAGATATTTTGAGCGTAGGGGAAGCTCCAATTTGATTTGCCTTTTTTGATTTCATAGCTAACCTGCTTTTTCAGGAAATAATTATTTCTTTTCCTTCTCTTCAGGTGCGGGTGTCAGTTTATCCCTGAGGTATTGTTTCAGGTCAACTCCTGTCAGAGATTTGACAACCTCAGGCATCTGGGCCAGAACTTCTGCCACCTGAGAGGTGATTCTTGAGGTTCCCAGGCCTTTATCCCCGCCAACCACCACAATTTTATCCACCTTGGAGAGAGGCTCGGAGACGGCTTTGGCCAAGTCAGGGAGGATTTTCAAATACATTTCAATAATGGCAGCCTGGTTGTATCTCTGCCAGGCATCAGCCTTCTTCAGCATGGCCTCGGCTTCGGCCAGGCCTCTTCGCTTGAGGTCCTCGGCTGCGGCTGCGCCTTCGAGCTTCATCGCTTCTGACTTTCCTTTTGCCTCGGCTTGGATTCTGTATTCTTCGGCGTCGGCCTCTGCCTTGAGCTGATACTTGCGGGCATCAGCAGGCTTGATAACGCTTGATTCAAGCTCTTTCTGCCTGCGTGAAATTTCCAGCTCCTCAATTTTTATCAGGTTTTCTTTATCGATGACCTTGGCCTTGGCCTCTTCCTTTTTTATGTCCTGGCTGATTCGAACTCGCTCAAGCTCGTAGGAAAGATCAGACTGAGCCTTTTTCTGATTGACCTCAATCTGGGATTCGGCTTTCTTCCCTTCATTTTCCCACTGGGCTTTGGCGATGAGCGCCTCGGCGGCGAGCCGGGCGACTTCGGCTTCTTTGCGCGCTTGAGAGGATTTGATTGTTGCCTCTTTCTGAGTCTCAGCCTCGGCGATGGCTGCATCGCGTTTGGCTGCCACAATCTGCGGCTTTCCCAGAGCATCGAGGTAGCCTTGGGTGTCGCTGATGTCTTTCAGGGCAAAAGACATCATGGTCAGGCCCATCCTGGAAAAGTCTTTCTGGGTTGCTTCTCTAACTCGAGTTGAGAATTCCTGCCTTTTCCTGTAGATGTCATCCACGGTCATAGTTCCTATGACCTCTCTCATCTTTCCTTCGAGGATGGTCGTGGAGACATCCTTGATGCCGTCTTTTCCCAATCCTAAAAATTGCTCTGCGGCCAGCCGAATGGAAAAATCTGAGGAATCAATCTTAACCTGGGCAGTGGCTTCGGCCATGAGCGGAACACCGCCATAGGTGAGAACTTCTGGAGTTTTGATGTTCAAGGTGATGACATCTATGGGAAGAATATTGACCCTTTCCAGGAGGGGCAGGACGAATGTTCCGCCGCCCAGCCGGTAACGGTAGCCGACTTTCCTCTTCGTTCCGTCGGGCAGAACCACTGTCCTCTTTCTTCCGCCAGAGATGATGAGAACTTGATTCGGGCCGACCTTTCGATATTGAAGGGCCAGGAGAAGAATGAGCAGGCCCAAGACAACGACGATGATGGCTATTATGACCAGGTTGGAGAGAATCATCGCAACCTCCTTGGAATCCGGCCCTTTCGGATAAGGCAGGATTCAATTATGAAAGTCACAATTATAATTGTTTGCTTTTCTTTTTTAAAGAGTTCAATTCTTTCCTATGCACCTTTTCCATGAGGGAAAGCTGCGTTATAGATCCTACCAATATAATAAATTTAAAGATGTTTTCCTCATTGGTAATATTAATTTTTTCTATTTTTTATTCAACCCGAACTTTTCCCTAAAATAACCGATGGTTTTGAGCAATCCTTCCTCGAGATCGAT
>CAZGMN010000047.1:0-16613 GCA_964526905.1 uncultured Eubacteriales bacterium
AAACTCATCCCAGAATCTCTATGGAGGCGATGGAAATTAGGGTAAGCCTTTTCATGTCATGAATTTGCATATATATCATAAATATAAAAATTTGTAACGAAAATTATCAATTTCGAGTTATAATACGGGGATTATAATGAAAACAGATAAAGATATAAAAGACCAGATTCAAAGCCTAATTCTTAAGGCAAGGAAACAGGGATATCTTTTTTCTGAGGACAGGGATGAATCCTCCCCTGAGGGGTATAAATCCAGAGAAGACCTCAGTTCTCTTCTGAATCCCTGGGATAATTATGGGATGAGAATTCTCGATAAACCTGAAGGCAAAAAGATGGGCCCTGTTTACCTTTATGGAGTGGAGAGCACTCTCGACTCGGTCAAGCTCTACTTAAAAGAGATGGGAAAAACTTCGCTCCTGACTCGAGCAGGGGAGATTGCCTTGGCTAAGAAAATAGAAAAGGGGGAGAAGGCCATTATCAAAGCTCTTTCTCAGACTCAATTTGTTCTTGACGGAATTCTCTCTTTAGAAAAAAAACTGAAAAAAAATCCTGAAATCATTCATGAAATATTTGGCTTCATCGAAGACCCAGCAGAAGAAAAACCGGAGGAAAAGAAGAAATTTATTTTGAGCAATATAAAAAAAATCAAGAGAATCATTGAACAATTGAAGGGCATCCCTTTGAGGAAGAAATATGATTTTTCTCGCGCTCGCCTCTTGGTCAAAATAAGCCGCATCTTAGGAGAGCTCAACATAAGCCCCGCTTACAAAGAAAAAATGATCTGCGGTCTGCGGGAGAGACTCAAAGCCATCGACGAATCAGAGGATGACAGAGAAGAGTTGGAATTATTGCTGGCCAAAACCAGAGAGAAAAAGAAAAAAGAGGAAATAAGGCGAAAAATCAGAAAAATTGAAAAGCTATTAAAACTTCAACAGAAAGAAGCCAGCTCTGACTCCCAGGGGCTGAGAAAAATTCTTCGGGACATAGCCAAAGGAAAGAAGATCCGGGAAGAGGCAAAAAAAGACCTGGTAGCAGCCAACTTAAGACTCGTGGTTTCCATCGCGAAAAAATACACAAACCGCGGCCTTCATTTTCTCGACTTAATCCAAGAAGGAAACCTGGGCTTGATGAGGGCTGTCGATAAATATGACTACCGAAGAGGATACAAATTCTCAACCTATGCCACCTGGTGGATAAAACAAGCTATAACCCGGGCCATAGCTGACCAGGCGAGAACGATAAGAATCCCGGTTCATATGATTGAAGCCATAAATAAACTGAAGAAAATCTCTCTGTCCCTGGTCCAAAAGAACGGCAAAGAGCCGACTCTTGAGGAAATTGCGGAAAAGATGGAGATGCCGGCCGGCCAAATAAAAAAAATCATAAAAGCCGACCAAGTGCCGATCTCTTTGGAGACGCCGATTGGTGAGAATGGAGACAACTCCCTTGCCGAGTTCATCGAAGATAAGATTATGCCCTCTCCTGAGGAAACGGTTATCCGCAGCGGCTTGAAAGAGCAAATTGAGGAGGCGCTGAATCAACTCACTGAGAGAGAGGCTGAGGTCTTAAAAATGAGATTCGGGTTGATGGACTCTGCAGAACACACCTTGGAGGAAGTCGGCCAGCGATTCAAAGTCACCCGCGAGAGAATCAGGCAGATTGAAGCGAAGGCTCTTAAAAAACTTAAGAGCTCAAGCCTCAGCCCTCGCCTGAAATCATTCTCTTCAGATAATTAGAAATCCTACCAGATCGTCTTGACAGCCTCTTCCCAGTTCTCAGGCCGCAGATGGCGGAGAAAGTATCCCATCCGGAGTTTTGCCAGGTGCTGGGAATTGTAGCCGCGGATGCCGTGCCGGTTTTCAGGATAATACATCATGTCAAAACTTTTGCCTTCCTTCTGCAGGGCATCAACAAGATGGATGGTGTTGCCCGGATGGACATTATTGTCGATCGTGCCGTGGACAAGAAGCAGCTTTCCGGCCAGATTCTTGGCATAGGTCAGGGCTGAGCCCTTTTCGTAGCCGTCCTTGTTGTCCTCAGGCGTGCGCATGTAGCGCTCAGTGTAGATCGTGTCGTAGCTGTGCCAGTCGGTGACCGAAGAGGCGGCCACGCCAACCGAGTACACATCAGGATAGCGGAGGATCGACATGCAGGTCATGTAGCCGCCGTAGGAGCCGCCCGTCATACCGACCCGCGAGCCGTCGATGTAGGGGCGCTCGCGGAGCTGCTTGACGGCCGCCGCCTGGTCGTCGACGTCGACCTGGCCGAACTTGAGATAGGTTTCGGTCAGGTGCTTTTTGCCGCGGCGCGTCGTTCCCCGGCCGTCAAGTTCCCAGACGATATAGCCGAGCTGGGCGAGCTGGGCCTTGGCTCCGTCAGTCTGATATGAGTTGCTGTTGCGGTGCGAGGGGCCGCCGTAGACCTGGACGTAGAGCGGATATTTCTTGTTAGGGTCGAAATCGGCCGGCTTGAAGAGTATTCCATAGACATCGGTCATGTTGTCGGCTGCCTTCAGCTTAACAAGCTCCGGCTCCTGGAGGCCGAGTTCCTTGACCTTATCGATATTGGTCGTTGCCAGCGTCCTTAGATATTTTCCGTCTGCCTGATAGAGCTTAACCGTCTGCGGCACTGTGAGCGATGAGAAGCTGTCAATAAAATATTTCCCGGCAGGGTCGATCGAGGCCATGTGCATCCCGGGCTCGGACGTCAAGCGCGTGAGCTTTGAGCCGTCGAACTTGACCCGGCCGAAATGAGTGTCCAGGCCGACATTGTCGGCGATGGTGAAATAGAGCCACTGGTTCTTCTCATCGATGAGGGAGATACCGCTTGCCTCCCAATTCCCCTGCGTCAGCTGGCTGAGGAGCTTGCCGCTGAAATCGTAGAGATAGAGGTGCTTCCAGCCTGTCCTCTCCGAGCTCCAGGTGAAGCGCTTGTTATCCGAGAGCTGGCGGAAGTCGTTGTGGAGGTTGATGAAACATTCTTCTTCCTCAATGAGCACAGTCCGCACTTCGCCTGTGGCGGGATTGGCCGCTTTGAGCTCGAGGCGGTTCTGATAGCGGTTGAGCCGCTGGAAAAAGAGCTCGCTTCCGTCGTTGCGCCAGACGATGCGGGTGAGGTAAACATCGGGTCCGCTTTCGGTCTTTATCTCCGTCGTTTTTTTTGTAGCAAGGTCGATGACAAACAGCTTGACCGTCGGATTGGGCTTACCGGCCTTCGGGTAGCGTTCGAACTCGAGGATTGTCTCGAAGGCAGGTTTTCTGTCAGGCATCAATTCGTGGATGATCGGAAAGTTATAGACAGCACGCTCGTCGAACTGGAGGTAGGCGATTTTTGAGCCGTCCGGCGACCACCAGAAGGCGTCGCGCTGGCTCAGTTCCTCGGGGTAAACCCAGTCGGTCTGGCCGTTCATCACTTCTTCCGACCCGCCTCTTGTCAGCTGCTCTTCCTTCTTGGTGTCGAGGGTGTAGATCCAGATGTCATAATTTTTGCTGTAGGCATATTTTGTGAAATCAGGCGAGTAGCCGGGTGCCGGGCGAAAGCCCATGCCCATTCCTCCCATGAAACGTCTGGCTTCAGGAGGGATCTCGGCAAAAGCCGGAGCCGCCTGGCCCGCAGGCCGCTCGAGTTTCCGCAATAATTTATCTTTGAAGAAATAGACGAACTCGTCGGCCCGGCCAACAATGAATCGGATGCCGTTGTTATCGGGAAGATAAGAAAATGCGGCAAACGGCATCCCAGAAACGCTTTTTCCAGTCAGCTTGTTGTATTCGCCAATAATGGCCTTCTCGGTCTCCGGGTCGAAGAGCTTCTCTTTTTTCTGGCTTTTGGGGTCAACTCTGTGGAAGACGGTTGTTTTGCTGGCTTCGTCCGTCTTGGCTTCGAGCCAGCCCAAGCCGTCGGGGAGCCAAGTGACTCGTGTCGTTCCTGTGGTCTTTGCTATCTCGAGCTTCTCCCACGCATCATAAAGCTTCTTGCCCCGAAGTTGTGGCGCGGCAGCAGGATAGACGAGCAAGGGAAAGACGCTTAAGATAACGATCAAGCACAAAATACGTTTCATCGCTACCTCCTTCAATCATGGACCTTCGCGGCGAGAATCGCCTAACAAAAAGAAGATCCTTCTGGTAAACTTACTCACTTGATAAAGCAAGAATCTTTTATAACAAAATGTGAGGCAGAGTCAACGTCTTCGGCAAGTCATAAGCATCCCTGTTTGTGTGATTTTCTTTCGGTGTCGGAATAGCCCCACAGCCCCCTAGGGTCCTTGGAGGGGGAACCGCTTCGCGTTCCCCCTTCCAACGCTTCGCTGCCTCCCCTTCTCGGACACCTTAAGGTGTCCTGCGACCAAAGGGGCATACCCCCTTGGAACCCCCACGGCTTCGGAAACGAAGCCGAACCAGTCCCGTCGGTTCCCCCCGTCGGAAAGCCGACGGGTCCCCCCTCCGCTATGAGGGCCTTAGGGGCTATTCCAACACCTTTTTCAATTACATATCTAGAGATATCTCGTTAGGCGGCCAGTTTTTTGACTTTGCCCTTACGCTTGTGATATAAGCCGAAAAAAATGAGCAAAAAAGAGAGGGTTTTAATTCGCCGCGCCGAGTCCTATGACCCGGCGGCGATCGCTTCTATCATCAAAGGCGGCCTGGCCGAGTTCGGGCTGACAGGCAAAATCCAGGGAAAGGTCACGATCAAGCCCAATGTGGTCATGGCCCACCACAAGGTGACCCCATCTGCCTACACCCGTCCAGAATTCCTAAGCGGACTTTTGACGGCCCTGGAAGAATATGGTCAGCCCCAGACTTCGATCACTGTTGCCGAAAAATGCGGTGCTGCGATTCCGACCTCCCGTATGTTCAGGCGCGCCGGCTACTATAAGCTCAAGAAGAAACACAAATTCAAGCTTCAGGCCATCGAGCTGGCAAGAAAGAAGACCGTCCGCCTCTCCAAAGGCAAAATCCACGAGCGGATCCGCACCGCCCGGGAGATTGTGGAGCGCAATTTCCTTGTCTACGCTCCCAAGCTCAAGACGAATTCATTGGTGCACGGAATCACGGCTGCCGTCAAGCTCAATATCGGCATCCTCTGCGATGGGGAGAGGATGTGGAATCACAACTACAACCTCGACGAGAAAATTGTGGACCTCCTTGAGGTCGGCTATCCTGATTTCATCGCCACGGACGCTATTGAAATCTCTTTCGGCGGAAATCATCTGACCCAGCACGGCCATAGCCTCGGCGTGGTCATCATGGCCACAAACCCGCTGGCCCACGACACTGTCTGCGCTCACATCTTCCATCTTGACCCACGCCGCATCGGTCATCTGGCCGCAGCCCAGGCAAGAGGCTACGGGCCCATCGACCTCAACGAAATCGAAATCGGCGGCGACATTACGCTGGACGAACTGAGGGAGAGAACAAAGACATGGGAGACCGGATTCATCCGGGTCGATGATGTCGCCTGTGGAATAAAAGTCCTGAGCGGCGAGCCCTACTGTACCGGCGGCTGCCACGGCGTCTTCCTCGACTGGCTCTACATGATCAAGGACCGCAAACCAAAGCTCTGGCAGAACCTCCCGCCCTGGACGGTCGTCATCGGAAAATATCACGGCGATGTAAGCGCTGATAAGCTTCTGCTCCTTGGAGCGTGCACAGAAATTCAGGGAAAGGTCAAGGCCAAACAAAGGCGAAGAATCAGAGGCTGCCCGCCAAAGCACAAAACTCTGGTCCTCCTCCTTTTCCTCAAGGCGGGAATCCTCAATCCCCTCTTTCGTTTTGACCTAATCATCGATGCCTATCCCTTCCTTTTCCTCACCTGGCTTAAAAGATTTTTCTCAGGAAGATTTTAAGAGATGAAATCACTTGACGGCCGGTTCTTTATTGCCAACGAGCGTCTGGCTTCTCAAGAAAAAATCCGGGTCGAAAACCCGGCAACCCTGGAGCAGCTCGGAGAAGCCTTTCTTGCCTCTTCGGAAGACTGCGGCCGGGCGGTCGAGGCGGCCAAGCAAGCGTTCCCGCTATGGCGTTCCATCTCAGCCAAAGAGAAGCAGAAAATCTTCCTGAAGGCTAAGGCCATCCTCGTCCGCCGCGCCTCGGAAATCGCGCGCCTCATTACTATGGAAAAAGGAACGCCGCTCTTCGAATCGCTGGCCGTTGAAGTCTTGACCATTATGGAAAATCTGAATTATTACGGCCGCAGCCAAAAAAGGTCCAAGACATCCAGGAAAGTAAGGGCCTATATCCCTTTTTTTGCCCATAAGAAGAACCGCTATCTTTTCCAAGCGCTGGGGCCAGCGCTGGTCATTTCGCCCTGGAATTTCCCCTTCATGATCCCCTTCATGGATGTCATCAGCGAGCTCTTCGTCGGCAACACGGTTGTACTCCGGCCTTCCACTTCGACGCCCTTCAGCGCCCTCGCCATCGGTGAGGTCATGGCTGAAGCGGGCCTTCCGGCCGGCGTCCTGAATATTGTTCCTTGCCGGGTTCCGCTGGCCGAGGAGATGATCGTCAATCCCAAGATTCAGTCCATCTCATTCACCGGTAGCGTGGGCGTCGGCAAACGAATCATGGAGCTGGCCAGCCGAAACCTGACCAATGTCGTCCTTGAGCTCGGCGGCAAAGACCCGACGATTGTCCTGGCGGATGCCGATCTCGAGCTGGCGGCCCGAGGCACGGTCTGGGCGGCATTGATGAACAGCGGACAGAGTTGTGCTTCGGTCGAGCGGGTCTATGTCGCCGAGGAGGTCGCTGACCGATTCGTCGGCCGCGTGCTGGAGATTACCCGCTCGCTCCGCGTAGGAAACCCGCTGGAGGGAGGCGTTGACCTTGGCCCGATGGAAAACCTCGGTCAGCTCAAAGTCGTCGAAGAGCATCTCCAGGATGCCGTAGACAAAGGAGCAAAGGTGCTTTGTGGCGGCCGGCGGCTCGATAATCTGCCCGGTTACTTTTTTGAGCCAACCATCCTGACCAACGTCAACCATACGATGAAAATAATGACTGAGGAAACCTTCGGTCCTGTCCTTCCCATCATGACCTTTCGTAATCTTGAAGAGGCGATCGCCCTTGCCAACGACAGCCATTACGGATTGACCGCTTCAGTCTGGACGCGTGACAAGAAAGCGGGCGCCTGGATAGCTGAGCGGCTCGAAACCGGCGGCGTCACCATCAACGACCACATGATGACCTTCAACGAACCAAGAGCGATCTGGGGCGGCATCAAGCAGACCGGCATGGGCCGAACCCACGGGCCATATGGGCTGCTCGAGATTGCCAACATCAAGTTCGTCTCTGCCGATTTTTCCGGGAAAAAAGACCGAATCTGGTGGTACCCCTATCCAGCATCCAAGCAATTGGTGATGGAAAAGGCAGTGGCTCTCATGCATCAGCGGCGTTTCGGAGCAAAGCTTAAAGCTCTCTTTTCGATCCTGCCCAGCCTTAGGCTCGTTAGGGCCGCGACGCCTTTCAAAAGCCTGCTTAAAATCACTTCACGCCTCTTCCGGGGATAGCCCTAAAATCTCGCAGACACCTAAATAATCCCAGGCGAAAGCCGCGGCTTTCTTCCAAGGCAGCCATGCGCAGATTTTAGCAGATCACGATGAAAGCCATCCTTTAACCTCAAAAATTAAATTCTCAGAGAATAGTGTTGCAAATTTGTATCTCTCCGATAACGATTAATATGTAAGATAAATAATTATTGACATACATATAAAAATATGTTATACGTGAAACAAAAAAGGAGAATTATTATGGCCGTAACGGTTGTAACGACAAAAGGGCAAATTGTTATTCCATCAAAAGTTCGCAGGAAATTTAATATTAAAAAAGGAACAAAGCTTTACATTGAAGAAAGGGAAAATGAACTCATTTTGAAACCTGTCACTCCGGAATATTTCAAAAGAATCGAAGGGATTTTGCCGACAAAAGGAAAACTTGCAAGAGCTTTGCTGGAAGAGAGGTCCAGAGATCGAGAAAAAGGGGCTTAAGAAATGAAAAGAATTCTTGATGCCCATGCCCTTTTGGTCTTTTTAGAAAGAGAAGCTGGTTTCGATAAGGTTGAAAATTTCTTCATTTCAGCCACAGAGAAGGATAATTATCTCTTAATGACTTCTGTTAATTATGGGGAAGTTTACTATATTGTCTTGCGCGAATGTGGCCAGGACAAAGCTGATGAGGTTGAAAGGACAATTAAGACCTTGCCTATAGAAATCATTGATGTCAATATTCAGTTGGCGAAAGAGGCTGCGCGGTTAAAAGCAATAAAAAAAATTTCTTATGCTGATTGCTTTGCTGCCGCTTTGGCCAGGCTCAATAAAGGAGAGGTAATAACCGGCGATAGAGAATTTAAAGCGGTCGAGGATGAGGTCAAAATTGCCTGGATTGCATAACACATAAGCGCAGAAAATCTTTTTCTCTCACAATATTTCCCTTGAAGGGCCCTTTCTGCGGGTCACTCCCATCTGGTCCAGCAATTCGAGAAGAGGGATGGCGTATTTCCGGCTGAGGCTGGTCATCTTTTTAAAGTCAGAAACAGTCAACTCTTTCTTCCCCGTTTCCTTGAGCCTCCAGATGATTTCGTCCAGCCAGCGGGAATGGATGAGAAATCCATCTCTTCCCTGGACAATATTCTTGCGCTCGATGACAAGGGAGAGCAGCCTGTTGAGCTTGCCCAAAGAGAGGTGGAACCTGGCCTGAAGCTCTTTCAATGAGACTGAGCGAAATTCTCCTTTAAAACACATTTCTTCCAGCATCTTCAAGACTTTCTCCTCTTCAGGAGAAATCATGATTTTAAAAGACGAAAGAAAAAACCTGCCGTCAGCTTCTTTGATCTTCCCTGCCCGCGAGAGATACTTGAGGCCTAGGAAAAGAATCCTCGGAGGAAAATGAAACCTCTTTTTGATTCTATCCAAATAAAGGCCGGGTTGTTCTGGATGCTTCTGGTGATAACTTTTCACATAGGCAAGAATTTTCTGGCAGAGAAAACCAAAATGGGCCTGAGAAAGAATGAAAAGCGGTGAGAAAGAAAGGATTCTTATTTTTCCTTCTGCCTCCAGCTCTTGGAGCAAGGGCAGGATTGATTTTCTGCGCAATGAAGAAAAATCAATCATCTCCTTCTCTTTCAAGCCCTTCAAGCCTCTCTCCTGGGCAAGAGCATAGAGCATTTCTTTTTCATCGCCTTGAAGGCTTTTGAGAAGACTGAGTCTTTTTTTTATTTTCACTCGGCTGACCTTATCTGAAAAAGGGTTGATCACCAGGCCTTCTCCCCCAAGACCCCTCCTCCCTGCCAGTGCAAGCCCAAACCTATCCTTCCATTTCAGCGAAAGAGGATGATGGATCTTGCCTTGAACGTAAAATAAGCCGGCCCGGTCTTTATGCGGCTCCCCATAAAATTGGAAAGAGGCAGGAATTTTTTTGCCGCGAAAAAGCATCCGCGCCTCCAGCGACTTCTTCCTGCCAGGAGGAGCAACGTTGATAACAGCATCAAAACATCGTGCCTTCATCAAAACTCTCCCTTCCCCTCTTGCTTCAAGGTCAGACCCATCCTCCTCAAGATAGGGTCGACAGAAACAAGGACAACTCTCATCCTCTCTCCCAATTCAAACCTTTTGCCGCTTCTTCGCCCGACAAGAGTTTTATCTGATTTCTTAAAATAATAATCCCCGCCCAAGTCCGCGTAGGGAACGATGCCCTCGACAAGATAATTGTCGAGCTCGACGACCAGGCCTGCTTTGTTGATATCGACGATGATTCCCTCAAACTCTTCCCCGAGTTTCCCTTTAAGGAATCGATAGATTCTCCAATCCATGAGCTCCTTCTCCGCTTCATCCGCTTTCCTTTCCTGCTGAGAGCAATGAAGGGCTGTGCCTGACAAAAAAGAAGCATCTACTCTCTTCTGTTTAAGGGCTCTTTTCAAAGCCCGATGAACGGCTAAATCCGGATACCTCCTGATAGGAGAGGTGAAATGCGTGTAGAATTCCTTGGCCAGTCCATAATGTCCCTGATTTTCTTCAGAATAGACCGCCAGCCTCAAAGATTTAAGGATGCGGAGACTGACAAATTTTTCCTCAGGCTTTCCTTTGACTTTTTTCAAGACCTGCTGCAAGTCTTTTGAGCTCATCCCTTTCGGCAAAGGGAGGCTAAGCCCAAAATAAGCCAGCATCTCTCTCAAGCTTTCCAGGTCTTTCAAGGCTGGAGGAGGGTGAACCCTATACAAGAAAGGCACATTCTTCTGGTGAAGAAAAGAAGCGACAGCCTCGTTGGCTGCGACCATGAATTCTTCAATGAGTTGATGGGCCTCGTTGCGCTCAAAAGGCAGGATGGACTGGATGCTTCCTTCCTGATAGACAAGTTCCGGCTCGATCAAGTCAAAGTCGAGGCTGCCCTTCATCTCCCTTTTCTTTTTTAAAAGCCTTGAAAGCTCTCTCATCAGCAGCAGGTCAGGGACTAAACGGGAAAACTTACGCCTTTCTTGCTCATCGCCTTCGATTATTTTATAAACAGAGTCATAGGTCATCCTCTCCACAGTTTGAATCAATGAAGGATGAAACTTTGTCCTTCTCACCTTACCCTTTTCATCTATCTCCAAAAGAACTGAAAAGGCCAGCCTCTCTTCTCTTGGCCTGAGGCTGCAGAGGTCGTTGGAAAGCCTCTCCGGCAGCATGGGAAGAGTCAGGTCAGGAAAATAGACGCTCGTCCCTCTTTCATAGGCTTCGGCATCGAGTTTTGAGCCCGGCCTGACGTAATGGGAAACATCAGCAATGTGGACGCCAAGAAGGAAATGCCCGCCGGAAAGCTTCTTGATGCTGACCGCATCATCAAAATCCTGGGCGTTTTCGCCGTCGATGGTTACGGTCAGCCACTGCCTATAATCTTTTCTTGCTCTCTTATCCTCAAGGCTGATTTGCGAAGAAAAGCTCCCTGCCTCAGCCAGAGCCTCTTCAGAGAAAGAAGAAGCAAGGCCGTATCTTTCAATCACAACTTTGGTGTCCACTCCCGGCTCATCGGGCATGCCCAAAACTTCGAGCAAGCGCTTCTTGTCCCTGTCAACAGCAATAATCATTCCCGGGCGCGGGGAGAGGCTCTTTTCCAAGGTCAAGGGAATCTCTTCAGACAAAGGAGATTCTATTGAAAGGAAAAAAGGCTGGCCAAGGCGTTCGCGGTAAAAGCCGACCATTCTCTCCTTTCCCCTTCTTACCACCCTGATGACCCTTCCCTCAGGCTTTCCCTTCTTCCCCTTTTCATGGCAGAGAATCTCCACCACATCCCCCTCAAGTGCGCCGCCAGAATAACGGGCAGGAATAAAAATATCCTCGGCGAAGCCTTTTTCAGGAGTGACAAATCCATACCCTCTGAGCGTAGAAGCAAATTTCCCCCTTACCAGCTTCGCTCTTGCCGGGAGAAAATATCGACTCCTCGACTTGATTATCAGACCAAGGTCTTCCAGCCTTTTGAGTCTTTTCTTCAATAATTGCCTCTCTCTGTCTGAAAGGCCAAGCTCCACGGTTAGCATCCTAAAACTTGAACCCTCTCTTCTCCTTTCCAGCAGAGAAAGAATCTGACTATCCCTGGTCTTATTCATTGAATCTTCTCCAATTGGCACCTGCACCCATCCATGACGAGCCCTTAAAAAGGCTTACTCGAGATGACCGAAGCAAGCGTTGAAGGACATTCATCAAAGCCACACAAATATGAGATAATCCATTCAATAATAATAAAGAGAAATATAAGGGATTTTATGCTGGTCTCTTAAAGATTTTACCAGCTTTATCTTTAAAATCGTCTTGAATTCGTCCTCGTCCTTGAATTCAAACTCCTGCCTAAGTTCTCTTTTGACCCTGTTCTTCTCTTCTTCAGAAGAATTTTCCCAGAGGAGTGTTTCAACCTCTGCCTCTATTCTCTCCAACTCTTCCTCATCGCTTTGGCTCCGGGAAAGCATCTCCTGAGCTCGAGAATAGGCATCTCTCAGATAGCTCAGCGGAGGAGCCGGCGTCTCTAAAAACTTTTGCACTTCGCGCTTTGCCCGCTCTCTTTTCTCATCCCTGTCCACTCCCTTCTTTCTCCTCCCAACCTTTCTCTCCCGGTGCTGTTCGAAGGCTCTTAAAACTTGAAGCTCACAGAAAGCCAGCGTCTGGATTTTGGCTTTCCTGCCGGGCCTGGCCTTGTGGCTTTCGAAAGCCCTCTCTATGCCCTCCAAGACCACAGCCAGCGGAATCTCCATCTCTTCCCAGCGGGCGATAAGGTCAAGCTCCTTGGAGGAAAGAAAAAAAGGGGACCCGCGCAGCCCGAGGAAACAGCGGGCAATCGACTGGAAGTATTCCTTGCTCTCCCTTTCACCCTTTCTCACGATCCGCTCTCAATTAAAGAGTGCTCTTCACTCTCTATTTCTCTCGTAAAGAATCCTCAGCCCTTCCAGAACCAGGCAGGGCTCAAAAAAATCTATGGCTTTGATCTCGTGGCTGATCTGGGCGCCAAAGCCTCCGGTCGAGACGACCCTGGCTTTGGCTCCCAATTCTTTCTTTATCTCCTCGATGATATTGGTCACCAGGCCGATGTATCCAAAATAAAGGCCTGACTGCATACTGGAAACAGTCGTTCGGCCTATTGCCTTTTTGGGCTTTCTTATCTCGATCCGGGGAAGCTTTGCGGTCTTGAGGTAAAGCGCTTCAGCCGAAATCTGAATCCCCGGGGCTATCGACCCTCCCAAATACTCGCCCTTGGCAGAAATAGCGTCAAAGGTCGTGGCTGTTCCGAAATCAACCACGATAACTGGCCCTCCGTATTTCTCATAGGCCGCCACTGCAGCAACGATTCGGTCTGCTCCAACCTCGAGCGGATTTTCATAGAGAATGGCCATTCCTGTCTTCAGTCCCGGTCCGACGACAAGGGGCCTGACATTGAAAAGACTGTGGCTTAAGTCTTCAAAGACTGGGGCGAGCGGCGGAACAACGCTGGAGACAAGAACAGATTTTATCTTCTTCGCCTCGATCCCCGAGAATGAGAAAAGGTTGAGCAGAGTCATGGCGTACTCATCAGCAGTCTTTTCTTTCTCTGTCCTTATCTTCCAGTGCTCGACAAGGGTCTTGCCTTTGAATATCCCGACATCGATGGTTGTGTTTCCGATATCTATCGCTAAAAGCATCTCATCCCTCCTTTCCTCAATCCTTAATTGACCTCACCTCTCCAGAAAAAAAAGTCATTCTCTTGCCCTCTCTCTCCAGAATAAGACCTCCCTTGGAATCAATGCCAGCGTAGGTACCCAGGACTTCCTCAGTCTCTGTGAGCAACTCTATCCTCTCTCCTAAAGGCAAAATCGAGTAATCCTGGAAGGAACGAACGATCTCCTCATTTCTTCTTTCCCGGAAGAGCCTGTACCAGCGATTCAAGGCCTTGCAAAGTTCTTGAAGAAATTCCTTTCTATCGATATCCCTTTTTGTTATGAGCTTGAGGGAAGTCGCTAAAGAGCGTATCTCTTCCGGAAAATCCTCTCTCCTCTGATCCAGGTTGATTCCTATGCCTACAATAACATAACTCGCCTGGTTTCCCAAAAAGCCGCTCTCACAGAGAATGCCTCCCAGTTTTTTCTTCTCCCAGATTAAATCATTGGGCCATTTCAATCCGACTCTGATTCCGGCTGATTCAAAGATGGCATCATTGGCGGCCAGGCCTGCCATAAGAGGAAGAAGAGAAATTTGAGGCTGAGAAGGATAGAGAAGGAGCGAGAGATAAAGCCCTTTTTTTCGAGGCGAATACCAGCTCCTGCCTTTTGTCCCTCTTCCCCTTGTCTGTTCTTCAGAAATAATAACCGTCCCTTCTTCCTCTCCGCCTATGGCCAATTCTTTGGTTAGGTCGTTGGTCGAGGAGCAACTTTTAATCCAGTGAATTTTGGCCCCGATTTCCATGGCTGTGAGTTATGAATAACGAATCTATGGCTGACCCATAAGGGAGAGGAGATGGGCAACGCTCTCTCCGAGCTTTGACTTCTTCTCCTTGAGTTCCTTTAACCTCTGCTCTGTCTCCTGAATGAAATCCTTTGGAGCGCGGCTGAGAAAATTTCGGTCTTGAAGTCTTTTTTCAATCTTTTCCATTTCCGACAGGATTCTGGCAAGTTCCTTGTCCAGCCTCTGCTTCTCCTGCTCCAGCTTGAAAAGCCCTTCTTCAATCGGGATGACAATCTCCCATGAGCCGGCGATTCCCTTTAAAAGCTTTTTGTCCTGAGGAAAGCTGTCATATATTTCAATCTTACGAATATTGGCCAGCACCTTGACGTAGGCCTGGTTCTTCTGAATTATTCTCTTCTGTTCTTCATCGGCCACTTTAGCCCAGAGCTCGATGTCTTGCTTGGGAGGGATTTTGTTCTCTGCTCTTATGGTCCGGATTCCGATTATCGCCTCCTGAAGGATTTTCATCTCCTGCTCTGCTTGTTCGTCCTTCAAATCCTCCCTGACTTGGGGAAAGGAGGCGACGGCCAAAGATTTTCCGGAGCCAGGAAGATGCTGCCAGATTTCTTCAGTGATGAAGGGCATAAAGGGATGGAGGAGGCGCAGAATCTGGTCCAGTGTCTCAACCAGCACCGCTTCTGAGCTCTTATTCCCTTCTCTCAGGCTCGGCTTAACCAGCTCAATATACCAGTCGCAGAATTCATGCCAGATAAAGTGATAGATCTTATCCGCAGCTTCATAAAATCGATAATTCTCTAAAGACTCGTTTAATTCCTTGACAACGGTGGTAAGTCTGCTGCGTATCCACTTATCAGCCAGGGTCAATTCCTCTTCTTTCAAGACCAATTCTTCGCTTCCAATGCTCATCAAGACGAAGCGCGCGGCATTCCAGATCTTGTTGGCAAAAGCCCGGTAGCCTGCCATCCTTTCCTCGGATAGAGAAATATCCATGCCGGGAATGGCCAGGGCAGCCAGGGTGAACCTCAAGGCATCTGTGCCGTACTTCTTGATCATTTCCAGAGGATCGATGATGTTCCCCTCTGATTTGCTCATCTTTCGCCTTTTGATATCCCGGACCAAGCCGTTGATGAAAACATGGCGGAAGGGAATGTCTCCGGCGAATTTGAGGCCCATCATGATCATCCGCGCCACCCAGAAAAAGATGATGTCAAACCCTGTAGACATGAGGTCTGTCGGATAGAAAGTCTTTAGATCCTCTGTCTGCTCAGGCCAGCCCATGGTGACAAAAGGCCAGAGGGCAGAGCTGAACCAGGTATCGAGAACATCCGGTTCCTGGTCAAGATTCTCGCCCTGGCACTTTTCGCAGCGGCCCGGCGCTTGCTCGGCAACAATGACCTGGCGGCAGGCTTGGCAGTGCCAGGCAGGAATTCTGTGCCCCCACCAAAGCTGGCGTGAGATACACCAGTCGTGGATGTTATACATCCATTCAAAGTAGGTCTTGGCCCAGTTGGGGGGAATGAATTGAATCTTCCCTTCCTCAACAACCTTGATGGCTTCTTGAGCAAGCGGCCCGACGCGGACGAACCACTGCCAGGAAAGATGAGGCTCGATAACGGTCTGACAGCGGTAGCAATGGCCGACAGCGTGCTGGTAATCCTCAACCTTTTCCAGCAATCCCATCCCTTTGAGCTTATCGACAACCTTCTCCCGGCACTCAAAGCGATCCAGGCCTTTAAATTCTTCTCCGGCTGCTTCTGTCATCCGGCCTGAGCCGTCGATGACAATAACCTGTTCCAGATTATGGCGTTTCCCTAATTCAAAGTCGACCGGGTCATGAGCCGGGGTGACCTTGACCACTCCTGTCCCGAAATCCATCTCAACCCTTTCGTCAGTTATAACCGGAATCTTGCGGTTGACGATGGGCAGAATAGCTTTTTTGCCTTGAATCCTTTTATAACGCTTGTCATCAGGATGAACAGCGACAGCCGTGTCGCCGAGCATCGTCTCAGGACGGGTTGTGGCAACTGTGATTTTCTTCTCGGAATCGAGAAGAGGATATTGAATATAGTAAAGCTTGGATTTATGCTCTTTGTGCACAACTTCGATATCGGAAAGAACCGTAGCACAGTGGGGGCAGCGGTTGACCAGGTAATAATCCCTGTAGATAAGGTCCTGGCGATAGAGCTCAACAAAAACGTGTCGAACGGCCTTGGAAAAACCCTCATCAAGAGTGAATCTCTCTCTCGTCCAATCCAGAGAAGCTCCAAGCCTCTTCAACTGGTGGATGATGACCCCGCCGTACTTCTTCTTCCAATCCCAGGCAATCCTCATGAATTCTTCGCGGCCGACCATTTCCCGAGTCAGCCCCTTCTCAGCCAGGCTCTGCTCAATCACGTTGTGGACAGCGATGCTGGCATGGTCTGTCCCTGGAAGCCAGAGCGTGTTGTAGCCCTGCATTCTCCTCCAGCGAGTGATAATATCGGGCAGGGTAAAGCATAAAGCGTGCCCGATATGAAGAGAGCCGGTGACATTCGGGGGAGGCAGAACCATTGAAAATTTTTTCTGGGAAGAAGACGCCTCCGGCCTGAATAATGCCTCATCTATCCAGAATTTAGACCATTTCTCCTCGACCGGTTCAGGGTCGTAGCTCTTTTCAAGAATGCGCTTTTTTTCCATGGCTATAATCGGTCACTGTCGAAAAAACTCACAATTATTAACATTTTTCT
>CAZGMN010000048.1:0-16563 GCA_964526905.1 uncultured Eubacteriales bacterium
CCAGAAAATGAGCGACCTGGCCAAAGCTCTAAGATATATTCCCGGCTATAAATCGATACTTCTTTTTTCCTCCGGCGTTCCCTATTCGCTTATCTACCCCATACAATCGCCATACGGGGATTTGAAGTCTGGAAGCTGGGGGGAGTCAAGATTACGCCTTAAATATGAAGAGATGCTCAAAGAGTTGAGCGCTTCGAATTGCGCCGTCTATGCCCTTAACACTGAAGAATTGGCTGCTACTATCAACAAGGACTTGCAGATGACGGGATCTTTTACTCTGCAAAAGGTAACGAGTTCCACGGGCGGAAAATATTTCGGCAACATCGACAACTACCAAAAACACATCGAAAAAATCCAGAATTTAACCGGATGCTATTATGTCATAGGTTACTACATCGATGAGAAATGGGATGGGAAGTATCACACAATAAAAGTCAATGTCAGACGGCCTGGATGTGAAGTCCATGCCCAGAAGGGTTATTTCAGCTCAAAGCCGTTCGCTGAATACACTGAGCTTGAAAAAATGCTCCATCTCATCGACCTGGCTTTGAGCGAAAAGCCCATTTTCCAGTCGCCTCTTCGCTTTCCTTTAGGAGTTTTGTCATATTCCATAGGCAAGGAAGCCAATCTTTGCTTGGTTTCAAAAATACCTGTGGAAGAAATTCAGGAGGGATCGAAAGGAAAGGTCGAAATCGTCAGCCTCATTTTTGACGCCGGGGGAGATAACATCGAGTTCCGCAGAGCAGAAAAAGATATATCCAAATTGGTCAATAAACATGTTTATTATTATTCGTATTTTTCTTTAAGTCCGGGGAAATACCAGGGACGTGTAATCATGAGAAATTTGGAGACGGGCAGGGGAGCTGTTGCCGCCTCTGCTTTCGGAATTGCAGGGCGACCGGAAAGAGGGATTCAGCTCTTCACGCCTCTTATCCTTTCTTCTGAGAAAGGTGCTTTTTATCTGGGAGGATCCTTGCCAAAAAAGAAGGACGGAAAAGATGAGTTCCATTCTTTAGTCGATTATTTTCACTTCAATCCCGACCAGTATTCACCTTTTTTGGATGATGTTTTGCAAGCAAATTCCAATATTCAGGCAATCGTTGGCTATTCCATTGTCGATGTCCCAACTCCTGAAGTTGAAATTTCCGCATATCTTGTTGAAAAATCGTCAGGGAAAAGCGTTCCTCTCTCTCTTTCAATTCTCGCCGAAAAAGAGGAAAAAGATTTGATAATGAGTTTCATAAATATTGAGATTCCTGAACTGCCGTCGGGTGAATACATCTTGAAATTCGTTGCCGAAGAAAGAACGAGTCAATCATCCTCCGAGGCGACACATGATATCAAAGTTATATATCAGAATAAGGGCTCTGTTTTTTATTCCTTTCACCTGCGTGCTTTTTCCCCTATTTGTTTTTTTTACGATGGATTTCGTTGATTGTTATGATGAGTCTGAAAAAGATAAAAATAGACGTTATCTTTTGAAATACAAAGAATTATGAGGAATAGAAGACCTTAACTCAGCAAAATATGGCCTCTACGCCAACGCCCACATGGGGAAGGTGCGCAAGTCAGAATATGGAGCGCATAAGCTCCTGGTCATCGCCTTCATCACAAGCTACCAGGTGGTCGATCGCATCATCAACCACCTCAAATTGACCTTTACGGCAGTGAAACCGCCCCAGGCCGGATAGCTTCGCAGGAACTTTTTATCGCGGTTGAGGCGTGAGCAGAATACTTTTCATGATTCTTTCTTTCCCCGAAGGATAAGTCTGGCTGGATTCTGGCTTCTTCATGTCACCCCCCGGGCTTCCAACCCCTTCATCTGGCACTCCATGGAGTCCGGGTTAATTGACAAGATAGCACCTTTCTGCTAAAAATTATCTAATGTATAAGTGGCTGATTCAAAAAATATTCGGAACAAAGAACGAAAGAGACCTGCGAAAGCTCCAGCCTTATGTCGCAGCCATCAACGAGCTTGAGCCGCAAGTCCAAAAACTGAGCGATAGCGAGCTTCGGGCAAAAACAGCGGAATTCAAAGAAAAATTAAGACAGGGGGCAACCCTCGAAGATATTCTCATTGAAGCCTTTGCCGTAGTGCGTGAAGTTGGCAGACGCACGATTAAAATGCGGCATTTCGATGTCCAGCTTGTGGGAGGTGTTGTTCTTCATCAAGGCAAGATCGCTGAAATGAAGACAGGAGAGGGAAAGACTCTTGTCGCCACCCTTCCCGCCTACCTCAATGCCCTCGAAGAAAAGGGAGTCCACATCGTCACTGTCAATGACTACTTGGCCAAGAGGGATACGGAGTGGATGGGACCGATCTACAAATTCCTCGGGCTTGAAGTGGGAACGATTCAGCACGAGATGGGCGACCAGGAAAGGAAAGAAGCCTACAGGGCGCATATCACTTACGGCACGAACAACGAATTCGGTTTCGACTATCTTCGGGATAACATGAAATTTCGCCTCTCCGACCTTGTCCAGAGAGAACATCACTATGCCATCGTCGATGAAGTTGACAGCATTCTCATCGACGAAGCCCGCACTCCGCTCATCATCTCCGGCCCGACGGATGAGTCGACTTCACTTTATTATCGCATCGACAATCTTGTCCGGCGCCTCCAAAAAAACAGGCATTTCCAGATTGACGAAAAGACAAGAACGGTGTCTATAACCGAGGATGGAGTCGCCGAATCTGAAAAATTCCTCAGCGTTCCCAACCTTTACGACCTCGCCTATATGGATTTGGTCCATCATATCAACACCTCTTTAAAAGCCCATCACCTCTTTAAGAGGGATGTCGACTACATGGTCAAGGATGGCAAGGTGATTATTGTCGATGAGTTCACCGGCCGTCTGATGCCCGGACGCCGCTATAGCGATGGACTGCACCAGGCTCTTGAAGCCAAGGAGAAGGTGCGCATCGAGGAAGAATACCAGACTCTGGCTTCGATTACCTTCCAGAACTATTTCCGGATGTATAAAAAGCTGGCAGGAATGACGGGCACGGCTGCCACAGAAGCCGCTGAGTTTCAGCATATCTATAATCTTGATGTGGTCGAAATCCCGACGAACAAAACCCTTATCCGCTACGAATACCAGGATGTCATTTACAGAACCAAAGAAGAGAAATGGAATGCGGTTGTGGAGGAAATCATCGAAAACTACAAGAAAGGGCGGCCGATGCTTGTGGGGACAATCTCCATCGAGAATTCAGAGCATCTGAGCTCCCTCCTGAGGAAAAGAGGGATAAAGCATGTTGTCCTCAACGCCAAGTATCACGAGATGGAAGCCAAGATCATCGCTCAGGCCGGGAGGATAGGCGGAGTGACCATCGCCACCAACATGGCCGGACGAGGAGTCGACATCCTCCTCGGCGGCAATCCGGAATTCTTAGCCACAGAGCAGCTCAGGAAAAAAGGAATCGAGCCTTCAAAAGCCACTCAGGACGAATGGGAAAAGGTCCTGGCCGAGGCGATGAAACTCACTCAGGATGAACACGAAAAAGTCGTCGAGATGAACGGACTGCACATCATCGGCACCGAGCGCCATGAGGCGCGCCGAATCGACAACCAGCTCCGAGGAAGGGCAGGAAGGCAGGGAGACCCCGGCTCATCCCGTTTTTACCTTTCTCTGGAAGATGACCTGATGCGCATCTTCGGCAGCGACCGAATCGCAGGATTGATGTCCAGAGTCGGCATGGCTGAGGGAACTCCTATCGAGCACAGAATGGTGACCAGAGCTATCGAGAGAGCCCAGAAGCAGGTCGAAGGGCATAACTTTTCTATCCGCAAACATCTCCTGGAATACGACGACGTGATGAACAAGCAGAGAGAGACCATCTACAAACAGAGAAAGGAAATCCTGGAAGGAAAAGATATGAAAGAATACATCCAGGAGCTTGTTGCCACCCTGGTCGACTGGCTCATGGAAAATCATACGAACAAAGACCAATCTCCTGAAGATTGGGATGTCGAAGGATTCAAGAATGCCATCACCTCCCAGTTTCATTTGAACATTGAAGAGCTCAGCCTGGACTGGAAAACAATAACTCATGAAGAGCTGAGAGAAAAAATTCTGGGGCCGCTTAAAAATATCTATGAGGAGAAGGAAAGGATCATCGGCGAGGAGCGGATGAGGGAATTCGAAAGAGTGATTCTGCTTCAAATCATCGATTCCCAGTGGAAGGACCATCTTCTGGCCATGGATTACCTGAAGGAAGGGATTGGGCTTCGCGGTTACGGTCAAAGGGACCCCCTGATTGAATACAAAAAAGAAAGCTACGATATGTTTCAGTCGATGTTGGACAGGATTGAAGAAGATACCATCCGTTACCTTTTCCTCATCCAGCCCGTCATCGAACAAGAAATGCCTGAGAGAAAGGAACAGCCTCTCTATTATCAGCACCCTGAAGGCTCGGCATCGGCTCCAAGGGGCAGAGAGGTGAGGTCATTGATTCCGAAAAAGAGAAAAAGAAGAAAATGAGAGGGAAAAAATGTTAGACGATAAGATTAAAATAGGATTGAGTTTCGACGATGTGCTCATTCTGCCTTCGAAATCGGATGTCATTCCGGCTCAGGCGAATGTGGCGACAAAATTCAGCCGCAGCGTCAGCCTCAACATTCCCGTTGTCAGCTCCGCGATGGATACTGTCACCGAATCAAAGATGGCCATCGCCCTTGCCCAGCAGGGAGGGATCGGCATCATCCACAGAAATATGTCCATCGAAAAGCAGGCTGAAGAAGTGGATAAGGTCAAGCGCCACGAAAGCGGGATGATTGTCGACCCGATCACTGTGCGGCCTTATAATAAAATTTATGAAGCCAAGGAAGTCATGCAAAAATATAAAATATCCGGGCTGCCGATAACGGATGAAAACAACAAACTGGTCGGAATCCTGACCAACCGTGACATCAGGTTCGAAACGCGGCTCGACCTGCCCATAGAAAAAGTCATGACCAAAGAATTGGTGACTGTTCCTGTGGGCACTTCACTCGAGGAGGCAGAGAAACTTTTCCATAAACACAAGATTGAAAAAATCCTGATGGTCAACGAAAAATTTCAGCTCAAAGGGCTGATTACCTATAAAGATATCCTGAAGAGAATCCAATACCCCAATGCTTCAAAGGACAGCATCGGACGGCTGAGGGTCGGCGCAGCCGTCGGGGTTGGAGAAGAGACACTGGAAAGGGCCAGAGCTCTGGTCAAGGCCAAACTCGACGTCCTGGTGATAGATACGGCTCACGGACATTCGGCCAGAGTCCTGGATACGGTGAAAATGCTGAAAAAAGAATTTCCTGAACAGGAGCTTGTAGCTGGAAACATCGGAACAACAGAGGCAGCTCGAGAGCTTATCGAATTGGGAGTCGACGGCGTCAAGGTCGGAGTCGGACCAGGCTCCATCTGCACGACCAGAATCGTGACCGGAGCTGGCATCCCGCAAATCACAGCCATTGTTGATGTCTACAAAGTCGCTCGAGAAAAAGAGATTCCTCTGATCGCCGACGGAGGAATAAAGTATTCAGGGGACATTGCCAAAGCCATCGCAGCCGGCGCAAGCTCGGTCATGCTCGGCAATCTGCTGGCCGGGACAGACGAAGCACCTGGCGAAGTCGTCATCTACCAAGGACGCTCCTATAAAACCTACCGGGGCATGGGCTCGCTCGAAGCCATGAAAGAAGGGAGCCGGGATAGATACTTTCAAGACCTGCTTCCCTCCGACAGCAAAATTGCTCCTGAGGGAATAGAGGGCATGGTCCCTTATAAAGGAAGCGTGGCCAATATCCTGCAGATGATGGTCGGTGGGGTCAAGGCCGGAATGGGCTATGCCGGATGCAGGACCATCCAGGAGCTGCAAACCAAAGCCAAATTCATCCAGATCACAGCCGCCGGAGTCAGAGAAAGCCATGTCCACGATGTCCTCATCACCAAAGAGGCCCCCAACTACCAGCTGGATTAAAGATAGAGAGATATGCAGCGCACAACATCAATTCTAAAAAGCCTAATCCCATGAAAAAATACTGGCGGTGCTTTGTCTGCAATGATCTTCATTATGGCTTGAAGCCTCCTGAGATCTGCCCCACTTGCAAGGCTAAGAATGCCTTCATGGAAATCTCCTCGGACGAATCGCAAAAAATAGCCAGTGCCACTCGGATTGAGTTCAACAAAGAAAAGTTTCTGGAGGCTATTGAAAAATTATCAGAAAAAAATGAATTCCAGGTCAATCCTGACAAAGAAAAAGTCAAAATGTTTCTTGACGGGCTTTTCAATAATGAGAAAGGGCATGGCTTGAAATACTGTCCCTGCCGGCTGATCACCAAGGATTTTAAAGAAGACCTGTTGCTTGTCTGCCCCTGCAATTTCCTCATCCATGATACATATAAAGAGAAGGGCGAGTGTTGGTGCGGGCTCTTTGTAAGGAGATGAAAATGAATAAACTCGTCATGTTTTATGCCAGGGAATGTCCTCACTGCAACAACATGTTGCCTCTGGTTGATAAATTAGAAAAAGAAGAGGGCATAAAGTTTGAACGGCTCGAGGTCTGGCATGACGAGAAGAACGCAGATTTGATGCGCTCTTATAGGCCGGTCATTGCCCCCAAATGCGGAGGCCAGCTCAAGACGCCGACATTCTTCAACACAGAGACAAACGACGTCCTCTGCGGCGAAGTGGAATATAAAAAGCTAAAAAAGTGGGCAATGAAAAAATAGCTAAGGCCAAAGGAAGAACGATGGAGGGTTTTCTTTATCGAGCTCGGAAAAAGGAGGAAACATGAAAAAGATACTCAGCACTGCTTTTTGTTTAGCGTTTTTGCTCTTTCCAAGCGAAATCTTTTTACAGGAAAAACAGCTGGATGTTCCTTATGTCCCCACCAAGCCAGAGGTTGTCGCCGAAATGCTGCGCATGGCTAATGTCGGCAAGGATGACATTCTTTATGACCTCGGCTGCGGCGACGGCCGAATTGTCATCACCGCTGCCAAGCTTTACGGAACCCGCGGCGTTGGAGTGGATATCGATCCCGACCGAATCGCGGAAAGCAAAGAAAATGCGGCCCAGGCCAATGTGACCGATCTTGTCCAGTTTTATGAACAGGACCTTTTTAAGACAGATTTCCATGAAGCAATTGTTGTCTCCCTCTATCTCTTGACATCGGTCAATCTCCGATTGCGTCCTTTGCTTCTGAGCCAATTAAGGCCTGGAACCCGGGTCGTATCCCATAATTACGGCATGGATACCTGGAAGCCCGATCAATCTTCGGAGGTCATGGTCAATGATATTAGTCACAGTGTCTATCTTTGGATCGTCCCCGCCAATGTTTCAGGCGCTTGGGAATGGACCTGGATGGAAAACTCAAAAAAGGTTCCCTACCAGATGAAAGTCGATCAGCATTTCCAGAATCTCGACGCCAAAATCATGAGAAAAAATCAGGAACTTGCACTGAAAGACATTCAGCTCACGGGCGATAAAATTCAATTCACAGCCGAAACAAAGGAAGATGGAAAAACGATCACAATGGTTTTCAAAGGCGCGGCCAGCCACAACACTATTGAAGGCAGCGTGGAAATAAAAGGGGGCGATAATCCAAATAAAAGAGATTGGGCAGCCGTAAGAAACCCAGCCACAATGAAGCCCTTGGACACCGAGGAAAAAAGCAGTTGGCTCAAGTCCTTTGGATTCTCGGCTCTCAGGTGATTTCTCTTAGATGAAAGTTTAAATCGACCGATTGAAAATCTATTTGAGTTCTTTTGCCCTGTTCTTGTCATCGACGATCAGGGTTTTTGGCGTAAAAAAATCAATCTCCTCTTCATCCAAGACCGCATAGCAAGCGAGAATCAATTTATCTCCAATTCCCGCCCTATGAGCCGCTGCTCCGTTGACGATCACCTCTCCACTCTCTCTTTTCCCTTTTATCAGGTAGGTTATGAATCTCTCTCCATTGGAAACATTGTAGACATGAACCTGCTCGAAGGGCAGGATTTCCACAGCCTCCATCAGGCTTTCATCCAGAGTGAGGCTGCCCTCGTAATCGAGGTTGGATTCAGTGACCGTGAGCCTCTGAATCTTCGCCTTCAACATTATTCTTCTCATGGCGCTCTACTCCTTGATACGTAAGATTGTGTTATCGATGAGCCTGGCTCTCCCCAAAAAAACAGCGAGGGCGGCAAGGGCCTGCTTTTCCATTCTGGCCAGCGGCTTAAGCTCTTCCATATCCACGATCTCGATATAATCAATTCTTGCCTGCGGCTCTTTGCTTATAATTTCCTTCATTCTGCTCAGAATCGCAGCAACATTCATCTCCCCTTTTTCCACCATTGCCTCTGCTTCTCTCAGGCTTCTGGAAAGAACAAGGGCTGCCTTTCTCTGTTCTTGATTCAAGTATATGTTCCTCGAGCTGAGGGCGAGTCCGTCTTCTTCTCTGACGGTGGGCAGAACCTCAACTGCCACATCTGAATTGAGGTCGCGGGCCATTCTTTTGACGATAATCGCTTGCTGGGCATCTTTCTGCCCGAAGAAAGCGATGTCGGGATTGACGATGTTAAAGAGTTTTAAGACAACTGTGCAGACGCCCTGGAAATGTGTCGGGCGGGAGCGTCCGCAGAGCCTGTTCTGGAGCTCATGGACTTCGACATAAGTTTTATAGCCTTCGGGGTACATCTCCCCTGGCTCAGGGACAAAAAGATAATCGACCCCTTCTCTTTCCAAAAGCTCAGAATCTTTCTTCAGATCACGGGGATAATCCTTAAAATCCTCTCCTGGCCCAAACTGGGCGGGGTTGACGAAGATGCTGACCACAGTTTTGTCAGCCCTTCGGCACGATTCTCGTACCAGGCTCAAATGACCGAGGTGAAGAAAGCCCATGGTCGGGACAAAGCCGATAGTCTTCCCTTGCGACTTCAGCCTCCTGGCGGCCTTTTTCATCTCGTCGATGGAGGTAATGACCTTCATTTTTTCTTCCTAAATAACTTCTTTGACTTGGGCTTTTTGGCGCATAATTCTTCAATCCTTTCCGATTGAAAATGGTAGGAGTGGTCGTTATCAGGAAATCTTCCTTCTCTGACATCATCAACATATCCTTTTACCGCTTGGCTGAGGAGCTGATGGATGTCAACATATTTCTTGACAAATTTGGGAAGGTAGCCATCAGAAAAACCAACAAGGTCATGAAAAACAAGAATCTGACCATCGCAGAATGGCCCTGCCCCGATGCCAATGGTCGGAACGTTGAGCTTATCCGTGATGATCTTTGCCACTTCCAGAGGAATGCATTCCAAGACAACCGAAAAGACTCCAGCCTTTTCCAGATTTTCGGCATCCCGGATGATTTTCTTGGCTTCATCAATTTCTTTGCCTCTGACCTTGAACTGGCCAAAATGACAGATGGATTGAGGAGTAAGCCCGACATGCCCCATGACCGGAATCTCGGCTTCGACCAGAGCCTCGATCAGCTTCAGCCGCTTCTTCGACGCCCCTTCAATTTTGACAGCTGAGGCATCGGCTTCTTTCAAAAAACGGGAGGCATTGGCAATGGATTCTTCTTGAGTCAGGTGGAAAGAAAAATAGGGCATGTCTCCGACAACCAATGCTCTCTTCGAAGCCCGAGCCACAGGCTTGGTGTGATGAATCATATCTTCCATGGTCACCGGGATGGTGTTCTCATAGCCCAAGACGACCATTCCCAATGAATCTCCGACCAGAATCATATCCACTCCGCTTTTGTCCACGATTTTTGCGATGGGAAAGTCATAGGCCGTTATGGCCACAATCTTCTCTTTTCTCTCTTTCTTGGCTTGGAGAAAAGGGATAGTGACTTTTTGAGTTGTTGTGTCTGGCATGACCGATCCTTTCTCCCCATCCCGCCTCTACATCGGGATTGAGGTAAAGTCTAATAAAGATGCTATCTATCTTATTTTTTTGGCTGTTTGTTGTCTTTGCTCAGAGGCACATAAAATAAGGGGCTTTTCTTCATCTGCTTAATCCTGTCGATTAAATCTATTATATCCTCTTCCCGGTCGAAATCCAAATCATCAGCTTTCACCACCAGAAGCGGAGTTGCCTTATAATTGAAGAAAAAGTAATCAAAGGCCTCCAAGATATTTTCCAAATATCTCTCCGAGATGTTCTTCTCCAGAGCTATCCCCTCTCTGTCAATCCTTTTAAGGAGCGTGGGCAAAGAAATCTGGAGATAGATAACCAGGTCAGGTCTGGCCACCCTATCTGCCAAGATGCTGTAGATTCTCTCATAGACTATCAGCTCATCATCGGTGAGAGTCTGGTAAGCGTATATTTTATCCTTTTCGAAAAGATAATCGCAGATGACTCTTTCCTCGAACAGCTCTCTCTGCATAAGAGCAACCTGCTGGTGATAGCGGTTCACCAGAAAAACAAGCTGGGCGAGAAAGGAAGCTCCTTCTTTCTCCTCATAAAAATCTCTAAGGTAAGGATTCTCGCCCTTGTCGAGAGTGACCTTTCCGCCTATTTTCTGGGCTAAGATGTTGGCGAGTTTCGTTTTGCCGCACTTGAGAACACCGTCAACAGCAATATGTTTAAAAGTGATTTGATCTTTGTCCGCCATTTCTCTTAGCGCTTCCCTCTCGGCATCATTCTTCTCTGCCGAAAAGGGAATTGAAGCTTAAAAATAGCGAATAACAAGCGATAAGTCAATTGAATTACAAAAAGAGGACAGTCCCTTTTTTAGCCCCAGGGAGTTATTTCCAAGCGAAGGCTAAGTGCTGAGAAAACCATTTGAAGGCTGAGCACTTTCGTGCCACTTAGCCTGAGCTCTTTTCTATAGGGACTATGATCCAGGCGATAAGGTAGAATAGAGCCATTGGCAGAAGGACTGTCACCAAAGTCACGCCTACGAATAAAAGCCGAACAACGTTAACATCCATATCTAAATAATCAGCAAGCCCACCGCAAACTCCTCCCAGAATTTTCTTCGTTTGAGAACGGTAAAGGGTTTTTGCCATCTTTTCTTCTCCTCAATTGAATTGTCTTTATTGACGATAGCCTCTTATAAAAAATACAATGAGCAAGATCTTTGCTTTTCTTAATCGCCGAATTTAATACCCTGAGCTAAGGGAAGCTCCTTAGACCAGTTGATGGTATTGGTCTGGCGGCGCATATAGCTTTTCCAGGAATCAGACCCGGATTCTCTGCCTCCGCCTGTTTCCTTCTCGCCGCCAAAGGCTCCGCCGATTTCCGCTCCAGATGTCCCGATGTTGACGTTGGCAATGCCGCAATCAGAGCCTTCATGGGAAAGGTATTTTTCTGCTGTCAGCAAATTTGTGGTAAAAATAGCGCTCGATAGCCCCTGGGGAACTTCATTGTGAAGCCTTATGGCCTCCTCGATGTCCTTGTATTCTAAGAGATAAAGGATGGGCGCGAAAGTCTCCTGATGGACAATCTCTGTCTGAGCCGGCATCTTGACGATGGTCGGTTCGACAAACTGCTCTCCAAGCTGAGGAAGACGATGTCCTCCAAAGACAATCTTCCCTCCCTGCTCCTTGGCTTTTTCCAGGGCAGCCATCATTTCCTCCACTGCTGCCTTTGTCACCAAGGGTCCCATCAGGACACCGTCTTCAAGAGGATTTCCGATCCGCACCTGCTTGTAGGCCTTGACGATTCGCGCTTCGAGCTCGGAAGCAATCGACTTGTGGATGATGATCCGCCGCGTGGTCGTGCAGCGCTGGCCTGCAGTCCCGACAGCTCCGAAGAGAATTGTTCGCGCGGCCATATCTAAGTCTGCATCCCCGGCAACGATGATGGCATTGTTTCCGCCGAGCTCAAGGATTGTCCGCCCGAAACGGCGCGCCACACATTCTGACACACGGCGCCCCATCTTAGTCGACCCGGTGAAAGAGATGAGAGGAAGGCGCTTGTCGTTAATCATCCTCTCTCCGACAACATTCCCACGCCCAATGAGGAGGTTGAAGATTCCCTTCAGCCCGTGGTCTGCCATGACCCGGTTACAAACATTCTGGACAGCGATGGCTGTCAGCGGAGCGTCGGATGAAGGCTTCCAGACTATGGCATCGCCGCAGATAGCGGCGATGGCCGAGTTCCACGACCAGACAGCAACAGGAAAATTGAAAGCAGTGATGACCCCAACCGCTCCCAGAGGGTGCCACTGTTCATACATACGATGAGCCGGGCGCTCGGAATGCATGGTCAGGCCGTAGAGCTGGCGGGAGAGTCCTACGGCGAAATCGCAAATGTCGATCATCTCCTGAACTTCCCCTATTCCTTCGGCCTTGATCTTGCCCATTTCCGCAGTTACCAGCTCGCCGAGCGGCTCTTTTAGCTCCCTCAGCGCTTGGCCAAGGTCACGGATAACCAGGCCCCTTTTTGGAGCAGGGGTCATCCGCCAGGAATTGAAGGCTGCAACGGCCTGGCTGAGGACCTGCTCGTATGTCTTTTCTGTGGCCTGAATAACTTTGGCGATCGGCTCTCCTGTTGAAGGATTAGAGGAGACAAGCTCCGTACCCTGCTTGTCCTCGAACCAGGCTCCCTCGCCAGAACAGGCTCCGATATTGATATCTTTAATTTGTAATTTTCTAAGCAGACTTTTCATTTCTCTCTCCATGTCAATTTTTTTGCGTCTTCACTTCTCTCTCATGAAAGGATAGCGATAGTCCTTGGGTGGATTAAGGTTTTCCTTGACTGCCCGAGCGCTTGTCCAGCGGAGCAGGTTCAGGTAAGAGCCTGCTTTGTCGTTCGTTCCAGAGGCTCTGGCTCCGCCAAAGGGCTGCTGGCTGACCACAGCCCCTGTGGGCTTGTCGTTTATGTAAAAATTTCCAGCAGCATGGCGGAGAGCGGCGAAGGCTTCGATTATCGCCTTTCTGTCGTTGGCAAAGATGGCTCCAGTCAGGCCATAAGGAGAAGTCGTATCACAGAGCTGGAGAGTCTCCTTGTATTGAGCTTCTGGATAAACATAGAGTGTCAAAACAGGACCGAAAATCTCCTCCTGCATCAGTTTGTGCCTGGGGTCGGTGACGACGACCAAAGTCGGCTCGATGAAATACCCTTTTGAGCCGTCGTATTTGCCCCCACAAACAACCTCGGCTTCTTTCGACTTCTTGGCATATTCGATATAGCCGACGATGCTTTCAAAGGCGAGCTTATCGATGACCGCGCCCATGAAATTTGAAAAGTCTGTTATATCGCCCATCTTGATTGTCTTTATCCCGTCGACCAATCCTTTTTTCACGGCCGGCCAGAGGTTTGAGGGAATGTAGGCCCGGCTGGCTGCTGAGCACTTTTGGCCCTGATACTCAAAGGAGCCGCGAATCAAAGCTGTGACGACGGCTTCGACGTCGGCAGAGGCGTGGACAAAGACGAAGTCTTTGCCGCCGGTCTCCCCGACAATCCTGGGATAGGTCTTATAATTCATGATGCTCCGGCCAATCGTCTTCCACATATCCTGAAAGGTAGAGGTGCTTCCGGTGAAATGGATGCCTGCCAGCTGCGTTTTCTCCAGCACCGGGTCTCCCACATAGCGGCCGGGTCCAGGGATGAAGTTGATCACTCCGCCTGGCAGCCCTGCCTCTTTCCACAACTGAGTCAGGAAGTAGGCCGAGTAGACTGCGGAAGAGGCTGGCTTCCACAAGACAGTGTTACCCATTAGCGCCGGCGATGTCGGCAGATTGCCGGCGATAGAAGTGAAATTAAAGGGAGTCACGGCAAAGACAAAGCCTTCCAGCGCTCTGTATTCCATGTAATTCCAGGTTATTGGCGACGAATCCGGCTGTTGAGAATAAATCTGGCTCATGTAGTAAGGATTGAAGCGGTAGAAGTCGATGAGTTCGCAGGCTGAATCAATCTCTGCCTGGTGGACTGTCTTTGACTGTCCGAGCATGGTGGCCGCATTCAAAATATAGCGATACTTTGTCGCTAAGAGTTCAGCGGCGCGAAGAAAGATTGCGGCTCGAGACACCCAATCCATCTCAGACCAGTCGACCCAGGCCTTTTTGGCTTCTTCAACAGCCATCTCTATCTCTGCCGGCCCGGCCTTGTGATAGCGGGCAAGACGATGCTTGTGGTCATGAGGACAAAGGCAATCAGCCAGATTCCCTGTCCGGACTTCCTTTCCTCCGATGATCAAAGGAATTTCAATCTCTTCGCTCAGCATCTTCCGCAGCTGAGCCTTTATAGCCTCGCGCTCCACAGTTCCAGGAGCATAGCTATAAACAGGCTCATTGCTCGGAAAAGGAATTTTTACCACGCCGTTCATTTGAATATTCCTCCTTATAAATCGAATTATAGCCTTTTTTTATCTATTATTATTAAGATTCGGCTTCTTATGCCAGAGCTGTCTTTATAAAATCAAGCCAACTGCGGATAAATTAATATATTATTTTCTGCTTCTGAGTTCAAGAAGAGGGGGATTAGGGCTCAGCAGAGGCCGAGGTCTTTATCGATATCCTGCATGGCTTTAAGGCAGATGGAGATGAAATCATCCAGCTCGAGTCCGACATTCTTGCACTGCTCGATATCCTCCCGCTTTGCGCCCCGGGCAAAGCTCTTTTCCTTGTATCTGCGCTTCACAAATTCCACATCCACTTCCTTGAGTTTCTTGCTGGGGTGCATCAGGGTGGCAGCGATGATCAGCCCGGTCAAAGGGTCGATAGAATAAATGGCCCAGTCCATCTGGCTCTGGCAGGGAATCTGGGCCGCATGGGCCTGGATGGCCTGAATGATGTCAGGTTCAACATTGAGCTTCTTCAATATTTTCACTGTCTCTGTCGTATGAAGCTCAGGGCTCTTTTCGGTGATTTCATAATCAAGGTCGTGCAGGACTCCAGCCAGGCCCCATTTCCCGACATCCTGATTGAGCCGGGAAGCGAGAGCCTTCATGCAGGCTTCCACGGCCAGACAATGCTTCACCAAGTTCTTGTTTTTAAGATGCTTGGCAACAAGCTCTAAAGCTTCTTCTCTATTCATTCTTCGCTCTCCTTTTGGAATTAATTCTCATTAACATTCTTGAGTCAAAATCTATTTGAAACCATTATTGAATTTCAATTCTATTTGATCACAAAAGGAATTTCTTCTTTCATGCTTTGTTTCTCATCACTGACTTCAACGCCGACGATAAACTTTCCCTCTTTTTCTGGAAACCAGATAAAAGAGCTTTTCTCAGATTTCGCCTGCATGATTTTCTTCTCCTCCCCTTCTTTGATATAGAATTCGTACTTCGGCTTGAAGAAGCCGGTCAAAGAGGAAGTGAAGACAACTTCTTTTCCGACAGCTTGAGGAGACTTTAAGGAAGATTTCAGGGTGACCTTGAGGACTTTTTTGAGGAAGACAAGATGACCTTGGTCGCTCTGGCCATCATAGAGATTAAAAATGAGATAGGGGGAAAGCCAGAGTGGGTTGGATTTAACCTCCTGGTCCTGGCCTGCATCATAATCTCCGATTTTTTCCCCTGTTTCCATGTCAAAACAGAGCAGAATCGAGGAAAATGAGGAGACAACAATGCTCTGCCCCGAAATTTCAAGACGCGAGGAGCTCCGTGAGGGCATGATTTTCCACCAGAGAATGCTTCCGCTTCTCTTGCTCAGACAGTAGAGAACATTGTTCCAGCAAGGAAAAAAGACTCTCTTCTCGTCGCTGACCGGAGCGAGGGAGACTTTGCCGCCTGTCTTGATCTTCCATTTCAGCTTCTTCTTTTTCAGGTTATAACAATAAAAATAATGGTCGTCGGCTCCGAAATAAATAAAATTCTTCTCAACGAGTGGAGTGGATTGAATTTTGTCTTTAGCCTTGAACTGATGAAGAAGACTTCCTTCGCCGCTCAGGAAGTAAAGGTTACCGTCATCGCAGCCGAAGACGATTTCTGTGCCTGTAAAGACAGGCGTGCTTCTGATTGCTCCTCCTGCCTGGAAATGCCATTGCTCTTCTCCGCCTGCGGCATTGAGCGCGAACAATGTTCCTTTATCCGTGCCGAAACATATTTTGCTATTAAATTCCCCCACTCCTGATGTGATTTCTTCTTCAATCTTTTTTTTCCACAGCTCTTTTCCCTCTTTATTGAGGCAGTGAATGATGTTCTGCTGGTCATAAATATAGATTTTTTCCGCAAAAAAATAAGGAGGGCTTGCCAGCGGCTGGGGAGCTTCGAACCTCCAGAGGGTTTTACGATCCAGGCCACTCAAGCAGTATAAATATCCACTGCTGGTCGAAAGATAGACTCTCTCTTCTTTTGCTTCGATAGAGCCGATGACCTCTCCTTTATAAACAACTTCTCCGTCTTTCTCCACGGGGAAAAAAGCTCCGGAGGGATAGGGTTGAATCTTCGAGCGGAAAATAGAGCATGATTCCAGAAGAAGCAAGAGCAAAAGAATAAAGCAGAGTCTTCTCATTTAACCTTAGCCAAAAATAATACCATTTTTTTCATTCTATCGAAAGCATCCCAGAATCCAGATAATAGTGAGCGTGAGGATTGGGGTTCGGAACACGCTGATTTTCCCCACAATTTCAAATAATAGGAGCGAGGGCCAGCGGATGAAAAAACCGTTTGAAGGCTGAGCGGGCAAGGTTCCTCGACCGAAGGGAGAGGAGAGC
>CAZGMN010000049.1:0-16417 GCA_964526905.1 uncultured Eubacteriales bacterium
CAACAGCATTATTTCATCTTATATTTTTTATTGAAAATGATTTTCATTTTCAATAAAATTATTATAAAATATAAAATGGAAGGGGAAAAATGAAAATCGTACTATCTGCTTTGAGTTCTGAACTCTCCAGCCCCGTTGATCCCAGGTTTGGGAGATGCCCTTATTTTATATTCATTGATCCTGAGACTATGGAGTTTGAAGCTGTCGAGAATCCTCACTTAGCTTCTTCCAGCGGCGCGGGCATTCAATCCGCCCAATTCGTTGCAGAAAAAGGAGCAAAAACTGTTCTTACAGGAAGCTGTGGCCCCAACGCTTTCCAGACACTCCAAGCCGCAGGGGTGGAAGTGATCATAGGGGTCACAGGAACAGTCCAGGAAGCTGTGGCCCAGTATAAATCAGGTCGATTCCAGGCTACTGCTCAGCCCAATGTTCCTTCTCACTTTGGCCTGGCTGGAAGTGGGCCGGTGGTGTCCGGATTCGGTATGGGCAGAGGAATGGGACGTGGCATGGGTCGCGGTATGGGACGTGGCATGGGAAGAGGCATGGGTTTAGGAGCGGGATACGGTCCTGCTCCAGGGTCCCCAGGAGGAGCAGCTCCATACACTTCAGCCATGCCTCATCTATCCCCTGAAGAAGAGATCAAACAATTGAAAAACCAAGCTGAATTTCTCAAGCGACAAATGGAGGATATTGCAAAAAAAATCAAAGAATTAGAAAAGAATAAGAAATAAAGCATAAAGTCGAAAGAAAAAATTGCCGCGCTCCCTTCGGTCGTTCGCCATGACAGCGTAAAAACATTTAATACGTTTGTATTAGTCAGAACAAGGAAATTTCAAGACTATGACAATTCCGAAAAGGAGTAATGAATGAAAAAAGTAGGAATCATTATCTGCGGCCGCTATCAAGATTGCGGGGGCGGAAAATGCTTCAGGGCCATTAGAGAAAGAGTGGGGGGTTTTTCCCGGTATGCCAAAGAAGAGGCTGTCGAAGTTGTGGGTTATTCTTATTGCGGAGGATGTCCGGGAGGAAATGTTGAGTATGTTCCAGAAGAGATGAAGAAAAACGGAGCCGAAGTCATTCACTTGGCTACGGGAATGGTCGTTGGCTATCCTCCCTGTCCCCAGATTCGGCAGTTCAAGGAATTTATAGAATCTCGCTATAAAATGCCGGTGGTCATCGGAACTCATCCTATTCCCCTGAAATACTTCGAGGTCCATAGTCAAGTATCTTTCTGGAAAAAAATGAACATGGAGGAGATTGCTCGAGAATTGATGAGCGAAGATAGAAAAATCATGGAAGCTTATAACTGAGAAAGGAGGTAAAATTGCAAGGCGGTGGAAGAGGACAAGGCCGAGGAAGAGGTCTAGGCGGAGGTGGAAGAAGTTTGGGTCCAGGCGGTTATTGTGTCTGTCCTTCTTGTGGGAACAGGGTGCCCCATGAAAGAGGCACACCCTGCTACCAGAAAACCTGTCCTAAGTGTGGGTCTAAAATGACTCGTTAGGAAGAAAATGCCTCTGTACGAATACAAATGTCAGGATTGCGGAAAAGTCATTGAGGTTTTTGTCCGGTCGGTCAACAAGAAACTTTATTTATCTTGCCCGGATTGCAAAGGCAAGAATCTCAAGAAAATATTCTCCACTCCTTCGGCCGTCATCATGGGAGGATTATCCAAGCAAGGATTGACCTGTTGCGGAAGAAATGAGCGATGCGATACGCCGCCCTGTTCTGATGGCGGTCTCTGCAGAAGAGACTAATCTCATCTTTAAAATAAAAAGGCACGATGAAAATTTTTATTCTCTTCATTAATAGCTGTGGCGAATCCTTTTACTGGAGTGACTGATACGAAAGACAGATCATCCATTCGAATGTGCGTCGCTTATGACAACAATCCCTATGACCAAAGCCTTAAAACTGACTGGGGATTTTCTTGTTTTGTGGAAGGACTGGAAAAGGCCATTCTCTTCGATAGCGGAGCCAATGGCCAAATCCTTCTCTCTAATTTGGAGAAGCTTGGAATCCATCCTGAAAAAGTTGACGCGGTTGTTCTTTCTCATGCTCACAGGGATCATACTGGGGGGCTGGAAGAGTTTCTCGGCAGAAATTCCAAAATCGAAGTCTGGTTGCCTCATTTTTTTACCCCTGATTTCAAAGACGGAGTCCGCAAAAAAGGAGCCAAGCTTGTCGAAGTCGAAGCACCCCGGAAAATCTGTGAAGGCGCCTATACTTCCGGAGTGATTGAAGGCTGGATCAAGGAGCAGTCCCTGGTTCTGGATACGAAGAAAGGTCTTATCCTTATGACGGGCTGTGCCCATCCGCGAATCACTAATATCTTGGCCAGAGTAAAAGAGCTATTCAATAAAGATATCTTCCTTGCGATGGGAGGTTTTCATCTGGCGGGTTTTGATAAAACAGAGATAAAGGGAATCATCGATCAATTCCGGGATTTAGGAGTTCAAAAAGTCGGCCCCTGCCATTGTTCTGGAGATGAAGCGCGGGCACTTTTTTATGAAGAATATAAAGATGATTTCGTAAAGATTGGAGTTGGGAAAGAGATTAAGGCCTGATGATTCTTTCAGTTGCCAGCGGAAAAGGAGGGACGGGGAAGACAACCATTGCCGTGAACCTCGCCCTTTCACTTGAAAAAACTCATGACGTTCAATTCTTAGACTGCGATGTTGAGGAACCAAACGCACATTTTTTTCTCAAGCCTCATCTGGCAACCAACCGTGTGGTTTCCATTCCCATTCCGGAGATCGTTGAAGAGAAGTGCACCTACTGCGGCAAATGTGCTGAAGTTTGTGCCTATAATGCCATAGCTGTCCTGAAAGATACGGTCCTTGTTTTTCCAGAGCTTTGTCATGGTTGCGGAGGATGCAGCCTTCTCTGCCCTGAGAAAGCCATAAAAGAGAAAGGTCAGAGGATAGGAATCATGGAATTTGGTTCTTCCAACAGTATTCAATTCATCCATGGAAAACTGGATATCGGCCAGGCTATGTCCCCTCCTCTGATAAGAGAAGTAAAAAAAAACATAAATTCTGAACGACTGGTCATCATCGACGCTCCTCCTGGAACGTCCTGTCCGGTGATAGAATCCGTTAAAGGGAGTGATTTTACTCTTCTGGTCACCGAACCCACGCCCTTTGGACTGCACGACCTTAAACTCTCCGCGGAGACTTTAAAAGAAATGAATATCCCTTTTGGCGTGGTGGTCAATCGAGCGGGAGTCGGAGACAGAGGAGTGGAAAATTACTGTCAGAAAGAAGCTGTCCCGCTGCTGATGACCCTGCCCATGGATCGTGATATTGCTGTGGCTTATTCAGAAGGAAAATCTATAATCGAGGTCCAGCCAGCCTATAGGGAGAAATTTCTCGAACTGTTTGAGAGAATCCAGGAATTGAAAAAATGAAACAACTGGTCGTCATCAGCGGAAAAGGCGGAACGGGGAAAACGGTTATCTCCGCTTCTTTTGCCACTCTGGTCCAAAAGAAAGTCATGGCCGACTGCGATGTGGATGCCGCTAACCTCTATCTTCTTCTTCATCCCGAGATCCGAGAAGAGCACACATTCTCCGCAGGAAAAAAAGCAATTGTTGACCTTGAGAAATGCACGGCATGCGGGAATTGTCTTGACCTTTGCCGCTTCTCAGCCATCTCCGAAAGAGAGGATGGAAAAGTCTCCATAGATCCGATATCCTGTGAGGGGTGCGGGGTTTGCTCTTATATCTGTCCTGTTGAAGCAATCCTCATGGAGAATAGCATTTCTGGCAAATGGTTTGTCTCACAAACCAAATATGGACCCTTTGTCCATGCCCGGCTGGGAATCGGTGAGGAAAATTCCGGAAAGCTGGTGACTGAGGTCAGAAAAAAAGCAAAAGAGATTGCAGAAAAAAACGGATTGGATTTAGTTATCATTGACGGGCCTCCGGGGATAGGCTGTCCGGTGATTGCTTCCCTTTCTGGGGTAGACATGGCCCTGATCGTTACAGAGCCCACCCTTTCAGGAATCCACGATATGGAAAGAGTGATCAAAGTGGCTCATCACTTCAGAACGAAAACAGCCTGCTCTATCAATAAATTTGACCTCAATCTCAGGCTTTCTGCTCAAATCGAGGACTGGTGTCATAAAAATTTTGTTCCTGTTGTGGGAAAGATTCCTTTCGATGAGGTCGTCACAGAATCAATAGCCCAAGGAATAACGATAACCGAATATAAAGAGAGTTCGGTATCAAAAGAGATAAAAAATATGTGGAAAAGGCTTTCAGAATTATTATCAGCAGAGGATTCAAAGAGATGAAGAAAGAGGAAAGAGCTTTTATTGGAGAAGGCCAGGAGCAGATCGTCATCTCCGGGCAGATGACATTGTTGGATATCGAGAGCAAGACAGGAATTTCTGCCCGCCGTATCGCCGATGAATTGAAACTGCCTTCAGGGATTTCTCTCAACGAAAAACTGGGCAGATTGAGAAAAGAGTATCGCTTCACTATGGAGGAGGTGAGGGATGTGGTGGCCTCTTTGATCAAGAAAAAATAAGAAGGAAGGAAAAAGTGGCAAAGACAAAAAAGAAAGCTAAGGAATCAAAGAAGAAGGGGAAAAATCCTCAACTCAAGTCGCCTCTTCTGGAAAGAGCCTGGGCTTATATGCCTGATGGGATCCGTCAGACAATCTCCTCGGAACCCATCATCCCGGCTATAGCCGCCAGGGCAAAAGCTATCGCTTCATCAAATCCTGAGTTCATTCGAAGCGACCAGGGACAGGTGGTGGGGATTTTTCCAAAGCAAGAGGTTTATTATGGGCCATCTGCAGGCTTGGAAGAATTACGCGACTTAGTGGGACGTTTCTGGACAGACGCTTACCGCTTGGCCGCTAAGCCAGGAATTGCTGCTCATGGTCTGGATAAGAGAAACGTGGCCATCGTTTCCGGAGCGACTGAGGGGCTGGCGATTGTTATGCACTTATTTGCCTTTAAGCAGAATGTGGGACTCATGCCTCTCTACTGGAGCAACTACAAAGGAATCATCAGGAATGCGGGAGGGAATCCTGTGGTTATCGAATTGTTCGATAAAGGCTACGCCATCAATTTCAACAAAGTCAAGCAGTTCATCAAAGAAAACAAAATCACCTCCCTCCTCCTCAATTTTCCCAACAATCCTTCGGGAGATGTCCTCAGCGAAGAGGAAATGGCCAAACTCACCGAGCTGGCAAGGCGGATGAATCTGATCATCATTTCCGATGAAGTTTATAATTTCATACGTTACAAAGGGGAGCCGCAGTCGATGCTGGGCTTTGCGCCGGAGAGAACAGTGGTCATCAGCTCTGCCTCCAAAGAATACCTTATTCCTGGGGCCAGAGTGGGCTATGTTTTATCTGCAGATGAAACATTCACGAATTCCTGGATGCCAAAAATGATTCGATCCTTCTCGTCTTCACCAAATGTCCTGGGCCAGCGGATGCTGCTCGATATTTTGAAGGAAGAGGTTAAAGATTTCGAAAACAACCGACCTCCTAAAATCATTTCTGAAATTAAAAAAGAACTCAGGAAACGCTGCGAGCTCATCATCTCTATCCTTCAGGAGAAAGGATTCATCCTGGCAGGAAGAGACAAGGATTTTCCTTCGGGAGCCATCAGTGTGCTGGTGAGATTGCCTGAAGAGATCAAAGTTGACGATAAGGCGTTTGTGGAAAAAGCCATGGAACTGGGAAAATTCAGTGCCGTCCCGGCTTCTGTTTTTGGGGCTCCAAGATGCCTTCGCTTTGGTTATGCCGGAATGACTCAGGAGACTATAAAGAAACTCTCGAAAAATTTGCAAGATGTCTTGGATTATTTTCAGGGCTGAAAATTGATACGAAGCTTTAACGAGAGCCTAAGATCCAATGCAAAAGTACGCATTTTATCCAGACCTTTAAAATAGCAATGTCTTTATTGGTTGATACTGAAAAATGTGAGGGCTGTGGCCTTTGCCTTCCTCTCTGTCCAGTCCAGGCTATATCCGTTATAAAAAATAAAGCCGCAATCGACCAAAACAGGTGCAATAAGTGTCTTCTCTGTATCGATGAATGCCCAAAAAATGCCATCTATCAAATATCTGAGAGGGAAGTTTATCTTACAAAAAGAGAGTATCCAGCTCCTCATTCTTTAAATCGAAACACTCCTCACACCCGACAAACATTTTCGAGCGACAGAAGGAAACAACAGAAAGCGAAAAAAGGTGGGATGCTCTTGGATGAAGTAAAAAAAGCGATGGACAGATTTATTAATGTTGATTCATTCTTTAGCACAAGAAGCAAGGGTGGAAGAATGAAACACAGAAGGCAGAGAAGAAGACATAGAGGCGGGGATTTTAGATAATTCTTTGCGGCATTTTGACTAAAAAAAATATATTTTTTAGAATTAAAACATCTTTTTTCTTTCCGGAAAGCTTTTTAATGGATCGAGCTGAGCGTTTCAAAAACAAACAAGCTTTGCCTGAGCCATTCACATCAAAAAATTGCGGATATTTCTATTAAAGTGAATAATAAAGAATTGCTTAATAGAAAAAGTCTTTATGTCTTCTGAAAAAAGGAGGACTCTTATGGAAAAAGAGGTATTCAAAAAGTTTGGTTATAGATTCGTCGACTGGGTTGCAGATTATCTGAGCGAGCTGGAAAAGCATCCTGTTCTCAGTCAGGTTAAACCTGGTGAGATTCGAAGCAGGCTGCCGGCTCATCCTCCGCATAAAGGAGAGTCGATGGAGAAGATCTTCAACGACTTCCAGGAGATCATCCTGCCCGGCATAACCCACTGGCAGCATCCCTCCTGGTTTGCTTATTTTCCTGCCAGCTCCAGCCTGCCCTCCATCCTGGCAGAATTGCTGACCGCGGGCCTCGGCGCCCAATGCATGATTTGGCAGACCTCCCCCTCAGCCGCAGAGCTCGAGGAGCATGTCCTGGAATGGCTTCGCCAGATGCTCGGCCTTCCAGAAGGAATGGCAGGTGTCATTCAGGATACGGCTTCCACAGCGACGCTCGTCGCTCTTCTCACAGCCAGAGAAAGGGCGACGGATTTCGAGGCAAATGAAAGAGGATTGAATAAGCCTCTTATTGTCTATGCCTCAGAAGAGGCTCATTCGAGTGTTGAGAAGGGAGTGAAGATTGCCGGCTATGGAAAGAGGAGCCTGCGCTATATTCCTACCGACGAAACGTTCGCCATGATTCCTTCCAAGCTTGAAGAGGCTATCGAAAGAGATAAGAATAATGGCTTGCAGCCGGCATGTGTTGTGGCCACTCTCGGAACGACTTCTTCCACGGCCATCGACCCCCTTGAGCCCATAGGCAAGATTTGCCGCCAGCGCGGCCTCTGGCTTCATGTTGATGCTGCTTTTGCCGGAACAGCCGCGATTCTTCCCGAAAAGAGGTGGATTCTTGAAGGGGCAGAGCATGCCGATTCTTTTGTCTTCAATCCCCACAAATGGATGCTGACCAATTTTGACTGCTCAGCCTATTTTATCAAAGACCCGAAAGCTCTGATTCGGACCTTCGAGATTCATCCCGAATACCTGAAAACCGGAGTGGATGCCGAGGTTAAGAATTTCCGTGACTGGGGAATTCAATTGGGAAGGAGGTTTCGGGCGCTGAAGCTCTGGTTCGTGATTCGCTCCTATGGTGTGGAAGGGCTTCAGAAAGTTATCCGAGAGCATATCCGCCTGGCTCAGATATTTAAGGAATGGGTGACGAAGCATGAGGCTTTCGAGCTGATGGCGCCGGTGAGCTTGAGCCTTGTCTGCTTTCGTCTGAACGACGGCCGAGACGAGAAATCCCTGGCGGATTTGAACGGCAGGCTCCTTGAGAGCCTGAATCAGACCGGCAAGGTCTTTTTAACCCATACCACCCTGAAAGGAAAGTACGTGCTGCGTCTGGCCATTGGCTCCAGGATGACTGAGGAGAGTCATGTCAGGGAAGCCTGGAAGTTGATCAGGACAAAAGCAGCGGAGCTGTTAAAGTCCTCTCCAAAGCCCTAAGTTTTTTGTTTCGGTTAAAACGGCAGCTAAGAGGCCTCTGCGCGCTATTGATTGCGATAAAGAAAGCGAAGGATGGAGACTTTAAGAGCTGAATAATGAAGTTCAAAATTAAGAGCGAGATTTTTGAAAAATTTCCAGGATTGAGCATCGGGGCTGTCATCGCCGAAGGCATCGATAACCATGGACAGAGCGCTGAGCTCTTGGGCTTGGTTAGAGAAAAGGAAAAAGAAATCAGAGAGAAGTACGATATTGAATCCCTTTCCCAGCAGCCGAGAATCGAATCCTGGAGAAAAGCCTATGCCGCTTTTGGAGCGAAGCCTAGTAAATACAGGAGCTCGGTCGAGAGCCTTTACCGGATGATTCTGAAGGGAATGAACTTGAGACAGATCAATAAAGTCGTCGACATCTATAATTACATTTCTTTAAAGCATATGATTCCAGCTGGAGGTGACGACAGAATAAAGGTGGAGGGAGATATAAGGTTGATTTTTGCCCGCGGTGGCGAGCCCTTTATTGCTTTCAATTCAACGCAGAAAGAGTTAGCAGAGAAGGGAGAAGTCATCTATGTCGATGACAGAGAAGTCCTATGCCGGAGATGGAACTGGCGTGAATGCGACAAGACAAAAATGACAGAAGAGACGAGTAATGTTGTTCTTGTCATCGAGGGCCTTCCTCCAGTCACAGAGCAAGCCGTTCAGTTCATTGTCGCTGACCTTGGCGAATTGGTGAAGAGATATTGTGGCGGCGATATTCGAGCCATAGTCCTTAATCAGGCCAATAGAGAAGTTGAAATTTGAATGTAGCCTATTTTTTCGGCTCTGTGCTCCAGCTCAGTTTTTCTTCAGGGTCGACAAAGCGGAGATAATAGCCCCAGCCGCCGCCGCCCTGCTGAACCTTGATCAGCAGCTTATTCCAGCCCTTCTTCAAATCAGCCTGAACCTTGTCCTGGTCAGGATACGCGCCGCGGTAGGCAGGGTTGTCGTGGATGAGATTATCGTTCAACCAGACCCGGACTCCGTCATCGCTTCCGACAAGAATCAGCGCCTGGCGCGCTTCTGGCGAGAAGACATAAGCTAAGCCGTAAGCGATGGCCTGCTCATTGGGCTCAAGGAGCCGCTCCAGCCTGACATATCCTGACTCTTCAGCCTGAATTTTCTTCCATCCGATTTTATTGTTCAGTTTGCCGCTATAGCTTTTCCTGAGGTCGATCTCTGTTTCAGGAGGGTAACTCTGTTGAAGATAAGTCATGTCCGGCGCATCGAAGGGCCCGATGATGTTCCATTCGCTGATGAAAGCCCGGTTGGAAGGAGACAGAGTGAGGCCGATGAAGGCTAAATCCATGCCCGAGGATTCTGGGGATTTGCCGATGACCTGAAGGATGATTGTATTGACTCCAGAGCGGAGCAGGGCATTCTGCAATGTCAGCTTGTCTATGGTTTTTTCAGGCGAATATCCGTCAAAGATCTGGCCTTCTAACTCGGTGCCTTGCTCTCCGCTTCTGATTTCCGCAATCTTGCCCATAGCCGGGCCTTTGAGGAAATAGAGCTCGAGGTCATAGCGCTCCCTGATATCGACATTGAAAGAGACCTCAGCTGCCGTCTCGGTTGTTGCTTTTTCGGTCAGAAGGGCAGCGTAGCGCGTTCCTTCCTGGTTATAGTAGGAGGTCAGAATCTTGGAGAGGTTTTCCGCGCTGAATCTCATCCCCAATTTTTTATCCTCGAATGTTGCCGTCTTTTCTCCTCCGACTTTTTCCCATTCTGGCAGGACGAAGTTCCTTGAGGATTCAAGAGCAAAAGGCAGCCTTTGCTCCATTGAAGGAAGAGCAGGGAAAGGCTGATGAGGCTCGCTCTGATACCAGTAGGCAACAGACGAGAAGTCGTCAGAGCGGTCGTTGGCATGGCCGTGCTCGATGGTGACGCGGATGGATTTCTTAAAGGGGATGGGGTCAGGGATATGAAAGCGGTAAACCGTCGCTTTAGAGCCTACTTGAAAGTCTTCTTCCTGGAGCGGGCAGCCGTAGAATGGATTCTCATCCTCCCTCATTCCCCAGGCATCAGAGAAATAATCCTCAGAGCCTGTGCCGTGAAGGGAAGGCTCTGCTTCACCGTCGACATAAATCATGTCATCGCCTTCTCCCCACCACCCCATCGCTGTCTGCAGGATGCTGAGGTTGCAGCCGACATAATGCCCGTGGCCAGTAGCTTCGAGAATAGCATAATTTCTTCCAGGCTGGCACGGAATTTCCTGACGGTATTGAGCATGAAAGTAAGGAGTATCAGGGGAGAGGGAGGGGAGTTCCCTGTAATCGACATAATAGTAGAAAGCACCGACAGCTCTTGTGCCCTCGTTGGTCACCGTAATCCGCGCCGACTTGAGGAATGGCATGTACCAGTAACAGTTCCTTGCCCGGCCTTCGGATGAGCAGTTGATGGGAATGGAGCTGAAGTTGCGGTTCAATCCATGTCCCACGCCAAAAAAATCTCCTACCGGCGCCTCGACCGACGGCGATGCCTCGCCATCCCAGTACATCCTCAGGATGAGCTTTCGTCCGTAAAAGGGCTCGGCAGAGATGGTGAACCAGATATGGTGGATGGCTCCTGGTCCCTTGATCTCGGCCAGAACCGCTGTCTCTCCGGGCTGAATGGGTATGGCATCCCTGTTGCCGCCGCTGCGGTCGTAGGAAGAGATTCTCTTGCTTACGTAATCCTGGTGCTGGCCGAGCCTGATGAGCAGGTTCTGACCGAAGAGGAGAAATAAGGCTCCGGAAAAAAGCAAAAAGATGAAGGCGAACAACTTTGATGTTTTTTTTAAATAGTTTTTGGGCATATTTCCTCCTTATGGAGAGATATAAAGCGGAAAGTCATTTTTAGAAAACGTATCGTCTCTTGTCTCAAAAAGGGGCAGGCAGCTTTTAAAAAAGAGCCTGTCTCTTTTTATATTTTGATGCCTGGAGGCAAAGACCAGTTCTTCGATGCCAATCGAAATCATAAATTTTGTGCTGCTAACTGCGGGTACGGTCACTCTGTTTTTGGAAGGCCTGATTTCTGGAAGAAATTCGCAGCCGGAGCTATTCTCACTTTCTCGGCCCTGACATCAAGAGAGAAAATCTGAATGGTCTTATCCTCTTCCAGGACTTCCCTGGGCATGTTGGGGTTGGCATATTTAATCGGAGACGGAGCATTGGCCACCAAGGCTTCTTTCAATGATTTGGCGTCTTCGGTGATGATAGCGATGTAAACGTTGCGGAAATTCAAATATTTTTTGATGGCGCGGTTGACATCTTCACGCGTGATGGTTGGAAGCCTTTTCTGGACTTCAGCCAGAAAGTCTTGATAGCCGTAATAATGAGAATCCATCTGCCAGCCAAGCCTCTCTCCAAGGGTTTGGGCATAGAGCTTGGTGTAGTTGAGAAGGTAGGTGCGGGTCAATTCAAGCCTCTCTTCGGAGATTCCTTCTTCCACCAGTTTTTTGAGCTCGATAATGGCCTGGCGCAGAACGAAATGCCGGTTGGAGTTTGCCAGCGGCCTGATCCAGATCGAGAAATACTGCTCCTGCCGGCAGTAATTTTGAGCTGGAAACTTGTCCCGTCCCTGGATGAAATAGTCAGCATAGGCATAGTCGCCGTAATTCTGGCCTCGCTCTTCCCTAATCTTCTGGAAGAGGAGGGAAAGATGCTGCCTGTGCTCTCCGAAATGGGCAACAGCGATCCACAGCGGAAAATAGTCAGGGCTGGCCTTTGAAATGGCTATGGGGAAGCCCATGGAGATGGCAGTCGCCGGTGTCTTCTTCTCGGCGATTAAGATTTCAAGGCCTTTGGGCTGCCGCTGCGCAGGCAATTTCAGCTTTGGCGTTTGGCCTTCAGGAAGAGCCGAGAAATCCTTGACGACCTTCTCCGGAAAATCTGCGGGGTAGCCTCCGGCGAGGCCGATGGTAATGTTTCCTTGGAGGAAATGCTCTTTGTAAAAAGCCTTGATATCGTCTAAAGTCAGCGACTTCAAGGATTCAACTGTCCCTGCCTCTTGGTGGCCGTAGGGGTGTCCCTCATAGATCATCAGGTTCAAGATTTCCTTGCCAAACTGCTCGTCCATGTTGCTGACCAGGGTTTTTTCAACAAAATTCAACTGCCTGGTTTTTATCCGGTTGAAGTCTTCCTCACGGAAGCCGGGGTCAAGGAGCATGTCTTTGAAGATAGCATAATATTTGTCCAGGTTGTCGATATGAATTGTCCCCGCAAAGACAGACATCTCCTTATCCACCAAAAGCCCAACATAGCCAGCCATCGGATAGAATTTTTTCTGGATTTCCTTGAAGGGCAGGGTTTTGCTGCCGCCGCTGGCCAGCATGTTGAGCGTCATGGCGCACAGCCCTTCTTTTCCTGCCGGGTCGCTGGCCGAGCCAACGCTGAGCAAAATTCTGAAGCTCACCAGCGGATTTCCCTGCAGAGGAAGGAGCTCGGTGGAGAGCTTCTTGGGGCTGACCTTGGCACAGGAGAAAGCCATGAATATCAGGGCCATGACCGTGATTCCTAACAAAGAATGATTGGCGTTGTTTTTCATTTCGCTTTCCCTCCTGTTAAAGTGGCCACTGTGCTGTTTGTTTTATTGAAATATTTTTTGGCCATTTCTTGGATGTCTGCGGTCGTCACTTTTTCGTAGAGGTCAAAAAGCCTGTTCAGGGTTTCAGGGTCTGTCGTCAGGCTGATATAGCCGGCGAGCATTCCAGCGACTCCGTCAGTCGTCCCCAGCTCATCGGCAAAGGAATATTTCAAGTTTGACTTGACATCGGCCAGAACATCTTCCGGAACAGGTTCTCTCTTCAGTCTCTCCAGCTCTTTGAGTATCTCATCCTCGACATAGGGAAGGTCTTTTTCATCCTTGAGTGTGGCGTTGAAAACGAGGAAATAGGGATCACGACGGTCGGAGAAGCTGGCGCCGAGGTTGAGGCATTTCTGCTCCTCGATAACCAGTTTCTGATAGAGCGGAGAAGAGCTGGAAAAGGACGTCTGAGCCAGGAGGTCGAGGGCGGCCTTGTCGATTTTTTTATCAGAGTAGGCCGGGCCGTGGAAGGCGATGGCAATCATCGGCGCGGTCTTTGCCGGGAAGTCAAAGTGCGCCCTCTTGGCTTTGGTCTGGGGAGGTTCCACAGGAGTGACAAGAGTATAGTTGGATTTCTGCCAGTTGCCGTAATACTTCCTGACGTAATCCATCAATTGAGCATGGTCAAAATCGCCGGCAACTAAAAGAATAGAGTTGTCAGGCGCATAAAAGCGCTTCTTGTAGAGCTGGCTGTATTCAAACTGGTTGGGCATGTCCAGGATGTCCTTGAGATAGCCGAGGGTCGTGTGCCGGTAGGAATGCTTTTCAAAAGCAGTGTCTCTTAAGAGCTCGGAAAGGCGCCGGCCCGGATTGGAGACAGTCGAGTAATACTCTCCTTCGATGACCGGAGCCTCTGTTTTAATCATCTCCTCGTCATAGTAGAGATTGATGAACCTGTCGGCTTCTGTTTTGACCACCTCTTCCAGGTTTTCCCTTCCAGCGAAGACCACAAAATAGCAGGTGTAATCATCGGTCGTGTAGCCGTTTGTGCCTGCTCCCAGCTTGGTTAAGAAGTCATTGTAAGCCGCAAGGGGGATGGTTTTTGTGCCTTTGAACATCATATGCTCGAAGAAGTGGGCAAAGCCCGATCTTCCAGGCTCAACTTCATTCCTCGACCCGGAGCGGACAACTGTGTAATAGGAAATTATATAAGGATTGTTGAGGGGGATGGAGATGACTTTAAGCCCGTTTTCCAGCTCTTCTATTTTGTATTCATAAGGAAAGATTTTTGAGCTTTGGAGAGCAGCAGGAACGACAAGGAGAAGGAAAACGGTGAAAACAATGGGGATGAGTTTATTCATTTTTGCCTCCTTTTGGAATTTAGTTTTAAACTCGAATAATCTCTTGTTTTTTAAATATATCAAAAGCAAAATTTATAGACAAGTGACATTCATTTTTAAACAGCATTTTAATGGGCGAGGGCTAGCCTGAGCTTTTTATTTTGCCTTCCAGCCAGCCGAGCTTGATCGGAGATTTCTGGTCTCTGGACGTGTAAGGTTTGATGTCGAGAATCGGAGTTCCCTCGATCATGTCGATTCCCGAGACTTTAATAATGTTTTCCTTTCTTTCGAGAACCTTAACTACGGTCATTCCCACGGGATTGGGCCGATTGGGGCTTCTAGTGGAAAACACTCCGCGTAGGGTGTCGTCGAGAAGCGGCTTGGCATGGAGTCTATATTCTCGAGATTGATGAAACGCAAAGATAACAATGAGATGGGAAAAACCCTCAGTGTCTTTTAACCCGGCTTCATATTCCTTGAATATTTCAAGCTCTCCCTGAATGAGGTCGAAGCCGTCAGGGTAAGCGAATTTTTTGTGGTCAACATCTTCTTTTTTTTTAAAGGGAGAATGAATAACGCCGATAGGCTTAAAATTGAATGGCATCGATCTTTACTTCAAATCCATATTGCTTTGGCGGAGAGAGATAAGCCGGCTAAAGCCGTAGCATTTTGAAAAGCTATATCTTCTTCCAATTCTTTCAGAGTCGACGATAGAGAGAAAATTTAATCCTAAACATAAGCCAGCCACATTTCGTATTTTTTAAGTTTACCGCAGACGATATCCTTGTAGGTTTTAGCCAGCTGAAGGGTTATCGCTCCAGCCTTGCCCGAGCCGATGACGTATTCTTTCTTCTCTGCTTTAAGGTCCGAGCAGTCAGTCACATGGATTATGGGAGCAATCTCTGCGGCTGTGCCAGAGAAAAAGGCTTCATCAGCCTTGAGGAAATCTTCTTTGAAAATGGGGCCAATTTGTGTTTCATAGCCAAGGCCTTTGGCCACTTCAAGAAGAGAAATGCGGGTTATTCCTTCGAGCACAGATTCTGTCTTGTCGTTGGTTATCAGAACCCCTTTCTTGATGATGAAGACGTTTTCTCCCGGACCCTCGGCTACGTTTCCTTCAAGGTTCAGAAAGATAGCTTCATCGAATCCCTGAGAGCGAGCCAGCATGCCGCAGATTGCCGATTGGACATACACTCCACCCAGCTTGGATGTCATGTCGAGCTGGCTATGGTGGACTCTTCTCCAGGGAACGATACAGGCACGAACTCCTTGCACTGACTTGTCGCCAAGATAGGCCCCCCATTCCCAGGCGGCGATGACAAGTTCCACAGGGGAGTACTTGGGAACAAGGCCCAGGTTTCCATAGGAATAGAAAAGAAGAGGTCGGATGTAAGCGGCTTCCAGTTTGTTTTCCTTCACGGCCGATTTAACAGCGCTGGCGATCTCCTCTTTGCTGTAAGGAACTTTCATGTGCAAGGTTGAAGCAGAATGAAAGAACCTGTCGATATGTTCCGGAAGTCTGAAGATGGCAGCTCCTCGCGGGGTCTTGTAGGCCCGAATTCCTTCGAATACCGAGGTGCCATAATGGAGGGCATGAGACATGAGGTGAATCTTAGGCTCAGACCAATCATAGAATTTCCCCATATACCAGAACTTTTTTGCCCCAGGAAACTGGGTGTTATCAAACATAATGGCTCCTTTTATTATGACTTTTATGTGATGGAAATAATTTCCATTTTTATTGATTTTATTCGTAGGTCCCTAAAATAATCTGCTCATCAACAGAGAATATAGTTACCATAATTGAAATGAAATGAAAAGGGATAATCACAAAATTTTTTGAAAAGTAAATTGTCACTAAAAATTCTGAAGAGTTGTTCATTCAACTCGCTGCTCGCTGCCGAAAGCGGCTTTCTCCTTGTCCATTGAATCAACTTTTTATCATGAACTCCCAGGCGCACCAGACACCAGGGGGATGAGGGTCAGGAGGACAGACCAGGCAGGTCGTTTCAATCCGGGAGTCGATGGTTTTGGCGAAATAGCCGTATTCGACAATCCCCACTGTCTTGCAGGGGAAATCAGGAAGATCGTGTCTTTTCCTTGCTTCCTGGACGCGGCAGGTCTTCATCCGGAAGACGCAGCGGCTATCGCTCATTTCTGTGATTTCCTGGAGATTGATGTGAGCATAGAGGCGGAATTTTAACGCCTGGACAAGCGCTGGGATCCCGCCCCCAGGCTCCAGCCCTAGCCTTTTCATAATTCTTTTGGCCTCGATGACAGTGAACTTTTCCCAGGCCTTACGGTCAAGCTCTATTGCCGCTTCGGTTCCGTATTTCTCCTCGGCGAATCTAAACCAGAGGCCGTCATGGGCCAGCCAATTTTTTGAAGCGTCGGCCAGGAGCCCAAGCAGCTCTTCTTTTGAGAGGTCTTTGACTTCTTTCATCTCAATTCCTATTGGATAAGGCTGGATGTCTCGAAAACACGCCGCTTTTGTCCCAGCGATGACTCGGAGGGGGAACAGCTTCGCTTTCCCCCTTCCGACGGTCGCC
>CAZGMN010000050.1:0-16316 GCA_964526905.1 uncultured Eubacteriales bacterium
CTTTAGAGAGGAGCAGTATGATGTTTGAGACCGAGGCTCCCAGGACTTTGCGGATGCCGATCTCCTTTGTCCGCTGCTCGGCAGAATAGGTCGCCAGGCCGAGAAGCCCTAAACATCCGATGAGGATGGCCAGAATGCTGAAAGCGCTGAACATATTCATCGTTCGTTCTTCGTTCCGGTAGAGCGCTGCCAAGCGTTCGTTCAGGAAATCGTACTCGAGGGATCCCGCCGGACGGAACCGGTCAAGGACCTCTTTGACATGCCTCTCGACTTTGCTCAGAGAGCCGGAAGCGATGCGCAGGGACATGGTGTTGGCTTGAATAGGAGCGATATAGGTCACGATGGGCACGATTGTCTGATGCAGGGACTCGTAGTTGAAATCACGGACGACGCCGATGACCCGGCCTTTCTTATCCGGAGCAAATGTCTCGAAAACCGCGCCGACAGCCTCCTGCGGACTCTTGAATCCTAATTGCCTCACAGCCGTCTCGTTCAGAATGAAGGCTTCCTGTTCGTCCGTCGGGTATTCTAAAGAGAAATCCCGGCCGGCGATGATCTTCATCCCGTAGGTCTTGAAGAAATCATGCTCCACCCGGTTGTGGGGCATTTCGAAAGCGCTGCGGACCTGCTTGCCGTAGACTTCGGCCTGAAATCCCGGGCTATCGAGGAGTCGGCCGCTCGGCGCCCTTTTCGACAGGGTTGCAGCCAGGATGCTGCCTTCTTGGAGAAGAGCGTTTTTAACATCCGGCCAGTGACTGATAATCTGCCGGTCAGCCGGAATCAAGAGGATATTCTCCCGGTCGAAGCCCAAGTCGGTGTTCTGGATGAAACGCATCTGGCTGGAGATGATGCTGATACAAAAAATGAGGGCAATGGAAATAGCGAACTGGAAGACGATCAGCGCTCTGCGCAGGACTACACCGCCAGTTCCTCTGGTTAACTCTCCCTTCAGGATAGTCGCCGGACGGTAGGAAGCCACGTAGAGGGACGGATAAAGGCCTGCAACCAGCCCTGTGACCAGGAATCCTGCCGCCAGCACCAGGATGTTCTTAGGAGTGAAAGCTTGGCTGAGGCTCAAGTAGTGTCCAGTGAACTGACTGAATGAGGAGAGAGCGACGACAGCCAGCGCCAGGGCCAGCACGAAGGCAATGAACGTGATCAAGAAAGATTCACCGAGGAATTGAACGGCCAAGGTCTGCCGGGTAGCGCCCACAACCTTGCGCAGGCCGACCTCCTTGGCTCGCTTGGTGGCCCTTGCCGTGGAGAGGTTCATGAAATTGATGCAGGCGATGGCCAGGATGAAGAGGGCGATGACGGTGAAGAGGGCAACATATCGGATATCGCTGTTGAGCTCGAATTCCTTCCGCGTATGGGAACGGAGATGAATATCCTTGACAGCCATGAACCGCAGAAATACCACAGAGCTTATCTTGACCAGACGACCCTGGTCGTCCTTACGAGCCGGAAAATGTCGGTCGAGAAAAGCCGGGATCTTGGCTTCCATATCCGAGCCCTTAACGTCTTTAGCCAGGCGGGCATAGACTGCTGTCACATTATCGGAAAAATTTCGTGTGCCGTGGAAGTAATCATTGTCTCCGCTGCCGCTCAAGCCTTTGAGGGTGAGGTAGGATGCCAGGAAATCGAAATGGAGGTGGGAATTCGGAGGGACATCTTCCATGACGCCAGTGACCTGGAACAATAATCGGTCGTCCATGGTGATTGTTTTCCCCGTGGGATCCTCGTCTCCGAAATATTTCTTGGCCATGGAGCGGGAAAGAACGATGGCACCTGTGTCGTTGAGAGCAGTCTCCGCGTCCCCGCGGATGAGCGGAATGGTGAGAATCTTGAAGATTTCGGGCTCGGCGAAGAACAAGCGTTCTTCGGTGAAGGCTATATCTCCAGCCTTAAGGACGGTGTTATCTATGCCAAACATGCGGGCGATTTCCTCGATTTCTTTGAATTCATTCTTCAAGAGCGGCACAAAGGAGGGAGCGAGTGTCGCGAATCCTTCCCCGATAGAGCCGTCGGCATCATACCATGACCTCTGGATGCGGTAGATTCGGTCAGCATAGGTGTGATAGTTGTCGTAACTGAGCTCATCCCGGACATAGAGCAGGATGAGGAGGCATACAGTCAGGCCAACGGCCAAGCCGACGATGTTGATCAAGGAAAATCCCTTGGACTTCTGGATATTCCTCCAGGCGGTTAGGAGATAGTTTTTAATCATTGCCAGACCTCCCGGCTATGACCTTTGAGATTGAAATGAGTGAATTCAATATCGCGAACCAAGTCTCCGCTCAACATGCACTTTTTCCTATTTATATAAACGGAATTCAGAGGAAAAGGTTGCCGGGATGGATACTCTGAAGGATTGTTTTTATTTCTGTTCTGCTGTTTTGGGCATTTTTCCCAAAGGCATGATGACCAAGGGGTGCTCGTCCTCGGGCAACTGGAGAACGCCTTTCACTCCTTCGTCGTTGAAAGCCCCGATAATCACCGTTCCTATCCCTAATGTTATCCCCTGCAAATAGACATTTTCCGCTATGCTTCCGGCTTCGATATGAACGTATCTTTCTGCCCTTTCGCTGTATTTATACGCTGTTCTCTCGTAGACTCCGGCCATGACCAGCACGGCTGCTGCTTTTTCAATAGAAACCTGCTTGAGAGCAGCGTTGGCTAAATCTGTTCTTTTATCAGCGCTCATCATTTTCTTGAGAGAATGGCTCTTAGGGATAAATTTATAGACTCCCTTGGCCAACCCCTCGACATTTCCGGCCAACAGATAAACTTCCATGGGATAGAGAGCGCCTGCTGAGGGGGCTGTGCGCAACCCGCCCTGCCATTCGTATTTCGGATTCCACATCCGCGGCGGTTCTTTCCTCTCCTGGGTGAATCCTTGCGCAGCCCACAGAATTTGGGAAATTTCTGAGGTCGAGAGGGAAGCCTCTGCATAATCTCTAATCGACCTTCTGCTGTTGATAGCCTTTTCAACTGATGTCCGGCTGTCATATTTGGGGGCGGGCAATTGGATGGTCTCTGGCTCAGAGCTTTGTTTGCTTTTTTCAGGCACAGGCTCCTGAGCGAACCCAGTGACTGCTAAGATAAAAGCAAGCGTTAAGATGAGAACAGCAGCCATATAAATTTTTCTCAACATTTTAACTCCTCCTTTCTATCTTCTCCGGCGATCAGGGCTGAGCCCATCGCCGAGACAAGCTGGGGATTTTTCGGAACTGAGATATCGCACTTTAATTTTTTCTCCAGTAATTCAACAATGCATCTCTTATTTGCCACGCCTTTCCGGGCTCGCAATGGCATTATAAAAACAATTACTGCGTTCAAATTGAAGCAGTGGCGGGAAGGTATGGGAGTTGAACCCATCCAGGACTTTTTCAAGGCCCTGTGCTGGATTTGAAGTCCAGAAGGCCCACCGGGACCTCTACCCTCCCGCTAAATATATATGCCTATCTTCTTTTTGAATTGTCAAGCCTTTCCGTAACCGGCGAGGGAAACTTGACAATTATTTTTCATTTCTATATATAATTAAAATAATTCAGACCTTCACGAAATTCTAACTTATTCTATATCAACAACTTAGAGACAGTCAACACAGCCATTTCCTAAACCGGCTTAACTTATTTAATATCAATAGATTACAATAGCTATCTTCTATGAAAATGCTCATTTTCAACCCTTTCTAAGGCCAAAAAATCAACAGTTTAGGAAGAGTGATTTTCGTGAAGCCCCATATTTTCTTACCAATAATCTCCTTTGATATAAAGAACTTAACTTTCCTAAACTCTATGCCTTTGATACCCTCGCATCGATCATTTTCTCATGACCTTCACGAAAATCGAGGGTATCATGGAAAATCCATATTTATTCAAACCCCAAGACCTCCCTCCAAAGGTCTGCTATGAGAGACTCTTCGAAAATCTTCCCACTTCCTCTGAACGATCTCCAACCAGAGGAAGGCCTCCGTTTACAAAAGATTCCCTTCTTCGCGCACTCATTTACCGAAACCTCAGGGGTCTTCCTTCACTCTCAGAGCTTGCTTTTGAGTTAAGGAATAATCCCGTGATCGCTGAAACATTAGGCTTTCCTGCATGGGAGAGGCCACCCTCGATAGAACGGTTCTCCCGTTTCCTCCGCTCCACACCTCATGCGGAGCTTCAAATTATTCGACTTTTTCTTCTCCATCAACTCATTGAGGAAAAGGTTATCACGGGCGAGAGCGTTTCCATCGATTCCTGTCCCATCGAGGCTAATGTCAGAGAAAACAATCTCAAAACTTCGGTTCAAACAAGGTTTGATAAAAATCACAGGCCGCCGGGAGACCCCCAGGCAAGGTTGGGAATAAAAATCCACTATCCTCGACCTTTTCAAAAGAAAATCGCCTTCTTTTGGGGATACCGAAACCATATTCTTACCGATGCTCTTTCGGAACTTCCTCTCCATGAATGCACATTACCGGCAGATGAAGATGAGAAAAAACAAGCTATTCCTCTCCTCCAGGAGTTGACGACTTTCTTTAATCTCCCCATCAAATACGTGATCGGTGACGCCAATTATGATACCGAAGACATTCTCTCTCATGTTTTTGACGAAATGAAAGCCAAGCCTATTATCCCCAGGAATCCCAGAAGGACATCGAGTGAGGATTTTAAGATCAAAAAGGATACAGTCCTCTGTCCTGCCGATTTAGAGATGCACAGAAAAGGGAAAATGACCGTCAAGGGAAAGACATATCTCCAGTACTGCTGCCCTCTTTATTATGGAAAGAAGTATCAAGGGCTTTATCTCATCTGCCCTGCGGCTCATCCCAAATACTTCTCTCAAAAAGGCTGTAACTATTTGATGCCTTTAACTTCCAATGTCAGAGACAGAATCGATTACGGGAGCATAAGATTTAAGAAGAAGTATAATCTACGGACATCTGTGGAAAGGGTTTTTTCTCGACTTCTTGCCGTTACGATGCAAAAGCCGCCTGTTATCGGTTTACAAGCTACAAAAAATCACTGTACAATTGCACATATCACGGTGTTGTTAGTGGCTCTGACGGCTCATCGCTTGGGTGATGATGATAAAATAAGATTCGTGAAGTCTTTCTTGCCGAATTTTGCTTAAAAACTATTTTTGTGAAGCCCTATTAAAATAATTATTTATGCTCTAAAAAAGTAAGGCATAATTTATTAGGTCCTAAGTATGAAGATTGGGGTATTTTTTTGGTAATTTTAATGGCCTTGATTTCTTTTGTAGTTCCCAGCTTGGCGCAACAAGCCGAGAAGGCAGCTCTTTCGGCTCAAGAGCAAGAGCGTCGGAATGTGAGCGGTGCTAACAAGCGGTTGCGTCTGGCTGGGGGAAAATTTCAGGATAATTTTCGGGTCGACCTATCCAATCCTATCAGCAGCTTCGAAAGACAATTCATTCTGACCAAGACCTTGGTCAATGTTTTCACAGATGATCCTTCCCAACCTTCTGAAGCTTTCCTTAAGGCGACCCGAACCATCCAACCAAGGAGGTGTTAGCATGAGATTAATATTTCGCGTTGTACTGGCAGTATCGCTATTGTCAGCCGGCTTGACAGCGCCCGTCCTCTCTGTTGAGAAAGGCGCCTTTCAGGCCAAAAGCCAAAGCCCTACCTATACGATAGGCATCTTCCCCTTTCAGGATATGAGCGGCGGTGAATACGGCGAATCGCTGGCAAAGGTCCTTGCCAAACAGCTCCAGGCCGCGATTCTCAACGCCAGCCGCCATACCCCTCGTTTTCTAAAGCCCGGCGAAGGCCAGGAGGAAGCCGAACAAATGGACTTGGAATCCGCCATCAACCTGGCGAGATCCCAGAAGGTGGACTTCGCAGTCATGGGGTCGCTTCTTACCGTAGAAGTGAACGAGAGCGAGGGGGGCGTCAGGACACCTGCGATCAGCGGCGTGACTGCGGGCGGACAACAACGCACCCAGGCAGCAGAGGTGATGCTGCAGGTGGAGTTGATAGACGTCGAGCGGGGAGAGAGGGTGGCTTCTCTCCGGGCTTCGGGCAAAGAGCGGGATACTAAGATCTCCGCCAACGTGGACTCAGATTACGGCTCCATGGATATGGGAGGAGCGAGTTTTCAGAATACGGTCCTCGGCAAGGCCGTGCAGAAGGCCATAAAGGAAGTCGTGAAAGATATGCTTCCCAAACTGAAGACCTCGGCTCCTGCAGCGAAAGGTGCTTCTGGAAAAGCTCCTGCTGCCACCCAGCCAGCAACAGAGCAAGCGGCACAGCCAGCCGCAACAGGTGCTTCTGGAAAAGCTCCTGCCCCCACACAACCGGCAACAGAGCAAGCGGCACAGCCGGCCCCCACAGCTGCGGCCTCCCAGCAAGCAACGGGCGCTTCCGGAAAAGCTCCAGCCGCCACTCAACCGGCAAAAGAGGAAGCGGCGAAGCCAGCCGTGATAGGTGCCGCCTCCCAGCAGGCAGCAGGCGCTTCTGCGCAGGCTGCCGCCGAGGTATACGGCAACCGCTACGATTTCGTGCCGGGGAGCAAGACGCTGGTTTACGACGACTTCTCCGAGACTGATGTCGGGGAATATCCGGCTAAGTGGACCACAAAAGAGGGCGGTGGAAATACCGCTGAGGTCGTTCAGGTGGGGGACCGGAAGTTTTTCCAGTCGCGCTACAAGGAGGAGGGCGCCGAATCATCCCTGCACTGGCTCCGCTACGAGATTAAGGGAGACCTCCCGAAGAATTTCACCATAGAGTTTGACGCCGACGTGCAGGGCTACTTCACGGTCGTCTTCAGCAATATTTCAAATTGGGGTGGCCAGGAGATCTTGTTCGAGCCGGAAAAAGTCAAGTCTCTAAACGTCGAGAATCTGGTTAGCCTTGGTTCGGGCATAAAGCACATCTCGATGAATGTCTCCGGCACTTCGGTCAAAGCTTACGTCGGGGGCGAACGCGTGCTCAACGACCCCGATGCAGTCGTGCGGCCCATAACGCGTATCGGCTTCCGTTTCGACGATACCGGCGGCGAGCCCAATAAGGGACAGATGTTTACTGCCTTCAGGCTCGCTGAAGGGGGAAAGGACTTCAAAAGCATGCTGGCCGGCGTCGGCCGTATCGTCGCCCACGGGATCCTGTTCGACACCGGTTCCAACGTGCTCAAGCCCGAATCCGGCCCTGAGCTGCGGAATATTCTCCAGCTCCTGCAGGAAGACCCCAATCTCCGCCTCGCCATCGAGGGCCACACCGACAGCCAGGGCGGCCCGAGTATAAACGGTCCGCTTTCAGAGCGCCGCGCCGAAGCAGTGAAGGCGTGGCTTGTTGGGCAGGGAATAGACGCGTCCCGCCTGACGACAAAAGGCTTCGGTGACACAAAGCCGATTGATACCAACAGCACGGCTGAGGGACGCGCCAATAACCGGCGCGTTGAATTCGCGAGAATTTAGCCATGAGCCGGCGTAAAAGACTTATCGGGATTGCGGCGCTTGTCCTCGGCCTTGTTGCGAGCGCAACGCGCGGACAAGAGTTGAGGCAGCTTAAGGAATCCGACATCCGCAAGGCTATTCCGCTGCTGCGGGCCCAGGCGGCCAGCCTGGGCGTGGCTCAAGCTATGGTCGATCGCGAAGCAGCGGCACGGTCTTTTTCTGGAGACCCGCTCGAGTTTCTCCGAAGTCGGGGGAAGCTCGACCTGCCAAAGGAGGCAAAGTATGTGGCGGGCTGCTCCCGTGCGGCGAGCGTTCAGACCGTTGGCGGCCCGATAGCGATCTTCACCTTCGGCCGGAACATCGATTGCTACGAGAGGGCAATGCGAGACTATAAGCGAACCGCGAAGCCTGGTCCAGATGGAAATTATCCGCCCGAGCCGAAGATATCACAGGACTGCTACATCGAACACGAGCAGATGGAAAAGTTCCTGGACGATATGGCAGCGGCACTGCAGAAATTAGGGTATGTAGCTGGCCCGAGTGGGAGCGGAATAATCAGGGATCTCGGCTCGGCCAATGGGATTTTCAATATTAAACTTGAGGTGCACAACATTTATGACAGGGCGAATCGTTTGGATGAACAGCCTCTGATGGTGATCGACAGTGAGCAGGCAAGGGAAGCGGCTTTAGCGGCCTGCAGCAGCATGCCCTCAGGCCCAATCCTCGTAGTTAGTCCCGGGGAGCGCTTCTTCGAAAAAGAGCCTTTGGACACCTTCGAAGTGGCATTGCAAAAGTCCGGGCTGAGCGCGGAAGAGTACGACGCCATAAGGACAGCGATTTTCATGGCCCGCATGGACACGAAACCGGAGTGGTGGGAGGCCGCTGAGTATGCGGCCGCCAAAGACCCAGCCCTACAGAGGCAGTTAGCGACCCGGCGGCACAACCTCAGCCTTTACCGCATGTTTGCATCACAGCTCGACCCGCTGCTCGACGCGCTTGGACAGCGGTAACAGCTGTTGATTTAAGGAATATTGCCGCACCTCATGGAGGTGAAGATGAAAGGAAGTATTAACTTATTATGTGGAGGGAAAAAGAAATGACAGGAAAAAGAAACATTATCTTTGTGTCTCTTCTGTTTCTGGCAATAGCCATTATAATCAGCAGTCGTATACTTTTTGCTCAGCAGGTTCCGAAAGCGGAAAAGGAGATACCCATATTTCCAGGGGCAGAGCGTGATTTGAAGGCGGAATCTGAGATGAAAGAGCAGAATCCGAATTTAAGTGGCGTAAATAAAGTGTATAAGACCGAAGCATCTGTGGAAGAGGTGTTTGCATTCTACCTGAAGGCGATTGGAGGAAAAGAAGGAGAATCTAATGAGGATCCGTGGGGACTTCAGCCAGGTGCTGTCTCCAAGGTTTGGTATGAACTCACGTTCTGGAAAGACCAGGATTTTAAGGATATCGTCTATGACACTTCGTTGTCGGGACAATGGATGAAGTTGAAGCAGAATCTCGAAAAGAACCGCAAGCCTTACAAACCCGGAATGTGGATCAGGTTTGCACATTTTTATTGGGCTAAGAAAGAATCAAATATTGTTGTCACTGCATTTCGTGTGGGTTTCGAGGATACAACTTTCCTTTGGGGCATCGACGAATCAGCTCCCACTGATAACCGCAAGACAACTACCCGGATTGAGATTGAAGCAATTACTGAAAAATCACGTGAGGCGGCGGAGGAGGAGATGAGGGAAGAAAGGGAAGAGGAAATGGATAGGGCAGTCGAGGAGCTTGCCAAGTCTCTAAAGAACAATCCTCCGACCGAGAAGGATTTGGGTGTTCCTATTTACCCTGGAGCCAAATTTGATGCGGATAGTACAGCCGGCATGTCGGCCGGAAATGACTATATGATGTACGTTTATCTCAGCGATGACCCGCCGTCAAAAGTCGAGGCTTTCTATGAACAACAACTTAAGATCAAACCGTTTTCAGCGGGGGAAAATCATTACATGTTCCCTCTGAAAGGGAAACTGCCGATACCCGAGGAAGGGTTATCAGTTGAACCTAACACCATGTTCGGTGGAAGCGCGAAAACAGTGATCGTCATCCAGAAGATGGTCCAAAAAAGCGACTAAGGACAGAGTGATTTCTGGATTATTTTTCTAAATATGTAAGAAGGGATAATATTACTTCTTAAAGAAAAGTGGCTCCTCACGATGCCTTATGGGAAAATCAAGGCAAGCGGTGATTAAGAATTTGAAAAAATCTCTTTTGTGTGTACGTGCTTAGCTTCTAAGAAAAAAGGAGGCGTGGTCATGAAAAAACATGTGTTTCCGATGCTTATGCTCAGCCTTATTCTTATTATGTTCACAGGTTATAGCAATCTAATAAAAAAAGGAGAAGCTCAGTTTTCAGTCAACGGACAAAACTCTTTATCAGCCAAATTTATTCCACTTGAAGAAGCTGTAAATGATATCACCCTTATTGAGCCTGAAAACCTAGCGGGAGACGAATACGAAGAAGCTATGAATGCTGCAAAACAGCTTTTAAAGGAGCCCATCGGGACTCCTCCCGTTCCTCCTGATATCAATTTAAAGTGTGCAACAGGTGACGCGGCAAAAAAGCTGGGAGGTGTCTATTATACAAGACTTATTCAGCCCGAGGACGAAGTCTCTCGAAGATTGCTCAAAGCGGCCCAACAGCTTCTCCTTGCATCTTCAGATGAAGAAACAAAGGAAAAGGCACACAGGGCAACGGAAATGGCTTTGCGCGTGTTCAAACGCAATTTCAAGAAGGCGGACAATCTTATCAGGGCCCACAAGCCTAACCCGGATAAATTTGTTGCAGTAGCCCGCGCCTCCCTCAGAATGTGCACAGATGGTGCACAATTGGGAGTGGAAACTCCATTCGAATCCTATGCCCTTGTGTTCGGCGACTGGGCACTTAAGGTCGTTGATAAATATCTGGATGAAGTTCGCAATAATCATGACTACAGGGCAATATCTGCCGTTTGGGAAATGAGCAAGCAAGCCCAACTGATTGGTGTGAATTTTTCTACATCTGAGTTTTTAGAGAAAATGCGCGGCGTTTATATCTTTAAAGCAGATTTTGATGTGTCCTGTTGGGTGAGCACACCAGAAGGACAGATGAGGGTGATGCTGAAAGGCAATGTGGATCTAAAGGCTGATAGCATTTTTTCTATTATGGGCGAGGGCAAAGGAGAATATGAGTCTTACAGCGGCCCGCACCAAAATAGGAGATGGATGGAGTTACCAAATAGCTACTCTGTTACGATGAGACTTCTTGAATTCAAACCCTGCGAGGGCACGGTTAAGCTTTCTGTTGATAAGATCGGAGCAGAAAAAGAAACATGGGTTTGTCCGGAATTGGCGAAATTGGGGGGAAGGTTTACAGCCCCAAGTAAAGAAGTGTATTTATTCGTTAAAACGGTGGCTGACCAGCTTTTTCAAGGCAACCGCGGCGAGGGAGGAGGATTTAGCTTCTCCATGCCAATTCAAAACCTTCAGGCCGAAATGTGCAACGGCAATTTCACTCAGACAGGCACCATAAATACACCGGACGGAAATCTTCCGGCTTCAATCACATATAACGTCACCATTACCCACACATCAAAATAATGTATTATCCTCATTAAGAGGCAATTTTTCATCAAACGATCTGTCATGATCCTTAAGGATATGAAATTGATTTTCCGCTACGCTGACTGAATGAGCGTTCATGAGCCGCTTTTGCCTCGTCCTATCTCATATAATAAAGCATGATGTGAAGGGAGGAACATATGAAGAACAAAATAAAGATTGTATTGGCTTTAACATTGATTGCGCTCTGCGCAGCCGCATTAGGCGCAGAGGAAAAGTTTGGGGTGAAGGTCTACGAGGGCGCAAAGCTGGATGAAGCGCTATCGAAATGGGTGTCCGAGTCGTTCTCCCTCGAAGCCTTCTGTTACCGCACAAATGACAGCCTGGAGAAGGTGGTGGCCTTCTACAAGAAAGAACCCGACCTGAAATTAATGGGCGAGACCAAAGAAAATGCGATGTTTAAGAAGGGCGATGTGGATATCACCATCCAGAACCCTTGGCTGGACACAAAAACCGGGCAGATGATGAAGGATACCCTGATCACCATCGCGAAGTACAAAAGGGGCCATCAAAATCAACCGTGATTTTCTAATACGGCATCCGATCGCTAAGAGAGGAGTTATGTGCGAGATGATGTCCGTCTGAGTCTTGCCCTGCTCCTCCACGCCTATTTCAATATATGTCTATCTTCCTTTCTAATTGTCAGGCCTTTCCGGTCCAAGTATTCCAGAATTGCCTGGGCGTATTTACGCGATAAATGAAGCCTGTCACGCAGCTCGGCGATGGTAATGCTCTGATGCTTTTTTATATGATTTAAAACCATCTCCATAGCAGCCGTCAAAGTTTGGTGATGATAGGTCACTTTCTTGTTGAGCCGGACTAATTTTTCCTGGTCGATGAGGCTCTTCATCATTCTTTGGAAGATATCTGCCCGCAGGCCAAGCCTTTTCTGGACATCTTCCTCCAGAGGGGCAGCAAACCTCGCCTTTTGGAAGGCCTGCTCGATGCGAGTGAGCGATTCCTGCTCCTGAGGCTTTAAGCTTATCTCATGGCCGACAAGCCCGATTTGAGAGTCCTTCTTAAAGATAATTTTCTTGCTGAGGAGCTCATCGATGACAGCCTTAAAAGTTTGCTCGTCAGTCAGCTTAAGAAATTGGGAGCGGAGGTCGGAGAAAGGCATGTAGAGGCGGAAAGAGGAAGTTGAGAGATAGTTCTTGACCGCAGCCAGCATGATCTCAACCAGATTGCGGTATGAAGGAGAGGAGAGATATCTGTCAGCATCGATCTTAAGCAGCATTCCCTTCTTGTGCAAATTCTCGATGACTTCCTCCACCTTGCTTTCTCTTTCCCCGATTTTGAGCGAAACGTCCTTGGGGCTTTGAGGAATAAAATTTGAGCTGATGTATGTTTGTTCAACGATATCGGCCAGGGTCCCTTCGAATCTTTTCAGGCCCTGGATGACCTGGTCGTCAAAGCGCTTATGCTTTGCAGGCACGGCATCGAGAATCGTGCCTCCTCCGATGGTCATCAAGGGTGAAAAGGTGCGGATGACAAAATGGTCCTTGGGAAGGGCCACGGTTGGCTTTTCGAGAACAAATTGGACAAAGCCTATTTCTCCGGGAAGCAGGACCTGCTTGTCGAGCAGGACGAGCCTGCAGATCACCTCATCGGTTCCAGTATGGAGCCTGACCCTCGACCTCTGTTTCAATTCCTTGCCGTAGCTCTTGAGGAGCTTGAGCCGCGCATCCAGCCTGTAAGAGGGGATTAAGGAGCCGACCTGGCCTGCACACTGGCCTCGCCAGAGCAGCTCTTTCTTGATGTCCTGCAGGTTCAGGGCTGTGCGTTTCCCGATCGATGATTTTTCTTTGTTTACATTATGAACATGGATGCCGCGGACTTTGGCTGTAATCCCGTCCGGAAATATTTCAATTTTATCGCCAACGCTCACCTCGCCGGAAAGGATTGTTCCGGCAATGACTGTGCCGAATCCGGACAGGGTAAAGACTCTGTCAATAGGCATGCGGAAGATTCCGCTGTCATGGCGTATTTCAACTTTCTGGCCAAGCGCCATCAGCGCCGATTTAATTTCAGCCACTCCTTCTCCTGTGATCGAGGAGACGGGAATGATCGGCGCATCGGCGAGGAAGGTTCCTTTGACGAAGTCCCTGACTTCTGTTTTCAGTTCCTGAATGCGCTTCTCATCGACCAGGTCTTGTTTTGCCAGGGCGATGATTCCGCTTTTTATTCCCAAAAGCTGGAGGATGTCGAAGTGCTCTATGGTCTGGACACTAATCCCTTCGTCGGCGGCGATGACCAGAAGGGCGGCATCGATGTTGCTTGCTCCGGCGACCATGGTCTTGACGAGCTTCTCATGCCCGGGGACGTCGATAAAGATAATCTGTTTGTCATAGCCCGGAGTTTTCATGAAGACAAAGCCCAGCTCGATGGTTATGCCCCTACGTTTTTCCTCGGCAAGGGTGTCGGCGTCAATTCCGGTCAGGGCCTTGACCAGAGCCGTCTTGCCGTGGTCGATGTGCCCGGCAGTGCCGATGATGACGTGCTCGAGCTCTGACATAGCTTTTATTTTCTTTCCAGATTCTTCTTCAGAAGAATTTTTCCTTCGGATTTTGAAACCACCTTTCCGATAAGAGCCGCGTGCTTGACGCCTTTCTTTTTCAGCTGCGAAAGAAGCGAATCCGCTTTTTCTTCATCAACTGCTATCAGCAGACCGCCTGAGGTCTGAGGGTCGTAGAAAATAAACTCCATCTCTTCGCCGACATCTTCTGCGGCGCTGACGAATTTGGAGGCATATTCTTTGTTGCGCTCGATGGCTCCAGAAATTATTCCTTGTTTGACGAAGTCCACAACCTCCTCGAAGACAGGAACTCTGTCGGTATAGACTTCTGCGGTCACGCCGCTTTGAAAAACCATTTCACTCAGATGCCCTAAGAGACCGAAGCCGGTGACATCGGTCGCACTGTTTATGCCCATTTCAGCCATGATTTCTGAGGAAATCCTGTTGAGCTCTGTCATCGATTCAGAGATGGCCATCAAAGCTGAGGCAGAGGCTTTTCCAATCTGGTGGGCGAAGCTGATGATTCCTGTGCCAATCGGCTTGGTGAGGACAAGGACATCACCCGGCTTGGCCTTATCATTGGTGATAATCCTCGAGGGGTTGATGACGCCGGTGACGGCAAAGCCGAACTTGATTTCGTTCTCCTTGATGCTGTGCCCTCCAAGGACAACCGTGCCGGCCTCCTTCATCTTGGCAATCCCTCCCAGAATGATCTCGCTCATGACCCTATGACTCAGAGAGTCGATGGGAAAGCCGATAATGGATAGCGCCGTCAGGGGCTTGCCGCCCATGGCATAGATATCGCTCACGGAGTTTGCGGCGGCGATCTCGCCGAAGGTGTAAGGGTCGTCCACGCACGGCGTAAAAACGTCAACAGACTGAACAAGGGCAAACTTGTTGTTTATTTGGTAAATGCCGGCATCGTCACAGGTGTTGGTGCTGACCAGAACCTTTGGGTCTGTGACCGGAGGAATTGAAGCCAGGACTTTTTTAAGGTCATTTTGGTTGATCTTGGAAGCGCAGCCGGCGTTCTCCACGAATTTCGTCAGCTGGACTTTTTCCGGAGCGTCTTCGAGCCGCTCTCCTGCGCAGAGGCAGACGTTCTTTTCCTTGAAGAGGTCGCAGGGACAGGGCTGTTTTGGATTGCAGATGCAGTGACCCAATTTTATAGAGCGCTGCATAATTTTTTTTCTTTTTTCGCGATCAATCATCATTCAACTCCTTTTCCCTAAGATGAGAGAGGAGGGCTTCATAGACAGCGGAGTCTTCACTAGGCTGGATTGTCCGGAAATCGAGCAGGACTTTTTCTTTTTGAACCCTGGCAAAGATGGGAGGATTGTGGTAGCGGAGTTTTCGGGCGAGATTTGCCGCAGACAAGACAAGAGGCTTGATGCTCAAGAGCTTTGTCGGCACGGTTTCTATCGGCGCCGAGCCGCTTCCGACCTGTGAATCGCCGTTAACAACCTGAAGACTTGCTTCTTCCCTTCTTTGGTCCTTGAGCTTTTTTGCCATCCTCTGCGCTCTTTTCTCCAATTCCTCAAGCTTGATTGAAAGCATCCTGTAGAGGGGGTGGTGATCAGCCAATTGTGCTGGATTGAGGAAGAGCTTAAGAGTCGCCTCCATGGCCGCAATCGTTATCTTTCCCACGCGGAAGGCTCTGGCTAAGGGGTTTTTCTTTATTTTCTCTATAATCTCTTTCTTTCCGACGATGACTCCGGACTGAGGGCCTCCGATGAGCTTGTCGCCGCTGAAACAGGCCGCATCCGCTCCGGCTTTGATGCTCCTCTGGACCATAGGCTCAGTTTCCAAGCCGAATTCTTTTAGGTCAACAAGGGCGCCGCTGCCCAGGTCATCGATGACCGGCAGCTTGTGCTTTTTTCCCAGCTCGACGAGCTCCTCAATCGAAGGCTCATCTGCAAAACCCAGGATTCTATAGTTGCTGTGATGGACGTGCATGACGGCGCCTGTATTCTCGCTGATTGCGGAAGAATAATCCTTGAGATGTGTCTTATTTGTCGTGCCTACCTCTCTGAGAATGGCTCCACTCGCCTCCATAACCTCTGGCATTCGAAAAGAGCCGCCGATCTCAACCAGCTGTCCGCGGGAGACAATCACCTCTTTTCCTTTGGCCAGCGTGTTGAGGATGAGGAGGGTTGCCGCGGCATTGTTGTTGACGACGGTTGCGGCTTGGGCTCCGCTGAGCTCGCAGAGGAGGGCGCTGAGGTGAGAGTCGCGGTGTCCGCGGCGGCCGTTCTCCGCCTCGATAGCCAGGTTGCAGTAACCTTCGATGATGTTGTTGATGGCCTCTCGAGCTTCCTGGGAGAGGACGGAGCGGCCGAGGCCGGTATGAAGGATTATTCCCGTGGCGTTAATGGCTTTTTTCAATGAAGGTGAAAATTTTTTCTGCAGAAGAGATTGAGCCCTTTTGGTGATATTCTCCACTGAAAGATTTTTTTCGTCTGAAGCGAATTTTTTTTGATTGAGGATTTCTGAGCGGAGCTCGTTAAGAACGTAGCGGATGGCGTTCACAACCGTCTCCCGGTTGTATTTTTCAATCCATTGTTTCACCTCGTCGGTATGAATCAGCACATCGACGGAGGGGATTTTTCTCAGAATCTTTTTATTCATAGGATTTTCCTTTGGGCAAAGCGATGTATGATAAGCTCTTTTTAACTTTTTCCGAGATTAAGTTTGGAAAAGATATTCTGATTTATTTCCTCTGTTTTCTGGGAAGCCGGG
>CAZGMN010000051.1:0-3006 GCA_964526905.1 uncultured Eubacteriales bacterium
CGTGGGGAACCCCTGCAGCTGCGGGCGTTGCGGGGAGCACGCCGTGCCACCCCACTGTCAATCATTGGCTATCAAGGAATTTAGGATGCTCAAACAAAGATGGTAAGAGTAAAAGGCAATTCGGAAAAAGGGAAGGTAAGTTGGAAATCCGGAATTGAAGAGGCCCTTCAATTCTTGGAGAAAGCGCTTCAAGGCCCGAAGCCCGGATTAAAAGCCCAGTTGAGGATGATCACCAATCCCAGGCCGGGGAATAAAACATACCAGGAAGTTGAAGGCTCAAGCCTCAAAGCAGGAGTCCTTGTCCTTTTCTATCCCTGGAAGAAGAGGCTGCACTTGGTTTTAACCAAGCGGACGCCGAGCGTCCTCTTCCATCAAGGGCAGATTTCCTTTCCAGGAGGAGGTCAGGACCAAGGCGAAAGCCTGCAGCAAACTGCGCTGAGAGAAGCTCGGGAAGAGCTGATGATAGAGCCGAGCCAAATAAGAATCCTGGGCGAGCTGACACCTATCTATATTCCTCCCAGCAATTATTGCATGTATCCGATAGTCGCGGCGACCGACAAGCGCCCTGACTTTCAGCCGTCGAGCCATGAGGTGGCTGAAGTCATCGAGGTTCCGCTCAACCATTTGCTCGACCCTCAGAATATGCGCAGAGAAGTTTGGACGATCATGGGCATTGAAGCTGATGTTCCCTTTTACTTCTTCAAAGGATATAAGATCTGGGGAGCAACAGCCATGGTGCTGGCCGAGCTGATTGAATTACTAAGAAGTCTGTTTAATCAATGATCACAGCCGGTTCATCCCCAGGTATTTTGTTCTTGAGAGTGACAATTCAAATGCGGCATAAAAATCCAGACCTAAATGCCAGGGGCAGATATGCTTTATAAAATTTATTAATTTTGCTAAAATTTAAAAGTGAATTTCAAAGTAGTTGGAGAGATACGGAAGATTGAAACCATTGCCGTAGGGCAAGGAATAAAGAATTTGAGTCGGTTGAATAAGAGTTATGGAAAAACAAATTGGAGGAAATTAAAGGGAATATGCCGTGTAAAATTAGTGGATGGTAATATTCTTGATGCAGAGGTCCATTGGTATGAAGGACACGGCGTAGGGAAGAAGGAAATGAAAATTAAGAAATATTTATAATCGAGGCGACTATGAAGAGACATTTTATGATTTGTATTGAGAATCGTGGCTATAAAGCGTCGCTGGAGATTAAGAAGATATACGAAGTGTTGACTGACAGAGAAGCGGAGAGACATCATCAGATTAGGGTAATAGATGAATCTGGTGAGGATTATCTTTATCCTGCAGATTATTTCGCACCCATACGACTTCCTTCAATAACAAAAGAAAAACTAGAATTAATAACGGCATAGCAATTCACTCCAACGAACTGCCAGAAGCAGCGGCCACCCCCCAATGTGGTCTTCACTTTAGATTAAATTTTTTATTGCTTATCTTCCTCCTTTTTTATAATATTGCATGGCAAAATTTGGGAATGAATAGATATGGCTTGTAAGTTTAAACGTTATGCTATCCTCTGGACATGAAATATATGACAATCCGTGAAATGACGATATTTTCTATAACGGAAAAAAGATGTTTTATATTTCAAATTATATGAGGGAGAAATGAAAAATAGAACACCCTTCCCCAAAGTCTTCTGGATAGCAAATACCGTAGAGATCCTTGAGCGGTTTGCCTACTACGGCATTTACTTCGGCTTTGGCATTTATATGGAATACCTCGGCTACACCAGAGCACAGTTAGGGATTGTCCAGAGCATCTTCCTCCTTTTCTCTTACGGAATTCCTATCTTTTCCGGCTCATTTGCAGATAAATTCGGCTTCAAAAAAGTGCTCATCGTATCTTACCTTGCCTATCTGCCCTCCATACTCCTTCTCATCATCACCAAATCATTCTCAGGAATTGCCCTGACCATGCTCAGCATCGGCTTTGCTGCCGGCATCTTCAAGCCTCTGATTGCCGGCACGGTTCGGGTTACGACCGACTCAACGAACAAGACGCTCGGCTTTGGAATTTTCTATCAGATGGTCAATGTGGGCGGCTCGTTCGGGCCGATTGTCGCCGGAAAGCTCAGAGTTATATCCTGGAATTATGCTTTTCTGGTTGCAGCCATTGCCATCGGCCTGATGCTCCTGGTCACAATCTTCTTCTACAAGGAGCCGAAGAGAGATATCGAAGGTGTGACGCTCGCCCAGAAATTTAAGGATATAGGAACCGCCCTTTCAGACTTGAAGTTTGCTTTTTTCCTGGTCCTGCTTGGATTGTTCTTCTGGCTTCCTTTCTGGGGCTTTTTTAACCTGTGCGCTGTCTATGTGGACAGGAACATCGACACGGCCCAGCTCTATTTGAATTTGAAGAGCGTCTTCGGAACAAAATTTGCAAACTTCTTATCCCATGCCGATGAAGGAGGAGTCAGGCGGATCATGGGCGAAACGATTTCCCACACAGGCTATATCATCATGATTTTCCAGGTTCTCGTCTCCAGGATATTTGAGAGATTTAAGGCCCTTCCATCGTTTCTTTTCGGGCTTTTCATCTCAGCCTTAGGCTTCCTTGTCATCGGCTATGCCAGGATTTCCGCTGCTGCTTTTGTTTTTCTTGGAATTTTCCTTTTTGCCGTGGGAGAGATGGTCTCTTCGCCAAGAATCCAAGAGTACATCACCTGGATTGCGCCCAAAGAAAAAGCCGGCTTATACATGGGCTCCAACTTTCTGGCGCTGATGATTGGCGCGGCATTGAGCGGCGTCACCTACACCTCTCTGTCTGGCCACTTCCAAAATCTGAATCATCCCGAATATATCTGGTACACGCTCGCCGCCCACTTCATCCTGGGGATTATAGTTCTCTTAGCCTTCACCAAAATTCTGGGAGAATTTAAAGAGCAAGAAAAATAGGAAAGCGACAGAAGGAGGATTCGATGCTTATTCAGGAAAAGGTGGAGCAGGCCATAAAAATCTTGAATGAATATTCTGTCGACTG
>CAZGMN010000051.1:3016-16148 GCA_964526905.1 uncultured Eubacteriales bacterium
GACGGCGATTATCCGAGACCCGATGCTGGCTTTTCTGGTCAAAGCGGATGTGACCTGGCATTCAGCCTTCATCATTACCAGGGCAGGGGAAACCTATGCCATTGTCGGGCAGATGGATAAAAAAACCATAGAAGACCTTGGAGTCTATAAGCATGTCCTGAGCTATGTGAAAGGAATCAAAGAGAGCCTGCTGCAGATTATAAGAGAAATTAATCCGGCGTCGATTGCCGTAAATTATTCAAAAGACAGTGAGATAGGCGACGGACTTACCCATGGGATGTATCTGACTCTTTATGAGTTCTTATCTGAAATCGGCTTTGAAAAAAGGATTGTTTCAGCTGAAAAGATTGTCTCCAGTCTAAGGGCGAGAAAGACAGAGTATGAAATCGGCTGCATTAGAAAAGCCATCAAGCAAACGCTGGATATTTTTGAGCTGGTCAAATCTTTCATCGCTCCTGGCCGGACTGAAATAGAGATAGCCAATTTCATGATTAAGGAAGTTGAGAGAAGGAACCTTGATTTTGCCTGGGAGAAAAGCCACTGCCCTGCCGTCTTCACCGGTCCTGAGACTGCTGAGGCTCATTACAAACCCACAGACCGCAAAGTTGAGCGAGGCCATATCCTCAACATGGATTTTGGGGTAAGAGTCGAAGACTACTGCTCTGACCTGCAGAGGACATATTATGTTCTCAACAAAGGGGAGAGGCAGGCGCCGCCAGAGGTTCAAAAGGGATTTCAAACGATAGTCGAATCCATCGAGCTTTCAAGGCGAGCCTTAAAGCCTGGAGCTCAGGGCCGCGAAATAGATGCCATTGCCCGCAGCCACATCGTCTCCAGAGGTTATGAGGAATTTCCGCATGCCTTGGGCCATCAAGTAGGTCGGTTTGCCCATGACGGGACAGCATTATTGGGGCCTGCATGGGAGAAATATGCTAAAAAGCCCTTTGAGCCCATCGAGGAGGGAATGGTTTTTACCTTAGAGCCCAGGCTTAAGGTGCCGGAGCGCGGAATTGTCACTGTTGAAGAGATGGTTGTTGTTAAGAAGGATGGAGCTGAGTTCCTCTCTACGCCTCAGAAGGAATTGATTTTAGTGAAATGACTCTAATTTGAGGAGACAGTCCCGGCCAGTATTGACCTTAATTCCGCCTTTAATTTTATACTCATTTTTCGTGATTGACCGCTTCGATTATAGTGTGATAATTTTATCCAAGGATTGAAAGAACCAAGCAATATTAAGAATTAAGGGCTATTTCAAGCACAAATAGAAAATTTATAGCGTGTCTTAAAATGACCGGTAAAAAATTCTTGAATGCCTTAATTAGAAGAGCCGCATCCCAGCCGCCATTCTAAAAAACCTCAGATAGATGAGATGCAAAAAAAATTTCTTCTTTGAACAGCAAAAGAGTCGGAAAGAATTTTCTTTTAAAGGGGCTATCATGCAACAGCAGGGTATGAGCTGGTATTAAGCCAGAGAAAGCTGGTCATGGGCAAGGATGAGCATACCCTGGATGGGGACATTGTAAGGGCAGGCAGCCTCGCAGTATCCCGGGCATTCGCCGCATGCCTCAGCTTTTGCGCCAGGTATCGCAGCATATTTGAGCATCGCCTCCCTCTCTCTGCCCTGCGCCATGAAGTAATGGTTATAGCGCATAATCGTATTCACTGGAACGCCGTGAGGGCATTCAGGCTCACATAGGCCGCAGGCGTGGCGGCAGTAAAGCTCGCCGCAGCCTTCTCTGTATGCAGTCAGCTTCGCCTTATCCCAATCGCTGAGCTTTGTGCCGGAAAGGGGGATGAATTTCTCAATGTCATCATAGTTTCTCAGCGAGCAGCAGACTGTATTGACATTTGAATTGTCGAGCACAAACCTGACAGCTGCGGCGTTGATTTCATCGAGGTTCTTGAGGTCATATTTCTTGATGAATTGTTCAGCCCTGTCGGCCTTGTCCTTGAAACGTATCAATCCCTCCCTGTAAAAAGGATGGACTTCCTTTCCTTCCTTATCAAGCTGTTCGACCCGTGATTTAAGGAGATAATAAGCAGCTACCGGCTTGGTCTTCATCAGGGCTGTGCCGATATTTTTCTCCTTGCAGACCCGGAGGACTTTCTCCGCCTGGTCCATCTGCAGGAAATTGTATGCCATGAGAAAAACATCAAACCGTCCGTCATCAGCCGCAGCCAGAAGAATCTTCTCCATCGTCTCTTCCGGGTCTTTGAACCAGAACGAGCCGTGGTGGGAAGCGCCCACATGCCTGATTTTGCCCTCGGATTTGAGCTGGGCCATGGCGGCATGGAAAGACTCTGCCTTCAAGGTTTCGAGATTATTGGGCAGATGCATCATCATGCAGTCGATATATTCCGTATCAAGCTCTTCCAGGGCTTTATAAACACGCTTGAGAAGGCCTTCTTTCGAAATATCGCCTTCCATCAACATCTTGGAGGTGACGAAGATGGACTTGCGGTCGCGACCCTTGATGACCTTACCCACGATCCGGTGGTGGCCGGGATAGCTCTCTGCCGTGTCGATATAATTCATTCCGGCATCGAGCATAGCGCTCATCAACCCTTCGTCCTGAACTTGGCCGACACCAAGGTCTGAGACTCTGAATCCGGTCCGGCCGAGGATACGGTAGCTTTTTATTTTGAGAGAGCTTATGTCTTTTGCCTCCTGGCCGTATTTCCCGGCTGTCTCTCTGTTGCCTGTCCATCCGGCTTTGGCAGCCAGACTGCCGCCAACCATGCCGATGACAGCGGTCTTCAGAAATTTCCTTCGTCCAAATTGGATTTCTTTATGCATCTCGCCTCCTCGTCTATTCATACGTTAATCCTGTCCTTGCGGTTTGACTTTTTTCCTGATGTCATAATTTTTTCCAAGATTATTTATGGATGGTGAGCCTTAAAATATATTTTGGAGAAAGCTGTGCTGATATTTCTAGCCCAGCATCAAATCCTGGTCCCAGCCAAAATGCTCAACCTTGATATTATTCCAGTTGCTCGTTCCCAGCCCGTAGACCTTGTCGGCCGCTTCGATAGAGAGCGGGGGAGGGCTGAGCGGCCAGGGCTCTCCCCTTGTGGCTTTTCTTTTTTCGCTGATAATCCGCAGGCAAACTGTATCCACAGCTACTGGGTCTGTTCCTATGATCAAGCCATTGTAGGCCCATTTGTAACGCGGATCCACCTGCGGGCCTTTATCGAAGAGAGGATGAAGCGCATCGACAAGCACCAGCCGGGTCTTTCCCTTGACAAAGGGGAGGTTCCAGACCTCTCCCAGCTTGGAGTTGTTTTCATCATGGTAGTTGCTGGGTCTTCCTGAATAACGAATATAAATCTTCATGACTGTGCCCATGCCTGTCAGCCAGTGGGCTTTGAGGGCCGGCAGCGCAATCAGCGCCGTGCAGGCTTTGGGCTTATCAGGCCCTCCCTGGGCATCCATGATTTTATTTTCTGGAATTCCGGCATCGATCAGCGAGCTTCTAACCGCAGCCACAACTTCTTTGTGGGTCGGGTTGAGGTGCTCGGTAGAGACAAGGCCTATGGTGTCTTCGGGTTTGACGAGGCTGAGCCAAGCCTCCTTAGTCGTCTTCTGCCCTGTGAACTTAAGCAAAATTTGGTCGAGCATGGCCTTCAAGACTCCGGAGTTGACATTGTTAGTGGCATCCATTGCATTCTTATCACGGACAATCAAGACCAGGCTTGGACCGGCTGGTTTTTGGCCGCCTTTCAGCCAAGTCTTTCCCATTATAGATATGCCGAAGGTTGTTCCCAGTGTTCCCCGAAGAAAGTCTCTTCGAGTCAATGGCTTTCCTTTATACGTCATGATTTACCTCCTCTTGGATTGAATCCTATCATATTCGATTAATGATTGTCTTGGCCGTCTTCTCATCAGGGCATTCAAAGATGAAGGCAAGGACATTGTCCCGGAGTCTGCATCCCAGCCAGCCATCTTCAACAGAGAAGACATTCACCATCTCCTTTGAGGAACTCATCTGCAGAGGAGCTTGATATTCTGGAAGATAAGCTCTCTGGAAGTGAGCGAGCGCCTGCCGAGCATGCTCATTGTCGGGATATCTCACCAAAAGGAATTGGATGCGCTTCTGTCCCTTTGCCTCCTTTCTTTCGTAAGGAGAGGTGACTGCTTCTGAATTGAGGTCTAAGTCAAGCATGTTTTCCTGGCCGAGATAATAAAGAGAATTCAGCACGAGATGGGAACGAAAGTAGCTCGCTCTATTTTTGAGCAGCATCCACTGCGGCTGGAAAGAGCCCGGGAGGCTTCCCATCAGGCCCGGCGCCGCAGGATTCCTTCGGCCTTTGACAATGGAGCGGCCGAGTTCCAGAACCGCAGCCTTTGATTCCGGCGTTTCCTGGTAGGCCATAACTCTGGCATAGATAGTATCCGACCAGAGACGCAGCAGTCCCTCGCCGTAGAGGGCTCTTGCCCAGTCAGCCGGATTTTCCTTGGCAGATTGATCCAAATTTAAACGTTCACCTCCCCAGTCCAGAGAGAGCAGGCCAAAGGCATCGTCTGCTGTCTTCATAAAATACAGCTCGACAAGGATGCTTTTCTGAGCCTGGGACTCATACTCCCAAGACTCGAGGTGGTCGAAGCGGTAGCCGAGGTAGAGTTCGCCGGCACCGTCCATGTAATCGAAAATATTCTCGGCATTGATGAATCGCGGGGAGTCGGGCCTTGTCCAGAGTCCCACGGTCTTGGGCAGCATGGGCCTGGATTCTGATATCTTTTCCGCTGGATTATTGAACATGGCTGAAATAAGGAAGATCAGGGGCAGACATAAATAAAGCGAACAAAGCAATTTTGACTGAGGCCTTGATCCTTGAGAAAATTTTTTCACGCTTTGAGAGGCGAACTGATTTTATAATTCCTTAATCCCCAACTCAACTGAGAAATAACAACCTTGATGACCCCCACCAGGGGAACTCCAAGAAGCATCCCTGTCACGCCCGCCACCTTACCGCCGATGATCACCACCACCAGAACGGTTAGAGGATGCATGTCGACGCTTTTAGAAACAACGAGGGGAGAAATTATAATATTGTCAAGGGCCTGGATGACGATAAAAACAATCGCCACCCATAAAAGCACGGCTCCCAGATTGGCAGGATTATTCAAGATAGTAAGGGCCATGGCCAGAGCCATACCTGCAATCGGCCCGATATAAGGGATGACATTAAGCAAGCCGCGCAAGGCTCCGACGAATAAAAAATAGGGGACAGGGTCATGGAAGACTCTGTTGATGATGAACAGGCCGATAATCGTCAGCACTCCAACAATCAGGCCTGCAATGGCCTGACCCTGGATATAACTTGTGACCTGGTCTCCTGTTTTATGAAGAATGTTTAAAGAAAGCTCAAAATATTGATTAGGGACCCTGGAGATCAGGGCTTTTTTGAACTGCCTTGAGTCCTTGATCAAGAAAAAAGTGACAACCGGAATGATGACGACCGAAGCCAGAAATGAGCCGACGCTCTTAAGGAGCCCTTCCAAGCTGCCAAGCAATGTGATGCCAAAGCTGTTCAGACGTGCCAGGACATTCTTTGCCAGCTCAGGATTATGGAAATGCTTATTGAAGAAACCTTCTATTTTCTGGGTTAAGTCTAAGATGATATCTGATTGAAGCTTGGTCATTAGCGTCTCTACAGAGCTAATGATGCGCGGTATAATCATCCAGAACGAGAGGGCAAGAAGGGCAAGGATTAGAGCCATAACCAGAAGAATAGCCAAGCCGTGCTTAATTCCTCTGCTTTCTAAGACGTCCACCAAGGGACTGAGGAGAATGGAGAGCAATCCGGAGATGATCAATATGATCAGGACATCTTTGATAAAAGGAAAGACGATGACGGCAGCGATGATAAAAAGAATAATCAGAAATATGCGCCAGAATGTCCTTAGGATTTGAGAGTAAAGCTGAAAAGTGTAACTTTCCATCCAGCCGGTCCAAATTCATCGCTTAGAATATATCCCGCTAAGGCTAAAGTCAAGCTGGATGGAAAAATAAAGAAGTAATTCTTATCCTTTCAGCTTTGCGGTTCCTGTTCCTGTCTTGATGTAGACGCGAGGCTTATTTTTGCCTTTTGTGAAGGATTTCTGCAGATATTTGTGATCTCCTTCCATAAACTCTTCTTCTTTGTCAAACTTAACTGGAGAAACAATGCGCCCTCGCCTGGCTTGAGCCGTGAACTCAAAATATCCCTGAATGGGGCTGCCCTGCATATCGACAACAGCGTCACCTGTTCCTGAGCTGACAGTCAAATCAAAGTCTTCTCCTTTCGGAAAAGAGACTTCCACGTCACCTGTTCCGGAGTTGAAACCTCCCTCAAACTCGATTGTCAGGCCATGAGCCTCAACATCTCCTGTGCCGCTGTTAGCATGAAAATTGCCCTTTGAATTCTCAATCCTGACCCTGCCCGTGCCGCTGTTTAATTTGAACTCGCCTTCACAGCCACGCGCCTCAACATTTCCTGTGCCGCTGTTAAGCTTAAATTTTCCTTTGGCATTATCGACCTGGATATCGCCGGTTCCTGTATTGCCGTCGATTCTTGCCCCCGAGCCGTTGATCACTAAATTTCCAGTCCCGGAATTGAAATTAATTTCAGTATTGTCGGGAATAGCAACCGTCCATTTTGAATATCCATGGGGATTATTTCTATGAAACTTTTCTTCCAAATAAATAGCTCGCGCCCTTTCCTCAAGCCTCGGCTCGAAGGCCTCGCTATCTTCATAAGAATAGACCAGATGAACATGAATTTGGCCGTCGTTGCTCTTTTCGATACGGCAATCGCCAAGCGCAAACCTGAGCCTGATTTCTTCTTTTGCCGGAAACGTCTTTTGAATCTCTTTCTCAGGAGCGGCAAGAAGATTCAGGGATAAAAACAGGATAAGAAATAAGATCGCCAGAATTGCAATTTTAATAATCCTCATACTTTTTTCCTCCTTTTTAAATTTTAAGGATTTTTTTTGATTTTTTTTGTTTCACGGCTTCAATTTAATTTTTTAAAATAAAATTGTCGCCTGGAATTAAAATTTAGTACCTTGAGAACGTACGAAATTGTAATTTCAAACGGGGCAACTAAGGAGAAAGAAAGGCGGGAGATATTTTGAAGCGAATTTAGCCCAGATGCTTCTTTCTATATTCAGAGGGTGTTGTGCCTTCAAATTTCTTAAAGGCGGCGTTGAATACGGATTTTGAGTAGAATCCGGTGCTGAGCAGAATGTCCAGGATTGAGTTCTCTTTTTCCTCCGGGTCAGCCAGCTTGCGCTTCGCTTCTTCAATCCTGTATTTGTTGATGAAATCATTGTAGCTCAGGCCAAACCGTTCGTTGATGATTCGCGAGAGGTGGTTGTAGTGAATCCTGAGCCTTTGCGACAGGTCTCTCAGCGTCAAATCCGGGTCGAGGAAGAGTTTCTCCTCTTTCATCAGCTGAAGGAGCTTGGGCATAACCTCTTCTGCTTTTTGGGGCTGAAGCGCAGATGTCTTATACTTTTCCAGGTGTTTTCTTGACTTCTTTTGATGAAGGATAAAGAGGCTGGCGCCGCCTATGGATAGAATGACCAGAAGCAGGGCAAAATAAAAAATCGGCTTGCTGTAAATTGGAGAGAGGACTTCAAACTCAAAGGCCGCGCCTTTTTCATTCCATAGGCCGTCATTATTTGCAGCTTTGACGAAGAAGCGGTACTTTCCCGGACGAAGGCCGCTGTAGGCGGCCGACCGTTTGTCGTCAGGGCCAATATCGGTAAAATCACGATCGCGGCCTTCCAGCTTGTAGCTGAAGCGAATCTTATCCGGAGCTAAAAAATCAAGGGCTGTGAAATGTAACTCAACGGTTCCGACCTTAGGGGAAAGAGCAATCCTCTCTTGGCCGATGATTGAGCGATCAGCGGCAATAACATCTTCGATGACCACTTCTGGAGGCTCTCTTTTTGCCAGCATTTTCTTGGGGTCAAAGACCGCAATCCCTTTCACAGTCGGAAAGTAGAGTTGGCCTGAGCTTGCTTTCCAGGATGAGGGCTGCCCTCCTCCGAGACACTGCCGGCTGGCCATGCCGTCAGACTCAGCATAAGATGTCGAATGAACAGAACGAATCTTTTGCTCGGAAAAATCGTTCAGCTCTCCGAGGTTGGCCTTGAAGACACCTTTGGCGGTGCTCATCCACAGGTTCTTGTTCTCATCTTCTTCAATACTGAAAATGGTGTTATCGAGCAGGCCTTGCTTCGCCGTGAAAGAGGTCATCTTTCCCTCTTGCCAGCGCCAGAGGCCATTCCCGTCTGTCCCTATCCAGAGCGCGCCTTCCGCGTCTTCATAGAGAGAGATGACATTAAGTTCTGAATCCTCATTTCCCTGAGGGACGATTTCGAATGACTGGCCTGAGAATTTAAACAGCCTTTGTTTTGTCCCGGCATAAAGGATGCCTTGACGGGTTTCAAATAAGACGCGGATATGATGGCCTATCAGCCCTGTTCGGCTGTCGCCCATGATGAGCCTTCCCCCTCCGAATCTAACCAGCCCATTATCTGTTCCGATCCACATTGTTCCTGTATTGTCCTGGAGAATAGCCGTGACATTATTCGAAGGCAGGCCGTCTTTTGCGGTCAATGAAGTTATTTTCTTGTTTCTCAGGATGTTGATTCCGCCTCCCTCAGTTCCTACCCATAGCCCAGCGCTGCTGTCTTTAAAGAGCGCCCTTATCCGGTTATTGGATAAGCCGCTCTTTGCATTGATAATTTCAACGATTCTCTCCTCTCTCATTTTGCAAAGGCCGCTGTATCTTGTCCCGAAATAGAAAGAGCCTTCATGGTCCTGCAGTAGGGCATAGACCATATTCTCAGCAAGCCCGTTATTGGTGGTGATGCTTCGAACTCTGGCCTCCTTGAGCTGAATAAGGCCGCCTGTATCGGTCCCGATCCAGAGATTCCCGTCTCGGTCTTGTAAGAGTCCGTGGATGAAATCATCAGGGAAGCCATCCCTGGATGATAATCCTCTCATCGTTCCTTTGCTCATCCGTTTCAGGCCATCGGCCATTGTCCCGATCCATAACATGCCTTCTTCGTCTTCGAGTATTGATGTTATCGGAGTGTATGAAGTTCCAGGCACAGGGCTGACTGCTCCTGTTTCTCTGTCTAAATAATAGAGCCCTTCAAGTGTCCCTATCCAGATATTGCCTCTCCGGTCCTCCGCGAGCGAAAGCACGGACATATTCAACAGCCCCTCACCGTAGCCATAAACGTGTGTTACTCTTTCCTTGAACTGCGCCAAGCCGTTTCTCATGGTTCCTATCCAAAGGTTGCCCCAGTTGTCAAAGGCTAAGGCCGTGATGAGATTGTCATACAGACCGTCTTTGGCCGTATAGATTCGAAAGCCGTCCAGGCCCAAGCGATTGAGACCGTACTCTGTGCCCACCCAAAGCTGTCCCTGCCAGTCGCCGGTTATGGCCCTTACGTGATTGTTAGATAATCCGTCCGGAGTGCTATATTGTCTCCAAGTCCCGTTATTGACCGAGCATAGGCCGCCGCCGTCGGTTCCTATCCAGAGGACATTGTTCCTGTCTTCGTAAAGGGCAAGAATTCTGTCGTTCTTTAAGGCAGGGGTATTCCATCTTGAAAAGACTTTGAAACGAACTCCATCAAAACGAACAAGTCCTGCCGTTGTCCCCAGCCATAAGTAACCTTCGTGGCTCTGAAGCAGCACATTGACTGTATTCTGCGGCAGACCAGATTCCGCCGTCCATGTTCTGAGCAGGAATTCATTCAAGTTTTTGGCGGGGCTCAAAGCCAGGACATCGTGCGCCAGGAAAAAGATTAAGAAGAAAAAGACACTGATGGAGACGATTGTTTTAGTCCATCCGCGCATCTTCAAACGCCAATCTCGTCCTCTCTCATCTCTTTTCAATTACGATTGCACAGAGAAAATATAAAGTCAACAAGGCTGGAACGATGCCTTTGACATCAATCTTTTTCTGTGTTAATAAGCATCTCTTTCGATGAGCCGTGGGAAATAGTCAAAGGGTTGTCCTTATCCAGTTTGGCCAACCTGACTGGAATAGAATATAGCCCAAGAGAGGCGAAAGCAATGGCTAAAAAAGTAATAGCTGTCGCAGCGACTGTGAAAAGTGTGAAGGGAACATGCAGCCTGGGACATAAGGTCAGCCCTGATTATAAACGGATAAGGAGGTTATCATGGGTATATCGCGGCGTCGTTTCATAAAAAACGTGGGGTTGGGCTTAACAGGCCTTGGATTTGGAGCCGGAAATATCGCCCGCTCCCAGCCTGTAGTTTCCAGCAACTCGGAAAAGCTGCTTGTCAAGAATCCTAAGCATCCTGAGCCAGCAGCGTTCGACCGTCTGCCTCTGAGCTGGTATAAGGAGACAGCAAAGCGGCTAAAGGAAAAAGCGGCTGAGAAAGGAGCCGAGGCTATTCTTATTCAGAATCCCTGGAATATCATCTATTTCACCGGGCTCTTCTATACCTCAACAGAGAGGCCTTTTTATGCTCTATTCCCGCTGAAAGAGGATGCTCTCTACTGGTACCACCCGGGCCTGGACAGGGACTTGGTCACATCCTGGTGGAGCACAGGCAACGAGTATTATTTTGATTATCTCCACGCCGAGGGAGCCTTTCCAAACAAGGGCAAAGTTGTTCAGGGAAAGACAGTTGACCTTTTTGCCTGGCTTCTTGAGGGATTGAAGAAAAGAGGATTTGCAGAAAAGACAATAGCGGTTGACAATGGATTTTCTCCTTTAGGATTAAAAAAGGCAAATGAAGTCCTTCCCAAGGCGAAGTTCATCGATATCAGCGACATCTGCCTCAAGATGAGAATGGTCAAGACCAAAGAAGAAATTGCTCTAACTCAGAGGGCGATGGATTATTTCAGCAAGATTCATGCCTTCGCCAGGGATTTTATCCTGCAGAAAGGAACAGATGCCACTGACTTTGATGTCGAGCAGGCAGCCATCCAATATGGGACTGACTTGATCATGAAAGATGTCAAAAGGGACGGAAAGCCCCATTCGGCCGTAGGAATAGCGGTCAGCATCGGCTGCCGTGCGGGTGCTGCCACAGCCTATCCTCATCCAAACCAATTCTTCCATAAAAAAATCGAGAGGGGAGACGCGCTTCAGGTCTCAGGAGTGGTGAGGATAGGCGGCTATGGAGGAGAGCTCTACCGCTATTACCAGATTCTGCCTTGGGACAGCCATCGGGAGAAATTGTGGCGGGTTGTCACTGACTGCGTCCGCATCCAGGAGGATGAGTCCAAGGCTGGCAAGACCTGCTCTGAGGTCGCTTACAAGATTCATCAGTTTCAAGTCAAGAATGGGGTCGAGAAATACATCTACCATCGCCCTGCTCACGGCGAAGGGATGGAAGGCCATCAGGCCCCATGGCTTGCTCTTGGAGATTACACCATCCTTGAGGAAAGGATGATATTCAGTGTCGAGCCCGGGCTTTATGACTCTGAGAAGGGATTCGGCTATAACCCGAGCGATAATCTGTTGGTGACAAAAGAGAAAGGCATCTTGATGAGCAGCGTTCCCTACAGCAAAGAATGGATGATCCTTAAACTTTAGCAGGTTTTAAATCTAACTGCCGATTTTAGCTTATCAGAGTTTATTATTTTGAAACTCTTAAGACATAGATATCTTTGGCCTTAAAAGTTTTTATTGATAATTATTTATTCAATAGACTAAAGGACTGTAAAGATAAGTTCGCCTCTGAGTTTCTATGAGTATAAGTAGAAAACAGATATTAGCCGAAATTTTATGCAAGCTTAGATTTCGCATTTCTTATATAGTAAGATTTTTGCTTTTTTATATCCCGCAGAGTATTGAGAATATAACAAAAGAAAGACATTATGAAAGGAGATTTGGGATAAAGACGAGCACAGTCTATCTTTTGACGGATAACCTGAGTCTCTTTAAAGACGGAGAGGATTACCAACCAACTCCTTATAAAAAATTAGAGAAGTTGGTTAAGTATCTAAAGCTGAACGGGAATGATGTCTGTGTAGACTTAGGCTGCGGCAAAGGAAGAGTAGTCTTTTTCTTTGCTTCACAGAGAGTGAAAAAAGTCATTGGGGTGGAGTTGGTCGAGAATCTAGTGAACATCGCAAAAAAGAATTTGAAAAATCTGAAAATAAAAGATAGAGCACCGGTTGAGATTTTTCATGCCGATGTGACGGACTTTAATTTTGAGGAATGCACGATATTTTTCTTGTTCAATCCCTTTGGATACCAAACGCTAAAAAAAGTCATTCTCAATATAAAAAGCACTTTGGCCGCCAATCCCAGAAAAATCCGTATTCTCTATTATAATCCGGTCCATCGCCAAGTCTTGGACAATGAGGATTGGCTCATTCTTGAAGGCCAGGTCGAAAAAACCAATATTTTCGTCTGGCACAACAAGCTAAATGAGCTGGGCGAGAATTTCTGCGGAGTCACGGACAAATTTCGGGCAGACGTTCTCAAATAGGTTGTTGTCATGGGCTAACTTCAATCCTTCAGGCGTGCTGAGGTCACAATCGAGCAGCTCTCTGCAGATAATCGAGCCGTTGCGGGCTTTAAACCTATTCACGAACTCTCTTACAATTTTATAAGTTTTGTCTCTTGCTTGCTCATCGTCGATGCTGACCCGGCCGTATTTAAGCCCGATGACCATGAAGGCGCCGGTCACTGCCCCACAGGTTTTCCCCATCCTGGCCATTCCTCCGCCAAAAGATGTGGAGATCTTCAGGGCAACTTCTCGGCTCAAGCCGAACTCTGAAGCGTGGCTGGCAAAAACTGACTGGGAACAATTGAATCCTTCTTTAAAGAACGATACCGCATCTTCAACTCTATTCATTTGCGAAACCTCCGTTTTTTTAACTTCGTCTCAAAGACATAACAAAATCGCATCGAATTCATCAATTTTTATGATTTTACATATTTTCTTTGGACTTAGCGAGCGTTTAAATCATTTGCTTCTATCAGTGAATCAAAACCTTAAAAAAAACGTATATATATATGTGAAGAGTATTTATCAAATTATCTATTTGATCATGTGTTGATTATTCGGTTTCAATTATATATTATCAGGCCATAATAGGTGATTTAGAGCAGAGGATCAGAGATGACTGTGAGATGTCC
>CAZGMN010000052.1:0-15966 GCA_964526905.1 uncultured Eubacteriales bacterium
GAGTTGACCTTTACTGTGACCTGCTTGCCGACAGTGTTGAGCAGAGCTTCATAGATATCGGTCATGGCGCTCGTCGGCTTGCCGTTGACGGCCAGCAAGTAATCTCCTTCTTTAATGTTGACACCAATCTCGGTCAGTGGCGAACGGAGGGACCTGTTCCAATTCTGCCCTTTTAGAATCTTTGTGATTTTATAAAAGCCGGTTTTCTGGTCTCGACTGAACTGGGCTCCCAGCATCCCGATGTCTATCCTCTCGACTTGTGGGATATCGCCTCCGCCGACATAGGTATGACCTATGCTCAGCTCTCCAATCATCTCTCCGATAACATAGGTCAAGTCAGCCCTGCTGTTCACAGCTTTTGCCAGGGGTTCGTAGCGGGCTTTCATCCCCTGCCAGTCCACACCGTGCATATTGGGAGCATAGAAGAAGTATTTCATCTGCCGCCAGCACTCGTTGAAAATCTGATCCCATTCCTCCTTCAGGTCAAGCTTCATTTCCATATCGCCCAGCTCGAGCTTTTCTGTTATCTTGACCGGAGCTTTTGGCAGGTCGATGATGGCAAAGGACCTTGCTTGAAGGACAATCATCTTCTTCTGGTCGCTTGAAATTTCGTAGCCGTTGATTTGGCCGAGGTCCGTCTCTTTCTGCTCTTTTAGGTTATACATCTTCAAGGAGGATTCTCTATCTCTGCTTCCTCTTTTCATGTAATAAAGCGTGTCGCCGACTGAAACAAGATGCCAGTAATCTGCGACCTCGATGGGCAAGGCAATGATACGGTCTTTCATACCCTCCGGGTCGACTTTTATCCTGGCCTCTTTTTCCGGGCCCACTGGTTTTTTTGCTTCTTCTTTGGCCTTTGCCTCAGGTTCTGCCGTCTCCTTTTTTATCGCCACCTCGTCGCTCTTTGGCTCAAAGGGAGATTTCAAATCTTTGGAAAGAGTGACCAGGAAAATTTTAGCCATAGAGAGATAGGCATAATTCCATTCGACACGGCTGTAGATAGGGCTGAAGTCTCTGTTTGAAACGAAAAAGAGGTATTTTCCATCCGAGCTGAAGGACGGCGAATAGGAAGAGTACCAACCGTCAGTGGCTTCATATGTTTTCTGCGCCTGGCAATCGTAGAGATAGATTTTTTGCATGGACTCTGCCTCAGGCTTGGAATAGGCTATCCACAGGCTATCAGGAGACCAGACAAAATCATCGATCTCCCCGATGCTGGCCTTGGCCACTTCTGTGATCTTTTTTGTCTCGATATCGACATAATTGAGGCGCAGAAGCTTGTCGTTCCAGATTATCTTCTTGGAATCCGGAGACCAGTAGAGTTCATATTTGTAAGTATCAGCCCCGGTCGTAATCTGTTGAGGTTTTTCAGAGCCATCCTGTTTGATGATATAGATTTCGTCCTCGCCGCTTGCATCTGAGATAAAAGCGATCCACTGGCCGTCAGGCGACCACTTTGAGTTGCGCTCGTGGACATTTGAGGTGTTGGTCAAGTTTCGGATATTCCCATATTTGGCCGGCACAGTGAATATCTCGCCCCGAGCGCCGAACAGCGCCCGGCTTCCATCAGGAGAGATCTCATAGTTTGTTAGCCTCTCGCTGACCTTGGCAATCGTCTTACGGCTTGAAGGCAAATCATCAGAGATAACGACCGGAACTTTCTCGGACGCTTCTTTTTCAAGGTCGAAGCGATAAATATATCCTCCGTTTTCGAAGACGATGGCCTTCGGACCAAGGCTTGGGAATTTGATGTCGAACTCTTTGAAGTCCGTCAGCTTCCGTGTTTCTTTGCTCTTTAAGTCATAGACAAAAAGGTTCATCTTCTTGTTCTCGTCGCGGTCGGAAAGGAAATAAATCCTGTCTCCAGACCACATGGGGATGATGTCCTGGGCTGGGTTGTTGGTGATATCCTCAAGTTTCTTTGTCTCAAAGTCGTAAACCCAGATGTCGTCCGCCATCCCGCCCCGGTAGCGTTTCCAGGTTCTGAACTCACGAAAAATCCGGTTGTAGGCCAATTTCTTGTCATCAGGAGAAAAAGAGCAGAATCCTCCTCGAGGCAGAGGAAGCTGCTCAGGAATTCCGCCCTCGGCAGAGGCGAGATAGAGCTGGCCGTTAAAGTCGTTCCATTCCCGCATGCGTGAGCGGAAGACGATATGACTGTTATCATGCATCCAGCCCATGACAAGGTTATTCGGGCCCATCCGGTCTGAGACATCGTCCCGGGAAAGGGTGGGAGTGAAGGTCAGCCTCTTCGGAACTCCTCCTTCGCTCGGAATCAGATAGACCTCCCGATTTCCGTCGTACTCGCCGGTAAAGGCTATGCTCTTTCCATCAGCGGAAAATCGGGGGAAAACCTCGAAGCCCTTGTGGCTGGTCAGCTTGCGGGCAATTCCTCCTTTGGCAGAAACCGTGTAGAGGTCGCCGGCATAGCTGAACACGATCTGGCTCTCAAAGATCGTTGGAAAGCGCAGGACCCGCGCTTCTTCAGCAGCAAGGGAAACAAGCGAAAGGAAAAATAAAAAGAAAATTATACCTGCAAAAATTCTTATTCCTCGAGCTGACACTGTTAACCTCCTTGAAGCTTAAGATTGAATCAGAAAATATACCACACAGCCTGTTTCCAGGCAAATTTTTGTAGGGACGCGTGGGCGCCCCTTTTCGCCTTCTAAAACCCCTCTTATGCCTGAGACTTTTTTGTCATTAAACGGGAAATAGGTATCATCTTCCGAATTTTCCTCAAGTCTCGATTATTGGCTTGCCTGAAATTCTGTTGAGGATTTCAAGGAATTTTCTTTTTCTGGCATTCTCGACCCTCAGCTTTGCAAGGTAGGCTGCCCATTCATTAATTCTGCCTTGTTTTTTCATAACTTTTTGAATCTGACGTAAACATTTCGCTGCCCTAATATACTCGGAGGGACTTGTGTGGGCAATGTGCAACTCGGCAAGATTTTTCCAGATAGCCACAGCTTTATCCGGCTGCCAATCTCTAATGGCTTGGGCAACTCTGTCATCAAGGCTACCCTCCCCACTCCAATAGAAATCCCTTTTCTCAGTGTGTATGTCATACCACTTGAGGATTCTATCAACATCTTTTTCATGAATCGCAACCTCGACGAGAACATCTGTCAGAGGAAACCTCTGGCGGATGCGGAGTGTTTTAAAGCCAAGTCCAATTTTCGGTAGAGGCCATGATGGGCTTTCTTCTGGTTTGTTTGAGCCATCGAATGGAGGAGGAAGCTTACCCGTTTCAAGAAAATAAATCGCTCCTTGCCGGACAGCATCCCAGACGCCAGCTTCCTCTGACGCCTTCTGTAATTCTTGGAAATAATGAAGGGATGGAGATTCAAAAAATTCCTCAGCCCGGATAGCCGCCACAGACTTCCAATCGCGCTGGCGGCGCCTCATCTCAAGAAGCTCCTGCCTGAGCTGAGTGGCGATTCCAGGCCATTTCTCTTTGGTCGCCTCAAACCCCTTTCTTATCCATTCCTCCGCTTCATCCCTACGACCTTCCTGCCGCAAGAACCTGACCAGGCGTTCATAGCTGTGTGTTTCTGACGCTTCTTTCATTGCCAGAGGAATAATTTCTATGTCCCTGCCGGCTTTCTCCAGAGTCCAAATGATCGTGTCTGTCAAGCGTTCCCGTCTGTATTCCCTGGAAAAAGAGTCCATTCCAGCCTCAGGCTTCCACTTGCTAAGACGATCAAGAAGTTGATCCGCGACTGCACTCCAGTCTTCCCTTTTAAATTCTCGTTTCCAGAATTCATCTAAATGGTAGCAAAGTTCATATTCGTCTCTAAGCTCAAAATCCACGGCCCAAAGGATTTTTTTAGAGTCAGCCAGAGAACATTCTTGAAGGGCCTTGAAGACAACCTTCATGCAATCGGCAATCTGGGAGGCAGTCTGTCCTTCATCATCAGACTGTCCAACTTGGTTCGAACCGGCCATGAAAAGCTTTTCCCCCAGAGATAGCACTTCATCGGCATATCCTGCCTCGAGGAGATTCTGGAGGTTGGAGAGGACGCGGGAATAATCAGGGATAAAGCCTTGGGATTCCCAATGCCTCCACCAGCCCGGCTCTGAACTCGTTTTATCTATCTCCCGGCTGACTGCTTTTACGAGTTTGGCAATCGACCCGGAGGATAGAGAGCTTGCATCTCTCAACTCTGCAAAGATCTCAGGATGTCGGTTTGCCGTGGCCAGGATTAATTCGATAAGCTCTTTCTTGGATTTTTTATACAGAAAATCCTTGATTTCCTGCGTTTCCCTTTGGCCAGCTTGAACAAAAGAATCACCATGCTCCCCTTCATCCGGCCAATCATCTTTATCCAAAAGTTCCTTGGAGTAATTTTCACTTTTGCTCTTAATCAATTCCAATCGTTCATCCTCATCACTGACTATAGAAAGGGCTTTCCCTTTTTTTACAAATTCCAGGTATTCGAGCACCACGGCCACAGCATGCTTGCAGCCCGCTCCATACGGACAGGTACACTGAGATGAAATCCTTTCTCCGTCATGCGAGGCCCGAGTCGCATAACGCTGCGAGCCATCGACCCAGGCAACAAGGTCACCCGATTTCGTGCCCGAGAGGTCTTTCACACGACCGCTGCGCTGATAGGACTTGCCGCGTGATACGATTTTCGGCCCCGCCCACAATTCAAGGTCATCCCAAGTAAGCCTGATGAAAAAGTCGCTTGTCACTTATTATTTTTGAAGTATATCTAAAAGGTCTTCCCGAGCTATTCCGCATTGTTTCAGAATTCCTAAAGGGGTGCCCCGGGCGAGCTCATCATGCAAAGGATCAATCGTTTTAAATTTGCCTTTTTGTAAACTGATGTGGCTTCCCTTCTGACGAACTTTATGAAATCCAGCTTTGCAGAGCGCTTTTATAAGCTCATCTCCTGATAATACAGGAAGCTTAGGCACTAACAATTACCTCAAGTGGATAGAACATTACTTCCCCTTGGCTTTCGGGTAGGTCTTCAGTTCCAAAACTTTCTATATAGAGTTCAACAGCCTCTTTTAGATTAGCTTTTGCTTCTTCAATATTTTTCCCCTGGCTGACAACTCCCAATTCCACACAATGAGCGATATACCAATTCTCCTCTTTAGTGATAACTGCTGTAAATTTATGAAACATATTTTGCTAACAATTTTTCTCTTTGAGTTAAATTTTACCACTAAATTATATGCGCCGGCCAGCGATAAATCAATTTCTTGTTCTTGTTCAATGCAGCTTCCGGGTCTGGGCAAGAATTTCCTTCCTCTCATCAGCGCTAAATTTTTCGATGGCGTAGCGAAGGGTTGTTCGGGGTATGTTCGGCCCGTGCTCGAGCAGGAAATCCCTTAGCCGGCGAGAATCACTTTTCCCGGCCTCTTTAAGAAGCCAGCCGTTGGCTTTCTGGACGATATCCTCATCGTCTTTAAAAAGCAGGGGCGAGATCTTATAGACATCATCAAGCATCTTTCCCTCGCGGGCCATTCTTATAAAGGATACGGCGCCTGCCCGACGCAGCCAGCGATTAGAAGACTTCGGCCATTTGATAATGCTCGCTTTAAGCTCCGGATATCTTAAAAGGAGAGAGCCGACGACATCAGGGCAGAGAGTATCGACAGCTGCCCAATTGTTTAAATAATCAGAAGAAAGCCAATTTTCGATTTTGAAGAAAAGACTTTTTGGCAAATTGCGGCTGAATTTTTGAAGGAGCAAAGCCACAAGAATCTTGGCCTCAACATAAGGATTGGAAATAAGGATATCGCCCAGGCTTATCACCTCCTCTATTTTCCACTGCCGCTTTATTCTTTCATAAATCTCTTTTCCCAGGCTGCGAATGACCTCTGCTCGAAGGCCGTAGTTCTTAACAGGCTCTTTGAAAAATCTTTGATTCATTCCCGCCTGCTCCGGGTCGGCTTTTTCCTTCAATAAGGACAGGATCAGCTTTGCGATCTGGGCAGGCTTTTCTTTTTTTGATTCAATTTTCTTGTCCATCATTTTTATCCTCTTTAGCTAAAAACAAAAACAACAGTTCCTCTGCTATTGTCAGGAGCGAAGCGTGGCGGGAAGCGAGGAACGGATTATACATTATTTTTCGCTGCTTCATCAAAGATGAGAAAGGCATTCGGATGATAATCTGTTGATTTCTAAAGGAGATGGAATTAGAATTTAGAACACGAGGGCACAAAAAGATGGAAATGCTCAATAAAGAAATCAGAGAAGCGACAAAAAAAAGGTTTGAGGAGGCGATGGAGGAGAAGGTCACCCTCCTCCTTTTCACCCAAGAGCCCAGACGTCTCATTGTTCCCGAACACCTCAAAGGTCAGGAGTGCCTCTTTTGCAAGGAAACAAAAGCCCTGCTCAAAGAGGTCAGCGCTCTCTCGAATAAAATCGAGCTTGTCGTCTATGATTTTCTCGGCGACAAGGAAAAAGCGGCTGAGCTTAGAATCGATAAGATTCCGGCCACAGCCGTCTTAGGAAAGGAAGATTACAGGATAAGATTTTTTGGAATTCCTTCAGGATATGAATATATGAGCCTGGTTGAAGCTATGGTCGATGTCTCCAAGGGTAAAACCAGCCTGAACCAGAAGACAAAAGATGCCTTGAAGGCGCTCCAGAGCGATGTTCACCTCCAAATCTTTGTCACCCCGACCTGCCCTTATTGCGTGCTGTCGGTGCGCCTCGCCCATCAATTCGCTCTGGAATCCCCCCGAATAAGAGCAGACATGGTAGAATCCACAGAATTTCCTCATCTTGCCCAGAAATACAGCGTCTTCGGCGTTCCCAAAACAGTCATCAACGAAAATATCTTTATCGAAGGCGCAGTTCCGGAAGAAGTTGTTTTGGAGCATGTCTTGAAATCCCTGAAGCCGCAGGCCCAGAAATGAGCGTAAAAAGTATAAATAAGCTCGAGGCAATTTTCTATCCTCAATCCATTGCCATCATCGGCGCCTCGAGGCAAAAAGGAAGTGTCGGCCAGGCCGTTCTGTCCAACATCATCGACAGCCGGTTTCAGGGCGTCGCCTATCCGGTCAACCCCAAAGCCAAAGGAGTCTTGGGAATAAAATGCTATGCTTCTGTGAGAGACATTCCTGACGATGTCGACCTGGCGGTTATCATCGTCCCTTCCCGCTTTGTTCCTGATGTCTTGGAAGAATGCGGAGAAAAAAGGATCAAAGCCGCCATCGTCATTTCAGCCGGCTTCAAGGAGATAGGAGGAGAAGGCGCAGAGCTGGAGAAGAAGGTCAAAGAAATCATCGAAACGCATGGCATCGCCCTTGTCGGTCCGAACTGCCTGGGAGTCATCAACACCGACCCCATATCATCGATGAATGCAACCTTTGGCACTCCGATGTGCAAACGAGGAAATATCGCTTTCATCTCCCAGAGCGGCGCCCTCTGTGTGGCTGTGCTCGATTATGCCCAAGAAACAAACATCGGCTTTTCAAAATTCATCAGCATGGGAAACAAGGCCGGCTTGACTGAGAACGAGCTTCTGCTCTATCTCAAAGAAGACCCCAAGACAGACGTCATCCTCATGTACCTTGAAGACTTAGTCAACGGAAGAGAGTTCATGAACATCGCCCGGGAAATCACCAGTAGCAGCTCTCACCCCAAGCCAATCATCGCCCTTAAGGCCGGGAGGACTCTTCTGGGAGCAAAGGCTGCCTCGTCCCACACCGGCTCCTTGGCCGGCTCAGACAAGGTTTATGATGCCATCTTTGAGCAGTGCGGGGTGCGCCGCGTAGAAACTATGGAGGAGCTCTTCGACTATGTCAAAGCTTTCTCCAGCCAGCCCCTGCCCAAGGGCGAAAATGTGGCTATCGTCACCAATTCAGGAGGGCCGGGAATACTGGCCACGGATTCCTGTATTCGATTCGGCCTGAATATTGCGCCTTTCGAGCCAAAGACATTGAAAACTTTAAGGATGATCTTGCCTCCCACTGCGAGCTTGAACAACCCGGTGGACTTAATCGCCGAAGCTCAGCATGAGCAGTATGCAGCAACGCTGAATGCCATCCTGGCTGATCGAAATGTCCATTCCTCGATCGTCATCCTCACCGCAACTTCTTTCACCGATGTGGAGAAGATTTCCGAGGCCATCGTCCGCACCACAAAAAAGTTCCGCAAACCCGTCCTCTGCTGCTTTTTTGGAGTCTACGATGTTTCAAAGGGAATCGATATCCTGGAAGAAAACGGAATCCCTGCCTACGGATTCCCTGAATCGGCGACCAGAGTTCTCTCCGAAATGGTCAATTTCACGCGTTGGCTGCAGCGGCCTCAAACAGGAATAAAAAAATTCAAGGTGGATAAAGCCAGGGCCAGAGATATCATTGATTCAGTAAAAAAAGAAGGCCGCTCCTCTCTCCTGGAGCACGAATCCTACGAAGTCCTTAAGGCATATCATTTTCCTGTGATCAAATCTTTTCTGGCAGATAGCGAAAACCAGGCTGCCCAGGCGGCAGAAAATATCGGATTTCCTGTTGTTTTGAAAATCGTATCTCCTGATATCCTCCATAAGTTTGATTTTGGCGGAGTCAAGCTCAACTTGAAGAATAATGAAGAGGTGCGCAGAGCTTACCGCGAAATCATCAACAACGTTCGCTCCAGAAAATCCGGGGCAAAAATCAGAGGAATTCTGGTTGAAGAGATGGCTTCTGGAGGGAAAGAGGTCATCCTCGGCATGAACAGAGACCCTCAATTCGGGCCGATCCTGATGTTCGGGCTGGGAGGTATCTATGTTGAAGCCATGGAGGATGTCTCCTTCAGGCTGGCTCCTATCCGTGAGCTGACGGCAACGGCCATGATCACCCGGACAAAGGCCCACAAAATCCTTGAGGGCTTTCGAGGAGAGCCTGCCTACGACATCGAGGCCATAGCCGAGTGCTTGAAGAGGCTCTCTCAGTTTGTGATAGACTTTGAAGAGATCAAAGAGCTGGACATCAACCCGATGATTGTCTTCGAGAAAGGGAAAAACTGCGTCATCGTCGATGCCAGAATCATCCTCAGAGACAGCTGATGCCTTTTTCTTTTCGAATAAAAAACAAGCGGATGACCTCTTTATCTCAGACCTGGCAGAGATAATTATATCTAATTTCTAATGAGCGAAGGCAGCAGTTATAAAAAGGGGACAGTCCCCTTTTTCTATAAGGATATTGACAATGATTGGACCTTTTCTTAGCAGAGAAAAAGGGGACTGTCCCCATTTTATTAAAGTAGCCTGTCCTTTTTTATTTGTTCTTGCCATCACATTGCCGCTTCAAGCCTATGTCGGCCCAGGAGCAGGTTTTGCCTTTCTCTCCTCTTTTCTTGTCCTTATCCTGACATTCTTTCTTGCCATTTTCTCCTTCCTCTCCTGGCCTTTCCGCTTTCTCTTCAGGCTCATCAAAGGCCAGAGGGCGTATAAAAAAAGCCACATCAACAGGCTGGTCATTATCGGCCTTGACGGAATGGAGCCGAGTCTTGTCGAAAGATACATGGCCGAAGGAAAGCTTCTGAATTTTTCAAAAATCAAAAGACAAGGAACCTATGCCAAGCTTCAAACAACAACTCCGGCCATCTCCCCTGTCGCCTGGTCCTCCTTCATCACCGGCTGCCATCCATCAAAACACAACATCTTTGATTTTCTCAGCCGCGACCCGCGCAGCTATCTTCCGAACCTTTCCTCGGCCAGAATCGGAAAGGCAAGAAAAACTCTCTCTCTCGGTAAATACAACTTCCCTCTCTCCAGACCCGAGATCAAAAATTTGCGCAAGAGCATCCCTTTCTGGAAAATCCTGGCAGACAAAGGAATCTTCAGCACAATCCTCAGAGTCCCGATAACCTTCCCTCCTGAAAAATTCCGGGGCCATCTCCTTTCCGGGATGTGCCTCCCAGACCTCAAAGGAAGCCAGGGGACTTTCTCCTATTACACCTCGGATAGAGAGGAGATAAAAGAAAAGGAAGGAGGAATGTGTATACCTCTGGCCATAAACGGCAACAGAATTGAAACTTATATTTCCGGTCCGGAAAACAGCCTGCTGAAGAAAACGGAGGAGATTCGCCTTCCCCTGGTTATCACCATCGACCAAGAAAAAGAAGAGGCGCTCTTAGAGGTCTGCAGACAAAGACTTAAGCTAAAAAAGAAAACTTTTTCAGATTGGACCAGACTGACGTTCAGGCCTGGCCTGGGAATGAAGGTCAGAGCCATTTGCCGCTTTTATATTTCCGAGCTCCATCCCCATTTCAAGATGTACTGCACACCGCTCAACATCGACCCTGAGAAACCGGCTCTGCCCATCTCCCATCCTTTCATCTATTCCATCTATCTGGCGAAGCTCCTGGGAAGCTTCATCACTTTGGGCGAAGCCAATGATACCTGGGCTCTCAACGAAGGAGTGCTCAGCGAGAAGGCTTTCCTCGAGCTGACATACTCCAACCATAAGGAATGGGAGAGCATGTTTTTCAACGCTTTGAATAAAATTAAGAAAGGCTTGGTCGCCTGCGTCTTCGAGACAACAGACAGCATCCAGCACATGTTCTGGCGATACCTTGATAAAGGCCATCCTGCTCTTGGCAAGGGGCAGGCTGGGATGAGCGAGAAAGTCATCGAGGAGCTTTATCAAAGAATGGATGAGCTGGTAGGAAGAGTCCTGGAGAGAATCGGCAAAAAGGATATCCTGATCATCATCTCCGACCATGGTTTCAAGTCCTTCCGTCGTGGAGTCAACCTCAACTCCTGGCTCTACCTCAACGGCTATCTCAGCCTCAAGGACGGCAAAAAAGAAAGCGATGAGTGGTTCAAGGATGTCGATTGGGAGAAAACAAAAGCCTATGCTCTTGGACTGGGCGGAATCTATATCAACCAGAAAGGAAGGGAGGCAAAAGGAATTGTCACCGAAGGCGCAGAAACGAAAGCTTTAAAGCAGGAACTCATCAAAAAATTAAGCGGTCTCAAGGATGAGGAAGCCAAGGCTACAGCCATCAATAAAATCTTCGACCGCGATGAGCTTCCGCCAGGACCTTATAAAGAAAACTCGCCTGACCTCATTGTCGGCTACAACCAAGGATACAGAATCTCCTGGGATTCAGTTAAAGGAAAAGTCAAGGGCTCAGCTTTTGAGGATAACAGCAGAGCCTGGAGCGGGGACCACTGCATCGACCCCAGGATTGTGCCCGGCGTTTTTTTCTGCAATGAAAAAATCAATCGAGCTGACCCTGCGATCATTGACATTGCTCCTACCGCCCTTGAGCTTTTTGGCATTGAAATCCCTTCCTATATTGACGGCCGCTCACTCGTCGATATTAAGAATTTGTTTTTCAAGTCATAATAAGAGATAATTGATTTTAAGGTTGAGGGTTTGGGGGTGAGGAGTCCCCTATGAAGCCTGAGCGGGCACGGTTTCTCTCCGAAGGAGAGAAGAGCGAAGGCTGAATGGGAGCTGATTTTCCTCGCTGGGGAAAATCAGCGTGCTCCGAACCCCCAACCCTCAACCGGATCAAGATATTCTGAATGCTTCTTAAAAAAGAAAAGACAGAAAAGAGATGACCCAAATCAACAGAAGAGAATTCATCAAGCTCGGACTTACTGCCGGCTCTCTTTTAGCTTTGGGAACGAGCCCAGGATTGGTGACAAAGGTTTTCGGCAAAAAAGAAACGTCGAAGAAAATTCTCATCCTCGGCTTTGACGGCATGGACCCACGGTTCATGCAGATGTGGATGAAAGAGGGAAAGCTTCCCAATTTCCAGCGCCTCGCCAGCCAGGGGGATTTTCTTCCTCTCCAGACAAGCATTCCTCCCCAGAGTCCTGTGGCTTGGTCGAATTTTATCGTCGGAACAGACCCGGGCGGCCATGCCATCTTTGACTTTGTCCACAGAGACCCTGTGCGCTACTTGCCCGAATTCTCAGGCTCAAGGACTGAAGAGGCAAGAAAAACAGTGCGTCTGGGAAAACTCGTCCTCCCTCTTCAAGGAGGAGAAGTCAAACTGATGCGCAAGGGAAAAGCCTTCTGGCAGATTCTGGAAGAGAATGATATCCCGGCCACGGTTTTTAAAATGCCCTCCAACTATCCTCCTGCGCGGACAAAACAGCGAACAATCTCAGGCATGGGAACTCCGGACATCCGCGGAAGCTATGGCTATTTCAGCTATTACACGACAGATTCCAAGGAAATCAAGGAGGATGTGGGAGGAGGCGAAATTTTTGAAGTCAATATCATGGATAATAAAATAGAAGCCAGCCTTCCCGGGCCGATCAACACTTTCAATAAAGACAGGCCGAAGTCTTCCATCGACTTTGAAGTTTTCATCGACCCTGTCAATCCTGTGGTCAAAGTCAAAATCCAGGGCGAGGAATTCATCCTCAAGCAAGGAGAATGGAGCTCGTGGAAGAGAGTCCACTTTAATATGATTCCCACTCAGAGCGTGAGCGGCATCTGTATGTTCTTTCTCAAGCAGGTTCGTCCTGAGTTCAAGCTCTACATCTCGCCGATCAACATCGACCCGGCTAAAGCAGCGCTTCCCATCTCAACGCCCCAAGGATATGCTGAAGAGCTGGAAAAGAGATTCGGACCGTTCTTCACCAAAGGGCTGCCAGCCGATACTTCGGCCCTTGATAACAACGTTTTAGACGACGGCGAATTCCTGGAGCAGGATGATTTTGTCTTAAAAGAGAGGCTGGAAATTTTTGACTATGAGCTGGCCAGGTTTGATTCAGGAGTTCTTTTTTACTACGTTTCGAGCACGGACCAGCGGCAGCACATGTTCTGGCGCCTGATCGATAAAGAGCATCCGATTTATGACCCAGGCTTGGCCGCGAAGTACGGGAAGACAATCGAAAAGATCTATGTCGAGATGGACAGGACGCTGGCCAAAGCTATGGAAAAAGCAGATAAAGACACTGTGCTCATCGTCATGTCTGACCACGGCTTCTGCCCTTTCCGTCGCTCGTTCAACCTCAACACCTGGCTCTTGGAGAACGGCTATCACAGCCTCAAAAACAGATGGAGACAGGAGCAAGAGTCATACTTCCTCAACACAGATTGGTCGAGAACAAGAGCTTACGGCCTCGGCCTGAACGGCCTTTACATCAACCAGAAAGGAAGAGAAGGAGAAGGCATCGTTGAGCCTGGAGCAGAGAAGGAAGCCCTTGTCCGCGAAATCGCTCAGAAGCTGGAAAATTTCACTGACCCGAAGAACGGAGAAAAGCCGGTGCTGAGAGCCTATGTGGCTAAAGACGTTTTTCACGGGCCGTATGTGGACCAAGCCCCGGAGATCATCGTCGGTTATAACTATGGCTACCGAATCTCCAGCACCTCTTCTTTGGGTGGAATGCCGAAGGAAATTGTCGAGGACAATCATTCCAAATGGAGCGGCGACCACTGCATGTCGCCGGAGATTATCCCTGGAATTTTGTTCACAAACTTCAAGATAAAAGCTGAATCAGCGGCGCTCTATGACCTCACGCCGACAATCCTCAAGGTCTTTGGCATTGAAATACCGAAAGAAATGAGAGGCAAAGCGGTATTTTAAAGGAGAAAAAAAATGGGAAAGGCCAAAGTCAAACTGGATAAGGATTTGATGGAAAAAATCAAGAAATACGCTAAGATTGCGGGCTATTCCTCTCCTGAGGAGTTCATCATCCACTGCCTGGAAAAAGAGCTAGCAAAGCTCGATGAAGCTGAATCTGAGGAAATAGTCAAGAAAAAGCTCAAAGGGCTGGGATATATATCGTAGAATGATCTGGATTTTTAATTCTGTTTTCGGCAAGCTCTTTGAATTTGTATTTTTCCCCTTCCTGAAAATGAGTCCCTGGGTGGCGATGGCGCTAATTTCATTCCTGACGTCGCTCCTCATGCTTCTTTTCTTCCGTTTCTTCTCCAATCAACAAGGGATTCGAACCGTCAAGAATAAAATAAAGGCCCATCTGCTCGAGCTCCGCCTCTTCAAAGACAGCTTGAGCCTTTCTCTCAGAGCGCAGGGGAACATCCTGCGCTATAATTTAAGATACATCGCCTATTCGGCAAAACCTCTGCTGGTGATGTTCATCCCTATTGTGCTGATTCTGGTTCAGCTCAACCTCTGGTTTGGATATCAGGCGCTTTCGCCTGGAGAGGAGACAATCCTCAAGGTCAAGCTCGTTGAAGGCCAAGACGCGCTTGCCGCCAGTCTTGCCCTTGATTCATCAGGCCTCGAGGTCGAACCCCTTCCCCTTAGAATTGAAGGCGATAGAGAAATAGACTGGCGCATCAAAGCCGGAGAAAAAGGCTCCCATCAATTGACGTTGACTGTCGGCGGTCAAAAAGTCTCAAAAAAAATTATTGTAGGAAAGAAGCCCCTTGTCAAAATCTCACAGGCAAAGGTGAGGCGCAATTTTTTTGCTGAGCTTTTCAATCCGGGAGAATCGCCTCTGCCGGGAAATCTGCCACTAAAATCCGTAGAAGTTCTTTATCCTTCCAAAAATATGAGCCTTTTCGGATGGCATCTCCACTGGCTTATCGTCTATTTCGCCCTGTCCATCATCTTCGGCTTTGCCTTCAAGGGCGTCTTCAAAGTCGAAATCTAAGGACCTGCCGTCTACTCCCATCTCACCTTATAAACTGCCAGCTCTTTATACCCGCTCTCTTTCTCCCCGATGCAATAAAGGCGGTTGTTTTTGGCTTTAGCTCGATTCAAATCCCTGCCGGGGTACATCCAAGAACCGTACCCTGGCAGACTCACTCTTGTGATGAAAATGCCGTCAGAATTAAAAATATCATGAATAAATTCATTCTTATTATTGCCAGCCTCATAGGTCTTGACATAAAGCCGTCCGTCATCATCCAGGAAAAAATAATGAAAAGGAGGCATTTTGTCAGGGACGATAAGCTTGTCTTTAACAAGCTCAAAATTAGCGAGCAAAATTTCCTTGAACTCGTCAGAAGCATCCGCAGCCTTGTATTCTTTCCTGATTTTTCTTAACAACTCCCCATCCAAATCATAGATTAAAATCTCATATCCCCTGTTTTCATGCCCTAAATAGACCATTCCATCTGAAGCTTCAATTATAAAAACTCGAGGGCTGCCCTTAACCTTTTGGGCGATCCTGCCCAATAGACCATAGTCACATCGGTCGAGCTCCTTTATCTCTTCAAACTTTGAATTGTATAAGTCGAGGATATCGTAGCGGTGCTTTAGCGCTGGATCAAAATAATCCCTGAATTTAAGATAGTTTCCATTTTCAAGAGGATAGAAAGCGAAAAAACCGGCACTTTTTGAATCCAGGCGAGTCTCTTTAATTATTATTCCATTCCTATCGAAGACATATAACTTAAACCTGCCATAATCTTGAATCGGAATCTCATCTTGCCTTGTAATATTTAAATATATAGGGGCTTGAATTTCACCCGGACCCTGGCCTCTTCTTCCGAACGAAGTTATAAAATGTCCGCTCTTGTCAAACTTGTAAACTAAGTTTTTATCGCTCTCGCGTTCTTGAAAGAAATAAATATTCCCCTCAGAATCAACGTCAAAGGCTCTGATGTCAGTCACTCCCAGTTGTGCAATTTCATCTTTCTCGGTGTCAATCGTGAATTCTTCTTCAAGATGAAGTATGTTTGGCTCTCCTTTAATTTTATAAGGCTCTAAATGATTGACAATGACTTCCACTCCATCTTCCATAATCTTCTCTATTTTTTGCTGTCTTGGTGCACAATAAGAAAATACAAGGAGAATTAAGATAAGGTCGATTGACTTTTTCATTATTCTCTTACTTTATCCGCTACTGTTGCAGATAATATTCATAGGAAGTCAAGCCGTCAAGCGTCCTAACAAGCTCACAGGCAATCAGGAAAGAATAAGCAGCCGATAAGCGAAAGATAATTGGAAGGATCCAAATATGCGATTTTAAAAATGTGTTGGAATCGCCCCTAAGGCCCCCATAGCGGAAGGGGGCCCCGTCGGCTTTTCGACGGGGGGAACCGACGGGACTGGTTCCCCAGGGGGCCGAGGGGCGATTC
>CAZGMN010000053.1:0-15878 GCA_964526905.1 uncultured Eubacteriales bacterium
GCTGTGAGTCCTTCGGGTTGAAAAACTCGGGTTAAGGAATTCAGAGCTCCGGAGATTTCAAGAATTCTTTTAAAGACCATGACCGAAGCGACGAGAAAGACTGTTCTCAACTGAATGCTCTTCCAGATGATTTCCAGCCTTTCTCGAGGTTTCATCCGCATCAGAATTTGAGTCAAGAGCGAAGAAACAGCCATGGAGAGGAGCATGCTGAGCTTAAAGCAAAAAATCAAGATAATGACCAGGAGAATGGGCCAGATACTGAAGAAGAGATTGAACAGGCTCTTCAAAAAATTATCGCCGCTCTCTTCCTTGGGAAGAAAGGGAACGCGCTTATAGAGGATGATTAAGCCTAAGATTGCTGCCAGGATGGTAAAAGGGAATTGAACAGCCGAGAGCTTTTTTATCGGAATCTGCAGGATGGCTGCCGCAAGAATCACATTGACATATAAAGGCCAGCAGTACTCCCAGATATGGCGAAACCAGTAGTTGAGGAATGTCTTGAGCGGCGCAGAGAGCTTCCAGCGTTGGGCCGCCTCTTCGACAATCGGCGCCGACATCAAGGCCCCTCCCAACATGGGCAGAAGGCCGATAAAAGCAGGAGGGAGGGCGAGGATGAGCCGCGGCTCTGAAATAAGATTTTTCAGAGAGTCGACCAAGACCTTGAAATTCCCTCTGACCTGAAGCAGCGTTCCGAGGTAAAGCACAAGAAGAATAATGCCGATAAGGCTGAGCGTCTGTCCGGAAACCAGCGCACCGAGAAAGTTTTGAAAAAAGGCCTTAATGCCAAGATGAAATGACACAGCTGCCAAGATAGAACCCACCAAGAGAACAAGACTGAGTTCCCATTTATTCTTGATCAGGAATATAAGAACAAGGACGATAAGGATGATTCTTAAGAAATCAAACATTTCACAATCCGTAATACAATATAATTGTCAGGGTGACGTGCTGGAGGTGAGGAGTCCCCTATGAAGCCTGAGCAGGCACGGCTTCTCTGAGAATCAGAGAAGAGCGAAGGCTGAATGGGAGCTGATTTTCCTCGCTGGGGAAAACCAGCGTGCTCCGAACCTCCAGCACGTCACCCATATCAAAATCATAACCTATAAACAACCCAAGATGCGGCCTGTGATTTTAAAATGCATCTTGGCCACCTTATCCAGAGCCTCTTTTCCCTTGAGCTTGACCAGCCTCAACCCAGCTTCTTCGACCAGAGGCGATGCTCCTTTGGGAAGGTCAATTCCCGCTTCCTGGGAGAGAAAATAAAGCCTTTTCAGGAACTCGGCTCGAGCTAAGATTGAGGCTGCAGCCACTGCCAAATCTTCCTCTGCTTTTGGCTTCTGGATAAGCTCAATCCTCTTTCCCTTCTTCATCAACGCATTGAGGACATAGGACTTATCCCCGAACTGGTCGGTTATCGCCAGACGGCAGTCGACTTCCTCCAGAATATTCTCGATAGCCCGCGAATGGGCCCAGGCTAATATTCGGTTGAGATTTCTCAATTTTGAATAAAGCTCATTGTACTTCTCTGGCCCGACGACGACCAGAGAATGTTTGTATCCCCTTTTGACAAGAGAGGCAAGCTCGCTGACCCGGCCGTCGGAAAATTTCTTGCTGTCCTTGACCCCAAGCTCAAAAAGGACCGGGAGCTGTTCGTCAGGAAGGAAAACGCCGGCGACAACCAGCGGGCCGAAATAGTCTCCTTTGCCCGATTCGTCAGTGCCGATGTGTCCCTTCTCGCCTGGAAAAAGCTCTGTTTGCTGCATCAAATCCAATTCAATTCTCAGCGCAGAAGATTTCTGCTTTTGGCCTCTTTGATCAAGTCTGGTCTGAACTTGGGATGGGCGATATTGATCAATTCTTTCGTCCTTTCCACAAGATTCTTCCCGTGAAGATAGGCAACTCCGTATTCAGTGACCACATACCTGACATCCGCCCTGGTCGTCACCACCCCCGACCCTTTCTGCAAGTAAGGGACAATGCGGGAGACTTCGCCATCTTTGGCCGAAGAAGGCAGGGCGATGATCGGCTTTCCGCCTTTGGAATGAGCAGCCCCCCGGATGAAATCAACCTGGCCGCCGAAGCCGCTGTAAATGTAAGTGCCGATTGAATCCGAGCAGACCTGCCCGCTGATATCTACCTCTATGGCAGAATTGACGGCGACCATATTATCATTGCGGGAAACATTGAAGGGATGGTTGGTATAATCGGTGGGATGAGCCTCGAAGACGGGGTTGTTATCGGCAAAGTCATAGAGCCGCTTTGAGCCTAAAATAAAAGTCAAAACAACCTTGTTGGGATGAAAAGTTTTTCTGGCTCCAGTGATGATTCCGGCTTCGATCGCCTCCATGACTCCGTCGGAAATCATCTCGGTGTGGATGCCTAAATCCTGCGTGTCTTTCAAAGCAGCGAGAACGGCATCCGGGATTCCGCCGATTCCCAGCTGGAGAGTCGAGCCGTCCTCGATCAACTCGGCAATGAAATGGCCTATCTTTCTCTCAACTTCAGTCGCTGCTTTCCGCTCAAGCTGCGGCAGGTCTTCAGAAATCTCAACGATTTTATTGACGCGAGAAACATGGATGAAAGAATCACCGAGAACGCGGGGCATTTTTTCGTTGACCTGGGCGATGACCATTTTTGCCGTCTCCACTGCTGCCTTGGAAGCCAGGACTTCGACGCCAAAACTCATGAACCCGTGCTCATCAGGAGGAGAAAGATGGACGATGGCCGCATCAAGAGGCATCTGCCCGGAATAGAAAAGATATGGAATTTGGTGAAGAAAGATGGGAACATAGTCTGCCCGCCCTTCATTGATGGCTTTTCTATCGGCAGGGCCGACAAAAAGAGAATTGTGCCGGAAATGGCCTTCCATCTCCGGCTTGGAGAGAGGGTCTTCCCCCATGAGCAGAACATGGACGAGTTCAACATCTTTCAGCTCATCCTTCCTTGAGGCCAGGGCCCTCATCAAGGCATAAGGAGTGGCAGCATTCCCGCTGATGTAGACTCGGTCGCCACTCTTGATGACAGATGTTGCCTCTTCGGCAGTGACCAACTTTTCTTTGTAGGTATCAACCCAGCTCATTTTAATTCCTCGCTCGGTCGCAAAGAGAAAAGGCTTTGCTTCTCAACCCTGCGAATATCATCTCATTTTTCCTTCCTGCTCGCCTGCGTCTCTTTACGATTTCTTATTTATTTTTAATTTGAACTTTTATTCTTTTTCTCGACCTGCCGTTTCTTTTTCCCCGAACCTTAAGCTCTATTCTTCAACGAATTCAGGTAGCTATCAATCTCCCTGGCCGCCACCCGGGCATCGCCCATAGCCAGGATGACCGTCGCCCCTCCTCGGATGATGTCCCCTCCAGCATAAACGCCTTCGATGCTGGTGGCCATTGTCTTCCAGTCAACCTCGACAGTTCCCCATTTTCCAACCTTGAGCTGAGGCGTTGTCTGGGGGATTAAAGGATTCGGGCTGTTCCCGATGGCAACGACGACCATGTCCACTTCCATGATAAACTCCGAACCACTTATTGGAATAGGCCTGCGCCTCCCGGAAGAATCGGGCTCCCCGAGCTCCATCCTCAGACATTCCATGGCTTTTACTTTGCCGCTCTCATCTCCGATGAATTTAGTGGGAGTGGTCAGAAAGTGAAACTCGATGCCTTCCTCTTCAGCGTGTTTCACCTCCTCGACTCTTGCCGGCATCTCGACTCTTGAACGGCGGTAGACGATAACTGCTTGCTCGGCGCCCAGCCTCTTGGCCGTCCGCACCGAATCCATGGCCACGTTCCCTCCGCCGAGCACAGCCACCTTCTTTCCGATGAAGACGGGCGTATCATATTCTGGGAAATCATAAGCACGCATCAGGTTGACTCGGGTCAAATATTCATTGGCCGAATAGATTCCGATCAAATTCTCTCCAGGAATCCGCATGAAACTCGGCAGGCCTGCTCCTGTCCCGATAAAAAAGGCATGAAAGCCGTCATTCCTCAAATCTTCGAGCGTGGCGGTCAAGCCGACCACGAAATTCGTCTTCAACTCCACGCCCAATCTCTGAAGATAATTGACCTCGGACTTCAGAATACTTTTTGGCAGCCTGAACTCGGGAATGCCGTAGACCAGGACTCCGCCTGCAATATGCAGGGCTTCAAAAATCGTAACCTTGTGGCCCTTCTTGGCCAGCTCTCCGGCAGCGGTCAGCCCGGCCGGTCCGGCGCCGATGACCGCGACCTTATAACCAGTAGCCGGAGGAATCTCTGGAATAAAAATTTGACCTTTGTTCCTTTCATAATCAGCGATGAAACGCTCTAAATTGCCGATGGCCACCGAAACTCCTGTTGCCCTTTTCAAGTTGCAGACGGCCTCGCATTGAACTTCCTGGGGACAGACGCGGCCGCAGACAGAAGGAAGGCTGTTTGTTTCTTTCATGATCCGAATGCTCTGAACGTAATCGCCAATCTCTATCAGCTTGACGAAAGTGGGAATATCGATTCCCACCGGACAGCCCAGCACGCATTGAGGATTGGCGCAGTCCAGGCACCTCTGCGCCTCTCGCCTTGCCATCTCGGCTTCCAATCCCAGGTTCACTTCGTTGAAATCCTTATTCCTCTCTTCAGGCTCGCGCTCCGGCATCTTCTGGCGGGTAAGCTTCATCCTTTCCTTGACCGGAAGAGACTTCCTCAACTGCTTTCGCCATTCAGCGTCATACCTCGCCCTCAACTTTTCTTTTAGCTCTGCGAGCATTTCCTTTTTTTCTTCAGCCATTCTTCACTCTTGCTTTTCTCAAGCGATCAGGAAAACTTCTTTCTCTCCCAGTGAGAGAGAGACTGAATTTCATCCTCAAAATAGGACTTTCGCTTTGAAAAGAGTTCCTGCCAGTCGACCAAGTGCCCGTTAAAATTGGGCCCATCGACGCAGGCAAACCTTGTCTTGCCGTCAACAGTGACCCGGCAGGCCCCGCACATTCCTGTGCCGTCAACCATGATCGGGTTCAAGCTGACAATCGTCTCTATTTGATTTGGCCTTGTCGCCTCGGAACAGGCGTACATCAAGTAAGTGCACCCGATTGAAATCACCTGCTGGATTCCCTTTTCTTTTTTGATGAGACTCTTGACCTTCTGAGGAATATAGTCCTTGCAGTCATAATAGCTGTCACGAGCTGAGATATAAAATTGATCACTGACCGCCCTCAGCCTATCCTCCCAGTAGAGAAGATAATTGGCCTTCACGTCCAAGACAGTGATAATCGTGTTTCCGGCTTCCTTTAAAGCGCGGGCTACAGGATAGATGGCGGCAATGCCAAAACAGCCTCCAGTGCAGAGAACTGTTCCATATTTTTTTATCTCAAAAGGCCTGCCAAGAGGTCCGACAAAAACAGAGACCTCATCTCCGGCTTGAAGCAAAGAGAGCTTCTGAGTTGAAGTCCCGACAATCATAAAAACAACCGTTACCGAACCTCTGCGCCGGTCCCAATCGGCAATGGTCAAGGGAATTCTCTCTCCGTGCTCGTCAGGCATAACGATGACGAACTGGCCGGGTTTTGATTTCGAGGCTATCTCTGGAGCATGAACTTCAAGAAGGTGGATGTTGGGAACCAAGCGCTCTCTCTGCAGAATCTTAGCCATCACTCCCCTCTCTTTATCCTGACTGGCAAAGCGCTCAAAGGATTTGACTCTGAAGGAAGATTTACAATAAGGCTGCTCATAGAGGAATCAGAATCCTCGTTCCAGAGGAAGCTGGCTGCGACTATTCCTTTAGGAACAGATTCGATTATCCTGGCGATGCCCTTAATCTTGGCTGATGCGGATTCGAGTATGATGCTCTCGCCGTCTTTCAAACCCAAATCAGCCGCATCCTGAGCGCAGACCTTTATCCATCTTGAATTACGGATCATCCTCAGGCCCTTGCTCTCCTGAGATAAAGCAAGACTCCGGTAATAGTCCAGACTGTAATCGAGGAGAAGGAGAAAGGGATAGTCTTTGTCTGTGAGGTAATTCGCGCCTCCGAATTTTATGGGAAGGAATGAAGCTGTTTTTTGCTTCTCCTCCTGGACAAAGATTCCCTCATTCTTTTCCTGTTTCTGGGAAGAAATTCCTGTAAAGCCAGGCACGGTTTCAGTCATCTCTTCAAAAATTGCGGCCAGGCTCTTGGAATGAAAATTTTTGTTTCCCATCCGCGAGGCCAATTGAGTGATTATCCACCAATCAGGCTTTGCCTCACCCAGGGGCTCGATGACTTTTTCAAACCTTTGAATTCTTCCTTCCAGGTTGACAAAAGTCCCTTCGGTCTCAGCAAAGGTTGCGGCGGGCAAGACTGCATCTGCCTTTTTCATGTTCGAATTCCTGTAGCTGTCTTGAATAACCAAAAAATCAAGGCTTGAGTCTCTCAGCTCCGGAAAAGGTCCGGCAAGGTAAAGGGCTTTGATCTTACCCGAAGAAGCGGCCTGAACGATTTGATTAAAATTCAGGCCGTTTCTTGAGAAAGCTTTCCTTATCTCCAGCGTCCCTCTCAGGTTATTCTCTGAGGCGAGGGGAAAGAGATGTGCCTCTGTCTGCAGCCTCAGATTCCAGAGCGAGGCAAGGCTCTGGCCTGCCCATGGATGCTGGCTCAACCCCATTTCGAAGAGAAAAGCAACCGGCTTTGTTCCAAGAAGAGAAGCCGCTCTTCTCAGCTCTTCCTCCTTGATGCCGGTCATCTCCAAAATTCGAGTTAAATCAAACTCCTCGAGAGATTTCTGGAAAGAGCTGAAACCTTGAACACTGGAAAGGCTTTCATCTTTTTGGCCTTCAAGAAGAACTTTGGAAAGATAGCCGAGAACCAAGGATTCAGAGCCCGGCTTTATTTGAAGCCAGGTTGAGGAGAAACGGTTCAAGGAAAGCTCGATGGGACTGATGACGACAAGCCTTGCACCTTTTTTAATTGCCTTGAAGACTTCCAGCCAGACAATCGGATGAGAGAGAGGAAGGTCGGCGCCGATGAGAAGGATGGTCTTCGCCTCGCCGATATCCTCGACTTTGAAATTTGAGGCCGGCTCAAGGCCGGCTGAGCGAGCTGCCTCCTCAAGGGCTGCCAGAGGCGAAAGATGAAAAGAATAATCAATATTCTCGCTCTTCAGAACCTCTCCAGCGAACTTATGGAAAAGATAATTCTCCTCACAGCAAAGCTGGGGCGAACAGATTAGCGCGATCTCTTCTCCTTTATATTTTTTCAAATGTGAAGCAACAAAATCCAGAGCCTCCTCCCAGCTCACCTCCTCCAGCCTTTCATTCTTTTTGATGAGCGGATTGAGGAGCCGCTGCGAACTGTAGACGAGGTCTCTGATTAAGAATCGGCCTTTGACACAGGCTTGACCTTTGTTCACTGCTCCTGCTTCGGCTGGCTTTGAGGACAAAAGCTTCCCTCCTCTAAGCTCGGCTTCAAGCTCGCAGCCGAGGCTGCAAAGGGGGCAGACCGTCTTGGCTTTCTTATCTGGCAAGGCTTCGTATCTTATGGCTCTTTCGGTTAAAGAACCTGTGGGGCAAATATCGACACAGGCACCGCAGAACTGGCAGCCGGATTCCTGAAGTGGTTTATCAAGCACAGTCCCGACCAAAGCCTTTGAGCCCCTGAAGGTAAAGGCGATGGCCGACGCCCCTCTCAGCTCATGGCAGACCCTGACGCATCTTCCGCAGAGGATACAGAGGTTGTAATTGCGGTCGAAGAAGGGATCAGCCTTTTTGACTTCAAAATCTCGGTAGAGGGAAGGAAACCTGATCTTGTCTATTTTTAGAGCTTCAACCACTTTCTGCAGTTCACAGCGGCCATTGTTGGAGCAGAGGACACAGCCTGTTGTCTCTCCCACTTTGCGAATGGTTGATTTATAATCATCGCAGTTTTTTTTCTCGCTGCAGATTAGGCAAGCGTTGGGATGCTCGGAAAGGATGAGCTCCAAAATCTCCCTTCTTAATTTTTGAAGCTCGGGAGTATCTGTTTTGACCTTCATTCCGTTTTCGATATAGGTCCCGCAGGCAGGCGCATAGCCTCTCCTTCCCTCGACTTCAACCAGACAGAGCCTGCAGCCGGTGAAAGGAGGGAGCCGGGGATGGTCACAAAGCGAGGGGATATAAATCCCGTTTTCGCGGGCCGCATCGAGGACGGTCTTTCGCTCTTTGGCCTCGATGGCTTTTCCGTCAATGACGACCTTCATTTATTACCCCTGCTCAAAGCTTTGTTGAGAATTCCATCCTTCTTTCTTCCGGTGTATTTGGAAACAGCCTTAACTTTTGGAGGGCAAACATCAAAGCAGGCTCCGCATTTGATGCACAGCTTCTGGTCGATGATATGAACTTTCTTCCTCTCGCCGCTGATGGCATTGACCGGGCAGTTCTTCAAGCATAAGAGACAGCCGACGCACTTTTCCGGCTCTATGTAGTAAACGATCAAATCCTTGCAGGTCAAAGCCGGGCAGCTCTTTTCTTTGATGTGGGCCTCGTATTCATCTCTGAAATAGCGAAGAGTGGTCAACACCGGATTCGGCGCAGTCTGTCCCAGGCCGCAGAGTGAACCGGCCTTGACCGTCAGAGCCAGGTCCTGGAGCTTCTTCAAATCTCCTTCTTCGCCGCGGCCCTGAGTGATTCTGGTTAAAATCTGTGCCAACTGCCTTGTCCCGACGCGGCAGGGAATGCATTTTCCGCAGGATTCCTCCTGAGTGAAATTGAGAAAATAGCGGGCAAAATCAACCATGCAGGTTTCTTCATCGACGACGATCATCCCGCCTGAGCCCATCATCGAGCCAGCTGCGGTCAGGTTATCAAAATCGATGGCGAGGTGAAGCATGCTGGCAGGTATGCATCCTCCGGATGGCCCTCCGGTCTGGACAGCCTTGAATTTTTTATTGTTCTTTATTCCGCCGCCAATACCGTAGATGATTTCTTTCAAGGTCATTCCCATCGGGACTTCGACCAGGCCGGTGTTGTTGATCTTGCCCACGAGCGAAAATATTTTTGTCCCTTTGCTCTTCTCGGTACCAATCTGAGAATACCATTCTGCTCCCTTGTTGATAATCAGAGGAATGTTGGCCCAGGTCTCGACGTTGTTGATGTTGGTCGGCTTTCCCCATAACCCCTCCTGAGCAGGATAGGGTGGCCTCTGCCTGGGGAAAGCCCGCCGCCCTTCGATCGAAGCCATCATCGATGTTTCCTCTCCTGAAACAAAGGCGCCTGCTCCTCTAAAAATATGAATATCAAAATGAAATTCTGAGCCGAGGATGGATTTGCCGAGCAGCCCCAGCTCTCTGGCCTGCTCGACGGCTATGCCCACATTCTTCACAGCCAGAGGATACTCCATGCGGACATAGACAAAACCCTCTGAAGCCCCGATGGCATAAGCTCCGATAATCATCCCCTCGATGACACTGTGGGGATTGCCTTCGAGAAGGCTGCGGTCCATGTATGCCCCCGGATCTCCTTCGTCGGCGTTGCAGATGACATACTTCAGACTGGATTCAGCCTTGCGGCAGACTTCCCATTTCTGTCCTGTCAGAAAACCCGCTCCTCCCCTTCCCCGCAAGCAGGATTTCTTGATTTCAGCAATGACCTCTTCTGAAGTCATGTCAAAAAGAACCTTGGCCAGAGCCTTGTAGCCATCCAGAGCTATGTAATCTTTGATGTCAGCCGGGTCGATAAAGCCGTTGTTGCCGAAGATGATTCGTTTCTGCTTTTTATAAAATGGGACTTCTTTTTCATAGATAATTTTCTCTTCTGTCTTTGGATCGGCATAAAGAAGTCTATTCACGATCTTCTTGCCGACGATTGTCTCAGAGACAATTTGAGAGATATCTTTGACCTGCACTCTCTGGTAGAAAATCCCCTCAGGCTGGATGACAACGATCGGCCCCCTCTCACAAAAGCCGTGACAGCCGGTGGTTTTGACATCAACTGAATCGCCAAGATTTTGCCGTTCGATTTCATCCTTGAAGCCTTGGGCAACCTTCAAACAGCCGTAAGCGTGGCAGCCTGTCCCGCCGCAGATGGTGATACATCTTTTTTGCGATTTTCTTGATTCCAGGATTTTAGCCCTGATCCTGTCCAGTTCAAGGGGGTTATAGTCGTCCACTATTCAGAAGCCTTCCTTTTCTCATTCTTCAATTCTTCAATAAGGCCGGCGACATCCTGGGTTTTCATCTGGCCATGATAGCCGCCGTCCGTAATCACAATCGGACCCAAGGCGCAGGCACCCACGCAATTGACGGTCTCCAGAGTGAAGAGATTATCGGCGCTTGTCTCGCCGGGCTCGATGCCAAGCCTCCTTCGGAATTCATCCAGAATTCTCGGCCCTCCTCTAACGTGGCAGGCTGTCCCCAGGCAGATTGTGATCAGGTGCTCGCCCTGGGGTTTGAGGCTGAAGGCTTTATAAAAGGTGAGAACTCCAAATATCTCGCTCTCAGAAATCCCGAGCTGCCTTGAGATTTCGCCAATAGCTTGGGCAGGCACATACCCTTTTTCTTTTTGAACCTTATGGAGAAGATGAATGAGGTCTCTTTGCATCAATCCCAATTCCTCGACAGCATCTTTCATTTTTGGCGGCCGTCATAGACAAGAAGATAGTTCTTTAAAATCCAGACTGAATCTTTCGGCTATACTTTTTTTGGTTATTTGACCTTTGTAAACATAGACGCCCCTGGCCAAGCTCTTATTTTCCTTCAATGTCTGTTCAATCCCTAAGTCCCCTATCTGGAGCAAAAAGGAAATAACCAGATTGGACAAAACTTTGGTTGAAGTGCGGCTGACGGAAGAAGTAATGTTGGGAACACAGTAATGGATAACTCCTTCCTCGACATAGGTCGGCTGATCAAGGGTTGTTAAACGGCTGGTCTCGATGCAGCCTCCCTGGTCGATGGCCAAATCGATGACAACCGAACCTTTCTTCATTGTCTTGACCATGTCCCTTGTTATCCAAATAGGAGCTCTTTCTCCAGGAAAGAGGACGGCTCCGATAAGGATATCGGCAATTTTGGTCATCCTGCTCAAATTGTACTTGCTGGCAAAGAGGGTGATGACTCTGCCTGATGTCATCTCCTCCAATTCTCTGAGATTATCCATATTCCGTCCAAGGGCAATGGTGTGCGCTCCGGCTCCGAGCAGGCTCTTGACAGCGCTGCGGGCCAAGACGCCGCTGCCGATGACAACGGCTGTCGTGGGAGGGACGCTGACCACGCCGCCGATGATCACTCCCCGGCCTCCCTGGCTGGTTTGAAGGTAGTGGCCCGAAATAGCCAGGCAAAGCTGGCCGGCGACTTCGCTCAAGCTTTCGATAAAGGGAAGAAGGTCGTCATCCTCCTGAACAATCTCATAGCCGATCATTGTCACTTTTTTCCGAAGAAGGCACTCGAAGAGACTCTTGCGAACAATGGCCAGGTGATGAAAGCCGAACAGAAGCTGCTCGTCTCTGACCATATCGCATTCTTCTTGATTCAGAGGTGAGATATTGAGGACAACGTTCGCCCGTCCAAAAACCTCGTCTTTGGTGAAAACAATCTTTGCTCCTTGGGCAATATATTCTTCGTTCGTGTATCCTGCTTTGAGCCCAGCTCCAGCTTCGACATAAACGGTATGCCCCTTTTCGGTTAATAAAGAAACTGTGCTCGGCGTTAGCCCGGCTCTATTCTCTATTTTATGAGTTTCGTTTATGACACCGATATTCATGTTCTCCTCCTTCGGCTCAGAGACGAAATATAATAGCAAATAATTTACTGAGGGACAACAAATGAGGTGGGAAAATATTGGGAAACAGCCTTGCTCCCAATCGGATTTTTAACGCCATCTCCATTCGCTCTTCTCGGCGGCTGCGCAACTCGCTTCGCTCAGACATGCTCGCCGATCAGAAAAGGGGACAGTCCCCTTTTTTTCAGCCTTTTTTTCATCGCGTTAGAAAAAAGGGGACTGTCACCTTTTCTGTTTGCCCTCGAAGAGCGAACTCCGATGGCTAAATCCTCAATGGTCGCTGCGGCTGTTTCCTAATACTTTTATAAAAAAAGGAAAATGGAAACCTATTCTCAATGTTATGAAGAAGCCTATTTACGATAAATGACTTTTCCGTTGAAGATGGTCATTGTCACTTCGGTCTTCATCATCTCTTCGGCTGGGGTCTCAAAGATATTCTTGTTGAGGACAACACAATCAGCCAGTTTTCCTTTTTCCACAGAGCCTTTGACCTTCTCGGAAAAATCAGCATAAGCTCCATTTAAAGTATAAGCCTTGATCGCCTGCTCGAGAGAAATCTTCTGCTCCGGAAACCAGCCTTCGGGATTTTTGCCGTCAATCGTCCGGCGGGTGATAAATGCATCAATCCCGCTCAGAGGGTCTAAAGGAGCGACTGTCCAGTCTGAGCCAGCAGCAAGCCGCACGCCTTTATCCAGAAGAGATTTATAGGCATAGGAAAACCTGCACCTTTGCTTGCCAATCTTCTTCTCTGCCCAACGTCCGTCATCTATGGCATGAAAGGGCTGGACAGAGGCAACAACTTGAAGCCTGGCCAGGCGTTCGATATCGCCTGGAAGAAGATGCTGGCAATGCTCAACCCGCCAGCGCCTGTCTCTTTTCTCGCCTTGAGACATCACCCGCTCGTAGATATCAAGCAGAATGTTGTTTGCCTTATCGCCAATGGCATGGATCGCCAATTGAAGATCGGCCGCATCAGCCTCGCGGACTCTTTTCTCCATGATTCCTTCAGGAAACATCTGGGAATGGAGCAATCCCTTTTTTTGATGGTCATCTTCATAAGGCTCAAAAAAGAGGGCAGTCGAGGAACCCAATGAGCCGTCGACAAATCCTTTCAGCCCTCCAATCTTGAGGAAAGTGCTGTCAGATGGAATTTTCGATTTTAGCCGCTCAAGAGCCTCGGCTTCGGTTATAGGGATGTAGACAGTGAGACGGGCGGAAAGTCTATTATCTTCAAGAAGCTTGGCATAAATCTCAAGGTTTGAAACGGGGCCCATATCATGGACAGAAGTTACGCCTCGCTCGGCCGCATGTCTTAAGGCAAGCTCTGCGGCCCTCATTCTCTCTGCAAAAGAAGGCTCCGGGATGTGCTTCATCACTAAATCCATAGCAGCATCTTTCAGGATTCCAGTCGGCTCTCCGCTTGCTGAGTCTTTGAGGATTTCACCGCCTTGAGGAGAGGGTGTTTCCTTAGAGATTCCTGCAATTTTCAAAGCCAAGCTGTTGGCAAGAACCATATGGCCGTCAAGCCGGCTGACACAGACGGGATTTCGCGCAGTGACCTCATCAATCCATTCTCTGCTCGGAAGCTGAGGAGGGTCAAATTGCTCGTGGTCCCAGTTGCCGTTGAGAATCCATCCTCCTTCCCCGATTTCCTTGGCTTTTTCCCTCATTCTGGCTGCGAATTCTTCACGGCTCTTCACGTCTCTCAGTTGAATGCTCAGCAGAGAAAACCCGCCGTCAAGAAAATGCGTATGGCTATCGATGAAGCCGGGCAGAACCAGGCCTCCTTTTAGATCAATAACCTCTGTCTTGCTTCCAATCAATTTCTTAATTTCCTTTGATGAGCCTATCTCCAAAATCTTCTCTCCTTTAATGGCTACAGCTTCTGCCCAGGGTTGGGCGGGATTGACTGTCCAGATTTTGCCGTTGATAAGAGCGAGGTCAGGCTTTGCCTTCTGTGATTTTGAGTGGCAGGCAATGGCAAGAATAAGAAATAAGATAATAAATGGAACAAATGTCTTCATTCATCCCTCCGAGTAGTCGCTGGGGCAAAAGCGACGTGCTTTACAAACACCAAGCCTGAGCATATTACAAATTTATTCTATCAAAATCCTTAGGGATAATGAGCCTACCTGTGTAGTTTTTCTTGATTTCCTCTTCAATCTCGGATAAAGGAAATTCCAGCTCCCCAAAAAAATGGCAGGGAATGAGGCATCTGACACCGGCTCTTTGAGAAAGCTTCCCAAGCTGAAGAGAATCAGTGTGCATCGTCTTCAGCGTAGGATATTGTTTAAAAAAACGCGAGGGAGCGCTGCAATCATGGATGAGGTAATTTATTCTCTCTGCTTCTTTAAAAAGAGAGGAGAAGGGCGCCGTGTCTCCGGAATAAATCAATTCCTTCTTCTCCTTCTCGAAAGAAAAATGATAGGCCAGAGATTGAGGACTGTGGGGGACTCTGAAAGATGTCAATTCCATCGAAGCTGTCAACTCAAAGCTTTTCCCCTCCTTCATAGGGAAAAATTCAATCCGTGTCTTGATATCCTTTTTCTGAAGATGAAAAAGGTCGAGGAATCTCCGGCAGAAAATGACCGTCTCTTCTGAGCCGAAAAGCCTCACCAGACACTCCTCCAGCATCAGGCTGTGGACAAAAGAAGGCAGGCCATAGACATGGTCGGGGTGAATGTGAGTCAGAAGGATGGAGTTGACCTTTCGCGGGTCGAGGCCGAGCTTTTTTATTTTCTGGATAACACTTCCCGGACAATCGACCAATATCAGAGCCCCATCCCCTTTGATAAGAAAAGAGGTGTTATCCCTCTCTTTTGTGGCGACAGACCCGCCTGTCCCTAGAAAACAGATTTCAACCATTTCTTCTTGGGTGAGAACAAGAGTCTTTCATAAAGAAAATCATAACTCAAATCAAGCGATTAAAGCTGATTCAAGCTCAGCTTTAAAGTACCAGGCTCAGCTACGACATGGTAGCGACGAGTAAAAAAAATTGGATAGATCACTGCTTAGGAACTTATAATTTCTCCTAAGCTATCAGAGACGGCCAATTTAGAAATTTGGCAATATTATTAAGGAAAGCCTTAAAAGTTCCCAATCGTGTCTGCAGAATATTAAAGATTTGCTCTTCATCGATTTCCCAATAAATATGGACTAATCTATTTCTGAATTTTGCCATCTCCTTTAATTCATCTCCAAAGGGTTTTTCAAAAGCTCCATGCTCTTCAAGAACGGCAAAAGCATCCGCATAATCTTCAGGGGCTCGAAAGGCATTTCGAGAGATGATGTGATTGCTGATATCTATCGCCGCTTCAATTGCGACAATAAAATAATATTTGGCGCTCCCGATTTTATCGGGATCCTTAAGGAAGCTTTCTCTCTTGTTCTCTTTAAGCCTTTGAAGATTTCCCAAGGCCTCGCGCATTTGAGAGACAAGTTTCAGCATTTTGTCCTGGTCATAATGGAGCATTGATGACCTCTTTGAGGTATTGTTTTCGGTAATAAGAAAAATCAAAATATTTCTTGAAAATCATTCCCTCAAAATCGGCTCTTTTGGATACATCTTTATCCACTACAAGAATCCCCTCCTTTATCACATGATAAATAAATGAAAGAGGAGCTTTGTTGATTATTCTAACATCTATCGGAAGCCGCGTGAGAGATTCAAGCTCTCTCTCTAAACTCAATTCAAAGCTTAAGTGATCCCCTGCATAATCTTCGTTGATAAAAACGCCAACATCCACATCGGAAAATTTTTCATCTCTGGCATAAGATCCAAAAATGTAGGCGAAAACAATTGATTCTGTCTCATTCAATTTAGAATTCATCTTCTTGAAAAGGGATTGCTTATCCTGTTGATTAATTTCCTTTTTTTTCATCTTAGAGCAAAAATAGCACATTCCAACTCTAATTTCAATTTCAATAAATTTCTGCAGAATCATCTGATAAGCAGCCCTATAACCTCCTTACCGAAGCCTATAGGGAAGCAAAAGATAAGTACAAAATATGAGGACATGCATCGAATTCGCAGCCGGGACAAATTCTTCTTCAGGGGGGCACCTATTTGAATTAGATAATGTGGTCCCATATTTTCTAAAGCCGGCATATTTCCGAGGCAGCCAGCCGGAGCCACTACCTGATTTCCCATCAGGGAAAAATGCCAACTCTATAAATCTATAAAAC
>CAZGMN010000054.1:0-11244 GCA_964526905.1 uncultured Eubacteriales bacterium
ATTTTGTCAAGATTTATATTCCCCTACGATGGTTGAATGGGAAAATGGGCATAAAAATTCTCACTCGGCCAGCTCGGCCGAAAAGGAATTTCTTATCCATTGGCCAGGCCCATCACCCGGCTGATGGCTGTGCCGATGGTAAAAGACCTGACTCCTCTCGCGATATCAGCCATGGTCAGCTCAAACCCTGCTCCTTGCAACTTTCAAAACAAAGCTTATAGCACAGCAAAAAAATTATGGCAAATTCGAAACACCTTGTCCTGCCCCTAGCTATTTTTGACTTCGCCACGGGAACATGATAAATTTAAATAAAAAAATGAGATCAAAAAGAAATATACTTAAAACATTAAAAAAGAGCCTGAGTCCAAGGAGCGAGATAATTTTCCTCTATGTCCATGGCTCCTTTTTAGATAGCCTTCCGTTCAGAGATGTTGACCTCGCCCTCTATGTTGACTCAAAACAGATAAACTCCCAGCAGGCTTTTGATTATTCCTTCGATCTCTCACTTCAACTCTCAAAGCAAACGGGTTTTGAAATAGATGTTCAAGTTATGAACTTCTCTCCCTTAGGATTCCAACAAAGCGTTTTGCGCAACGGAAAACTTCTTTTCAGTAAAGATGAAAACCTAAGACTCAGTCTCATCGAAAGCATCTCTTTAGAATACATTGATTTTTTTGAACTCAACAAACAGTATATCCGTCAATTGATGTCATGAGGAATCGATGAATATAGATATCGAAAAGGTAAAACAAAGGATAACAGAAATAAGAGAAAACCTCGAAAAAATAAAAAAGTATTCATCTCTATCCGATGAAGATTTCAAGAAGGATGAAAGAAACATTCTTTCCATAAAGTTCTTGCTCTTGGAATCGATTGAAGCCTGCGGAAATATCTGTGTCCATATCTTAGCCAAAAAAATATTCAGGGCTTCCTCAAGCTTTTCTGAATGTTTTGAAAATCTTCATAAATCAAAAGTCATAGGAGAGGATTTATCAACAAGGCTAATAAAAATGGCCAGGTTTCGAAATATTCTGGTCCATCGCTATTGGGAAGTTGATAACCAAAAGATTCTCGATTATGCGAGAAACAACCTCGAGGACTTTGATTTTTTTATTAAAGCCATCGTCGATTATCTCCATATCTAAGCACTCAAGTCGACAGCAAAAAACATGTCGGTATATTCGACCAAGAAGAGAAACTTACTTAAGGAGTACCTGTTAGCATTTCATGGGAACTTCTTGAATATTTGTCATAGCTACTAAATAGGAATTCTTTCCTCTTAGCTTTTCAAATAAAGCTCACAGCCGAACAAAAAATTATGGCGAATCAATAAAAATCGACTGCGAATATTTTCTGAATCCTTATCAGGATGATGGCTTAGTAAATTTGCTTTTCGCAGATAAAAATGGATAATGAGTGAGGTCTGAATAAAAAAGAGGAGGGAAATGAAATGAATAAACAATCTGGGTGCAATAAGAATTTTATAAGCGGGCTCAGCCGGCGGGAGTTTATCCAAGGCTGCGCGGCTTGCATGGCCTATGCCTCGGCTTTCACTCTGGGAAACAACCGCCTCTATGCCTCTGGCCAGCCAGCGGCAGGTCAAGAAAAGGCAAGGGTGAGGCTTATCTTCAGCCACATCCCCCCTGACAGGCCGACCTGGCCCAATATCGGCTATGACTATGAAGGCCGGAAGGAAGAGCTTTTTTCTTGCCTTCAGCAAAGCTGCCCGAACATCGAGTTTCTGCCGGTCACGCTCCAGAACGCCGAGCAAGCCGAGAAGCTTCTTCAATCCGAGAACAATGTCGACGGCTATTTGGTCTACATCGTCGGAATCTGGACCGGAGTCCCGAACAAAGTTATTTCTTCTGGCCGGCCGACCATCCTTGTCGATGACCTCTATGCTGGCTCAGGTGAATTTCTCATCGAATATGCGCGAGCCAAAAGGGCGGGCATGAAGGTGGCCGGAGTGTCTTCATCCCGGTTCGAGGATGTTGTCGATGCCCTCAAGTGCTTCGAGTGCATGAAAAAGCTTCGCTCCTCGACAGTCCTGGATGTGACCGATGCCAAGACGCTGTGGGGTGACCCCAAGGTCATCAAGGAAGTCTTCGGAACAGAAGTCAAACAGATTTCCTCCCAGGAGTTCAACGACGCCTACCAACAGGCTGACCGCACACAGGGAGCTCAATGGGCAAAGCGCTGGATTCAGAACGCAGAAAAAGTCATCGAGCCCAGCACAGAAGAGATTGAGAAGTCCGGTACCATGTATTTAGCCATGAAGAGCCTTCTTGAAAAATACAAGGCACCGGCCATCGCCGTCGACTGCTTAGGCTTATACTACGGCGGAAAGCTCATGGCCTATCCCTGCCTTGGCTTCTTCCAGTTCAACAACGATGGGCTCGTCGGCGCCTGCGAGGGAGATTTGCCCTCAACGATGATGCTGCTGATGATGACCAACCTTGTTGGCCGTCCGGGATATATCTCAGATCCGGTGATCGATACCTCGACCAATCAGATTATCTATTCCCACTGCGTTGCCACCAACAAGGTCTTTGGCCCCAAAGGTCCATCCAATCCCTACCATATCCGCTCCCACTCAGAAGACCGCAAAGGAGCGTGTGTTCGCTCGTTGATGCCGGTCGGAGAGATAACGACAAGCATTGAATTCAACTGCGAGCGAAAAGAGCTCGTCATGCACCAGAGCAAAACCGTGGGCAATGTCGATGAAGACAAAGCCTGCCGCAACAAGCTGGCAGCAGAGGTGAAAGGCGATATCAACAAGCTTCTAAGCGAATGGGACCGGTTCGGCTGGCATCGAGTGACTTTCTTCGGCGACCACAAGAAGGCAGTGGAGATGATAACTTCTTTGCTGGGAATAAAGGTAGTCATCGAAGCCTGAAGCCTGATGATTTCCAGCAGAATTAGGTAAGTAAAGCAAGAAACGGAAATTATTTCTGAAAAGCTTCAGAAGCCCTGTCCGCAGCTCTCTCTTTATCCTGCTATTTGATTTTTTTGCCGCGCATCTCGCCGCCGGCGATGTTGACTACAATCTCACTCACTTCGCCCTTTTCATTCCGGATAAACATTAAGCTGGCATCAAAGCCCTTCACCTTAAAATTATTCTCTGACTCAGGGACAATCTCCGTAGTTTCCAATCCGCCAAGCTGGATGAAAAGCCGGCGGTCCTTCCTGGTGATGGAAACGCGGCCGGCCTGGGGAAGTTCGTACTCGCCGGCAATGGAATCAAGGAGTTCTGTGCTCAATTCCACACGCTTCTTGGCCTGGGACACTTTTTCCAGGTGAGCTTCAAGATGTTTCTTATCAACCTTGTGGCTCTCGACCAGCCAGGAGAGCCATTCCTTCTCCAATTCCTGAATCGACTTCCCGTAAGCCTTCTGCCAGGTATCCTGGCTGGCTTTCTCTTCGAAATTTCTATTCTCGAGGCGAAAAGCCTCCTTGAAGGTCTGGAGCCCGCAGGAACGGATTAAAAAGCCGACAAAGGAACCGGCTGCCGGGTATCCGACATCGGTTTTTAGGCCAGTGATACCGATCTGAAAACCAAGCATGTCCTCCAGCGGAAAAAGCTTATTTTCCTTCAAGAAGGCTACTGTCTGGAGGTCGTTCCTGTTATCACCGGCGGCCATAGCTTCTGCATATTTTCCTACTCCCTCGTTCATGAATGATGTGGAATCTCCCCAGTTCAATTTGCTTAGGATATGGGCATTTTCGTGAGCGGCCAGTGCGATGTCCGGGACACCGCCTCTATGGACCATGAAAACTCCTTCTTCTGAAGCCAGGCCGCTCCCCCAGTGATGGGTGTAGAAGAGCTTGGAATCATAGTCTGAGAAATAAACGGTGAGAAGCTTTTTCCAGCGGAGCCCTTGGTCCTCTTTGAACAGGCCGAAGAGAAATCCGAGCGATTTCTCGTTCACCTCGGCAATCTTCTCCATCGTCTCCCGGGAGATCTCGTCGGTGCGAAAGCGGATAATGAAATTTTTAGTTTCGACTTTGTCAAAAGCCCCTTTGATTGTGAGTCGAAGCCGCGTGATAAGCACAGATGAGCCAGGGGGATTTCCTGTCTCCTGCCACTGCTTGAAAAGGGATTCTGCGTCCAGGCCTGCGCTCTGCAGAATCGAAGAGGCGGATGCCCGGGTGATGCTGATGGCCGGAATTTGAGGGATTGCCTCTTCCCGACCGTAGGAGACCGTCAGGAAAGGATACTCGTTCTTGAATGAAAAAAGAACGACGGCCGCAGCCTTCCTGTCGGCGGCTTCAGCAATCCTCTTGTTCAGCTGGATATCTTTTCCGGCCTTCTCCTCTATTTTGTCTGGAAAATCATAACAGAAAAGCACGGCTTTCCCGGTTAAATCGATCTCGCCGATGGTGTAATCATCCCTCCTTCCTCGATAACAGTCCCAGATGTCTTTTTTAAAAATGCCGTTGCCGGCAAAGACGAGAGGAGCCTCGACCTGAATATCGCGGGAATAGTTATCTGTTCCCAGCGGCGCCCGTTGGAATCCGGTCAAGATGACGGGGAGGAAGGGCAGCTTCTGCTCTGAGCCCCCTTTGAGACCAATGTGGCACTCGGCCCAGGCGAGCACTGTCGCCGGATGGAAATAATAGGCGGGGCGTGGACCTTGAGCCCGCAAGGGCAAAGAAATCAAAAGAAGAATAATAAGTCCAGCAGCTGATGTCTCGAGCTTAATCTTCATCATAACCTCGTTAAAAGTTTTGGAAAAGCGAGATAGACATTTTCAGTGGCTATATACGCATTCCCTAAAGAAAAAGGTTGCTTCCTGGCGACAAAACATAAAATTTAACCTAAATTTGGCCTAATAACCCCAAAATTAAAAGAAACGAAGAGTTCATCGCTATTATATCATTCCGGGCAGATGCGAATCAGCGAAAGAAAAAATATAATCCTCCCCCTCCACAATTTGTACCTAGAAAGGGTAATCTAAGTGAAAGTTAAACAGGACATTTTTACTTGGCGGAGAATAGGACATTTTCACGTTGCTAAGAACAGGACATGCTTCACTTTGCCTTGAAAGCTGACGGCGTCCCTGATTGACAACCAATCTTTGCTCTGTTATAAGCTTCTCTTTAGAAAAACAAAGGCTATCTGAGAAGAAAAGAAAAAGTCCTTGGTCTCTCATCTTGATGAAGGTCTTATGAATGGGAATTGAATATTCGGTTCAAACCTGCCGCCAGTTAGAAGAAGTCTTCCGCAGCCAGAAAATCATCCGGCCATTTCGCATCCAGCGCTACGATCCTGGAACTGAGCTTAATTATGAAATCAAAGGCGTGGTCCCGGCAAGAATCGGTCGCACAAAGTTTGAAGTCGAGAGCTTTGTCGGCGGCGGCTATGCGGGCCAGGTTTATAAGGTAAAAGTCCTGGATATCGAAGCTGCCAATGGTCCGCTTGAAGGAATAAAAAAGGGCCAATCCTATGCCATGAAAATATTCATCCCTCCCACTGGATTCCAGAAATGGTTCCGCAATCTCATCTATGTCTTCAGCTTTCAAGGTCACTTCTCACTTCAGGTTAATCCCGATGCAACGCGCGCTGGCGCTTTATGGCAGAAATTCATCCGGCGCAGCGCCAAGCTAAGGCTCGACTCTGAAAGCGCAGTCGTCGATATCCTGGCCACATTCGTTGACCCTGCCGTCGGAAGCTGCGGAGAAATCAGCGAATGGGTAGAAGGGCGGATGTGGCGCTACGAAGTCGATGACAACCTTGATGCCAGGCTGAGATGGAAAGTCGGGAAGAGCGGGGAAGGACTTGGCTCTCCAGAATATCGGGCCAAGCGAGCCTTTATGGCCAACCTTCTGCGGCTCATGCATGAAATGGGAACCATAGAGTTAGCGCGCCAGTATGAATGGTGGACCTGCAAGAGCCAGCCTAACGTCCTTAAGCGAACAGCAAGCGACCCCAATCCTGCTGAAGGATATGTGGCTGTTGACTTTCGTGCCGGCCTGGCTCTTCTCCCTTTTCTTCCCATGTCTCCGGCCGATTTCAAGCTCATCTTCAAAGGCATTGGCAGGGGAAGCCTTGTCCAGTTCGACCGCGGGAATATCGAAAGACTCGAGAGATTTATCGAATCGAACTCCACAGCTTTTGCCGATATGACCGAAGCTTTGAATGAGCTTAAAGAGGTAGAAAAATCTTACCGCGACTCTTTGCCTGATATAACTCACCATCATCTTAAATTGGTCACCAGGCCCAAGCTCTGGTCTTCAATCGTGAGCAGCACCTTCAAAGGCTGTAGAATCCGCAAGCTCCTTGATGAAAAAACTCTGGAGCGATTAAAGAAGAAAAAATTCCAGGCCTTTATTTTCTACTGCCTTGGGCTCATGCCCATCTTAGGGAATTTCCTGCGCAAGCTTTGGGGCCGAGAGGATTACCGCCGACATTACGGCCGCATGCTGACCAACCTTGACTATTTGCGCCGCGGCATCAAAGCCAGGATTGTGGAATACCTCATCCGCTGGCATCGCGCAGGGCGGGTCGACGAGAAAAAGGCTGCTTCACTGAGCAGGCATCCTTTGAGAATTTTTGTCCACCTGCCGCTTTGCATCCTTCCGCCAAAGATGCACAGGTTCTTCACTGATTGGCACTTTTTTCTGAAATCTTTAGCTTATATTTTTGTCCGGCCCTTCCTCCTTTACTTTAATGCCGAAGCCAGGGAGAAATGGCTGCGCGATATTATCTCCCAGGGCGAGAAAGCGGGCATGCTGACCAATAAAGAAGCCGAGCGCATCAATTCCCAGGTCAAGGAGCCATTCATCCAAAAATACCTCAAAAGCCTGGCTGTTCATGTCTGCACGCTTCCGGTGACGCAGATCGTCTCGGTGACGATCGCCATAATCTATGTCAAACTCCACCCTGAGCTTTCCTGGCAGGAGGCATCGCTCCGCGCCGGGTTGATTCTTGGTTTTTTCCAGGTCATTCCCATCTCCCCCGGCTCGCTGGTTCGAGGGCTTTATACGACTTCCCTTGTTCTTCGAGAACGAAGCCTAAAGGATTACAACATCGCCTTCTTCATGAGCTTCCTCAAGTATATCGGCTATTTGGCCTTCCCGATTCAGATGGCTTATCGTTATCCTGACCTTGCCCGGTTTATGGCCGGGCATTGGGCAACAGGAGCAGCGCATATCGTCCCTGTCTTCGGCGAGAGGGGAGCCCTTCTGGAACATGCTGTTTTTGACATCTTCTTCAATTATCCTCTTAACATCAGGCGCCGCATGCGCCAGCGGAAAGAAAGGCGCAGAGGTTTAAGGCCGAGAGGATGGCATCTCCCTGCCTGCATTCTTTCCGGCGCTTTGGCCCTGGCCCTTATTGATTTGGTCTACTTTATGCTGCTCGGGAACATCCCAAAGTTCGGGAATATCTGGTGGCTGGCAGTCTGGGTCCCTGTCTTCGCCGCGGCAGCAGCATCTTCCTGGGCAGGAGGAGCTGCTTTATCAAGGCGAATGATTCTGGGCATAATATGCGGAGCTCTGATTGCCTTTATTTATGCCGCTTCGAATACGTTTTTTGGGAATCTCCTGGCTCAAGAAGGAGGGGCACTGCTCTCTTTTTCTCAGCTCATAGGAAGAATGGGGCTGGCGGCGCTGTGGAGAATCTTTCTCTTTGTAATCCTGGCCATCATCGGAGTTTTCATCGCCGAGACAAGAAGGATAAAGCCGACATCTGTGGGGACAAGAATCTTCTAAACCTCATCATCGAAAGCCGCTTCTTGGCATCCTTTCTTCTTCTTGACAGCACTCATCATTCGGGGATAGCATCTTTGTGTGGCAGGCAGCACGGCTTTGGAGCTTAAAGGAATGCAATAGGATGCTGACAAATAAAAACCTGGAAAAACTGTCAGAAGCCATCCGCGGCGGATACCCCCTCATTTATATCGTCTCCTGGGAAGAAGAAAGAGTTGAGAATTCTCTCCGAGCGTTGATGCGGAGCTTGAATGTTAAGGGTCAGTTCGCTGTCTGGACATGCGCTGATGGATTCCTGGGATCGCCGAAAAAGGCGCCTCAACCCCATGACCCGATGGATGCACTGGAGAGGACGCTCCAGGCGGATCAAAAGGGCTTTTTTCTTTTTAAGGATTTGCCCGATCTCTTCGATAATAACCCTGGATTAATCCGCAGACTGCGAGACGTCTATTATGCCGCTAAGAATCAAGGCAAATATATCATCATTCTCTCGACCCGCTATCATCTTCCCGAGCCATTGAAAAAGGAGGTCTATCTGATTGAATTCGATTTGCCCGATGAACTGGAAATTTATGAATTCATCGCCCCGCTGTTGAAGGGCCTTTCCCAGAGCAGCCATTTTTCCGAAGAGTACATCAAGGACCTTGCTGTCGCCCTCAAGGGCTTAACCATCAACGAAGCCCAACATACGATTTCGAAAATATTTTCCGCCGATATTGCGCCGCAGGAGGCGATGAACAGGGTCTTTCAGGAGAAAGAACAAATTGTCAAGAAGGAAGGGATCCTGGAATTCGTCCCACCGCGATTTATCCTGGACGAAATCGGAGGACTGGAAAACCTAAAGGATTGGCTGGTCAGGCGCGCCCATTTGTTCAGCAAGAAAGCGTTTGAGCAAAATTTGCCTGTGCCAAAAGGGATTTTGCTGATGGGCGTGAGTGGATGCGGCAAAAGTTTGGCGGTGAAAGCGATCTCTTCGCTATGGAAAGTCCCCCTTTTCAGGCTGGATATGAACCTCGTTTTCTCAGGGATGTATGGTTCACCGGAATCCATTTTTCACAATGCCTTGAAACAACTGGAGGCCATGGCCCCCGCCGTTCTCTGGATCGATGAAATTGAAATGGGGGTGGCCGGCTACCGTGAGGGCGAAAGCACCACCAGCTCGCACATTTTTGCCCATTTTTTGACCTGGATGCAGGAAAAAGATCAAATGGTGTTTGTCGGTGCCACGGCCAACAGAATCCATCTTCTGCCCGCTGAAATCATTCGCAAGGGGCGGTTCGACCAGATCTTTTTTCTGGATTTGCCCAATGATGAAGAGCGGAAAGAAATCTTCTCTATTCATATCAAGAAGAATGGAGGAGAGCCTTCTCGATTTGATATGGCATTTCTCTCCAGGGCGACCATCGGCTGGAATGGCTCTGAAATTGAGCAAGCGGTGATCGGCGCCCGGATCGATGCCTTCTTTGAAAAGCGCTCTTTTGCCCATGATGATATTGTCAGAAATATAACGAAAATGATTCCGCTCTCCAAAACCATGGAAGCGCAGATCAAAGAGATTAAGGGCTGGGCATTTGACCGGGCTGTTCCGGCCTCCGGCAAATTTCGCCGCTGACTTCTGGACTGGAACAGCTTCCCGCCTGCGTTTCGTCTTCCCGTTTTTCGAGCAGCTGTGGTGAACCCTGACCTGTTTTTAGATTCTAATCGGGGAATTCGCATGGCTGCAAGGCAAAAAAGAAACCTATGATTCCAAGAGCTTAAAGGCCAACTCAACAATTCGGGCGGTAGATGGAAGAGTCTGCTCCTCCAATTTCCTTGAATAGGGAATGGTATTCTCTGTGCAGACCCGGCCATATTTTGCAGATAATCCCGACTCCAGGATGGCCGCTGCTAATTCTCCAGAAAGGCCAAAATCTTTATAATCTTCGTCAACAACGAGCAAACGCCTGGTTCTTGAGACTTCTTCCAAGATAGTTTGCCGGTCTAAAGGAACGACAGACCTTAAGTCTATGACTCCAGTTGAAACCCCTTGCTTTCCTAAAATATCTGCAGCCTCAAGAGAGCGGTGAACGCCGACTCCCAAACTAACAAGAGTCAAATCGCTTCCATCTTTTAGAACCGAAGCCTTTCCGAGAGGCACAGCTTCCCAGCGGTCAGGAACAGAGCCAGAAGCTCCTTGAGGAGGGACATCAAACTTAACCCTCTTGCGGCCGCCGCTGCCCAGATAATCAAGCCAGAGTTCAGAAAGCAGCTTATGCTCAAGAAAGACGACCGGCCCATCGTCTTCAATCGCAGAAATCATCAGGCCGCCTGCATCGCTGGGATTGGAAGGGACGACCACCCAAAGCCCGGGAATGTGAGCCATCCATCCCCAGAGGCTCTGCTCGTGCTGTCCTCCATCGCCGTAGCCACCGCCGCAAGAGGCGCGCACCACAAGAGGCACATTCCATTTTTCGCCCGAGAATTTAAAAATTTTGGCTGCTTGATTGAGCAGGGCATCCATGGCCACTCCGATAAAATCGACAAGCATCACCTCGACCACTGGCCTGAGGCCGGCCATGGCTGCACCGACTGCAGCGCCGACAAACGCCGCTTCGCTTATCGGAGCAGGCCGGACACGCTCCTTGCCAAAGCGGACAAATAGATTCAGGCGAAGTGTGTGGACATCCTCACCGATGATGATGACCCTTGAATCTTCAGCCATGGCCTGGCCGAGGGCGCTGTCGATTGCCTCAGAAAAGCTCATCTTTCTCATAGTTCCTACTCCCTATGATAATTTACTATAAGAATATAAATGCACCTCATGGTCATTCAGAGTGTAGGCCCTGGAAGGGTGTGGCAATCCCCTTAGACTTTTTAATAGGCTCGCCACGCTGCTTCACTCCTCGCGATGATATTTTAGTTATTGCCATTGAACTAGCTTAAATTTGATGACCCGTCATAATCTTCGCTGTCAGAGCCAAAGCCAGCAAGTGAAAGCTCAATTGCCTGGTCGATTTCCTGTCTCACTTCTTTCTCCATCTCTTCAAGGCGGCGTTTATCCATCTTCAGCTTTTGCCGTGTCCGATAAATGGGGTCAGAGGATTTAGACCCTTTCTCTTTTGACGCTTGTCCTATCAGCGAGGCGAAATCTCTCAGGCTGTGAAACCTATCACCCAAGGATGCTCCCTTTGGTGAGAGCAGAGAACGGATGAGCGGCATCAAAGTCTTTTTCACCTGTTTAAATGGATTTCGAATGATGCGCAGCAAGGGGTCTCCAAGGAAATGTCCTTCAAGGTGGCAGCAATGTGCCAGCAAAAAGACAGGACCTTCTCCTTTTCGAACTTTTTGTGCAGCCTCGGCTGCTGCCTCCCAAATCGCCTCAATATCCGTTCCGTCAACTTCCAAAAAGTGAAGGCCAAAGCCCTTCACCCGCTCCATCAGACTGCCGGCTGTAACTGAAGGAGAAGGGGTGGTGATAGCTATCCTGTTATCCTTGCAGACAAAGATAACAGGAAGCTTCCAGGCTGCGGCCAGGTTCAGGGATTCAAGAAGCAT
>CAZGMN010000054.1:11344-15826 GCA_964526905.1 uncultured Eubacteriales bacterium
GTCCCCCGATAGTCAAGAGCCATGGCATCCCCATCCTGAAGCATGGAAGTTAGACAAGCGGCAATCGCCTCTTCGCCCATGCCCAGGTGCATCTCGCCGGAAATTAAACCCTTCTCCCACAGCTCCTTGACTCTCTCTTCAAAAAGCCTGGAACGAATCATCTGCCGGTAAAGAAGCCAAATATCTGGTCTCATCTTTTTCTCCTTAATATTCTTTTTACGTCCTGGCGGCTTTTTTATTTCTCTCGAATAATGATTTTATAAAAAATAGATTTCTCCTAGCTTACCGCAAGGAAAAACTTTAAGTCAAACAGGACAGATAAATAAAGTTTGGAGCTGCCTTATTTCTTCTCTGCCTTGGGCGGAGGGATGGTGATGTCGATGACGTTGACCTTGCCCAGAGTCGAAAGAGGCTTGTCGAAATCCTCCTGCTTCCCGACCACCAGAATCTGAACTTTGTCCGGCTGGAGATATTGCTTTGCAACCCGCAGCACATCGGCCTTGCTGACCTTCTCCACCCCTTCCTTAACTTTTTCTATGAAATCGAGGGGATAGTCGTAATAAACATAGTTCATCATCCGGTTGACCACCTTGGCCCGGCTGTCAAAGTTGAAGACGTATGAATTTAGGTATTCATCCTTGGCTCGAGCCAGCTCTTCATCGCTGACTTCCTCTTTCTGGATTTGCTCCAGCTCCTTGAGCATTAACTCGATGGCATAGACAGTCGATTGGGACTTGGTTTGAGCTCCGCAGCTAAAAACTCCAGGATTTAAGTAAGAAGCGCCGTAGTTCCCCCAGACACTGTAAGCCAGGCCTTTGTCTGTCCTTATCTTCTTGAACATCCGCTCGTAGGAAAGGATGCTGTTCATGACCATTAGCGCAGGATAATCAGGATTGCTCATCAATCCGCCGATGTGGCCCAGCCCGATGTTGGATTGGTTGACATCCGGCTTTTGAATAAAGTTGACCGTGTATTTGTACTCATAAGGGACCTTAGGCAGGGGCGGAACAGAAACCTTTTCCATCTTCCAGCTTCCCATTGTTTTCTCGACCAGCGCTATCATCTCTTTGGTGTTAAAATCTCCCCAGGCAGTCATGATGGTGTTGTTGGGAAAGAAATATTTTTTATAGAAATCGACAATATCCTGCCTCGTTATGGCATCGACAGTGGCATATTCCGCATGCCGGGCATAGGGGCTGTCTTTGCCGTAGATCAGCTTGTTGAATTCACGGTTGGTAATCTCGCCAATATCATCATTTCTCCTGGAGATTAGTGTCTTCTGCATGATTTTTGCCAGCTCAATCTTATCCTCGCGAAAAGCCGGATTGATCAATATCTCGGCCAGGATTCCCAGGGCTTTTCCTATGTCTTCTTTCAGGACAGAGACCATGATGTAGCCTGAGGTCTGGCTGATTCCAGTTTCAACCGTCGCCGCCATGGTCTCCAGCTCCTTATCAATTTCATCACCGGTTCTGGATGCTGTTCCTCCAGTCCGCAGAACATCGCCGACGATGGCTGCCAGTCCAATCTTTGAGGCCGGCTCAAAGACTGAGCCAGTATGAACCATAGCCCGGACATCTATGGTGGGATAATCATGGTCTTCGACTAAAAATAGCTTGAGGCCGTTCTTCAATTCAATCTTCTCCACCTTGGGCATCTTGATCGGATTGAGAGGGCCGAAAACAAATTTCTCTTTGGGGCTTTTCTGAGCAAAGACAGATAATCCGCAGAATTGGATCAAAATAAAGAGAACCAAAAAAACCTTTGTAAGTTTTCTATTTATAATCATTTTTCTTTTCCTTTCGATAAAGATACAAATAAAGAAAAAGCTCAGGCTGGGTGTTTGAGAAAACCGTTTGAAGGCTGAGCTTCTCTTTTAAGGTGCTCATTTCTCGGGAATAATCTCACCAATTGTTCTATGCTTCTTGATGAGATAGGTGTTGGCAACTCTTTTGACATCTTCGGCTGTAATGGCCTTTATCTCTTCGACCTGGTCAAAGGCTTGCCGCCAATCTCCGAGGACAACATCAGCCCCTGTCAGCAGGGCCGCCATGTTGGAGTTGGATTTCATCTGATTCAGGATGTTTTTCACCGACGAGCGCTTGAATTTTGTCAGCTCCTCTGGAGTGACGGATTCCTTCTTCACCTTCTCGATTTCCTCATCGATGAGTCCAAGGCATTCCGCCGAAGTACGGCCTTCTGCAGGAACGGCGTAGAAAGCGATGAGGTTGGGGAATTTCTCGCCAGGAAATCCGTTGAAGCCCATGACCTCGACAGCAACCTTTTTCTCCTTGACCAGAACCTGGTAGAGCCTTGAGGAGCGTCCCTCTCCCAAAATATTGGCCAGTGCATCCAAGGCCGCGCTGTCTTTGTGGCGAAAATCCGGGCGGTGATAGCCGACGATGATCATCGGCTCGGACATCGCTTCAACCTCTGCCCGCCTCTCCCCCCACTGCTCAGGCTCTTCTGTCCTGACAGGCTCTGGCTTGGGGCCGCTGGGAATGCGGGCAAAATAGACTTCTGCCAGCCTGAAAACATCCTCGGCTTTGACATCGCCGACAATCCCGACTGTCAGGTTGCTGGGTCCATAAAACTTTTTAAAATACTCCTCAACATCTTTCCTGGTAATGTTGCGCAAATCGGACATGTGGCCGATAACATCATGGTGATAGGGATGGGCTTTAAAAGCAGTTGCAAAGAAGTCTTCCGCCAATTTTCCTATGGGCTGAGTCTCCAAGCCAAGCCGCCTCTCTTCCATGACAACATTCCGCTCTTCAAAGAATTCGCGAAAAACCGGATTGAGAAAGCGGTCGGATGTCATGGCCATCCAGAATTCCAGCTTGTTCGAGGGAAGGCTGTCGATGTACTGAGTGGCATCATTACTGGTATAGGCGTTGACTCCCCGGTCTCCTTCCTTCGTCATCATGTCCACAAACTCATCGGTGACTACGTATTCCTTTGCCTTCTTTTCCAGGGCATCGAACTTTCCTTCCATCTCTTTCAGTTTCTCTGCGTCAGGCTTGACTTTTGCTCTTTCCCTCTTAATCTCATCATAAAGCGCATCCATCTCGTCAAGTATTTTGGCTTCGGCCTGGAAATCTTTTGTCCCCACAACCTTGGTCCCCTTAAAAGCCATGTGCTCCAGAAGATGAGAAATTCCGGTTATGCCGTAGCTTTCGTTGGAGCTTCCCACATCGGCATAGACATGAAAGGAGACAACAGGAGCTTCATGGCGTTCGAGAACGATGAACTTCATGCCGTTGTTCAAGGTCTGGACCTTGACCTGGCTTTTCATAGCCTCAAAAGTCTGAGCCAGAAGACAGAGATTGAGGGCCGCGAGCGCAGCAAAGAATAAGACCAGCTTAAGAAGGGATTGTTTCTTTCCAAACATTCTTTTGGCCTCCTTTTTTTAAATAGGCTAAACATTCTACAACAAAATGATATGTATCTCCATTTTATTATTAGAAAGGGAAATATCCGTATATACAGGGCATGAGGAGGACCAGGCCGGGTGTTGAGAAGACACGCCGCTCTAGAATCGCTAAACGAAGGCATAGGTTTTAGGAAATAGCTGCAGCGACCATTGAGGATTTAGCTGTCGGAGTTCGCTCTTTGAGGGAACCCAACGAAGTCGGGCGGCGAGCATGTCTGAGCGAAGCGAGTTGCGCAGTCGATGAGAGCGCAGAGTATTTCTGATTACAACTCTAAAATCATTTTTAGAGGAGGCGGAAATCTATGGTCTTTTTGCTCTATCCGGAGCTTTCCGGTATGATTTTATCATCGGAAGTCGCTTCTTGGCGTCTTTTCTTTTTTTTGACATCGCTCATCAGCCAGAGATAGCATTTGTGTGTGTGGCAGGGAGCATAGCTTTGAGGCTCAAAGAGGAGCAATAATATGAGCTCAAAAAAACCAAACTCCTATCCCTCAAAGAAGTTTTTTTGCTCAAGGGCAAGTTCAAGCAATCATGTAGGACTCTGAGAGCCTTTTATTAAACTGAATAAAAATAAGAGTTTCTTTTTCTTGCGCTGTAAGCAATTTTACTAAACAAGGTCTGATTTACTTAGTTGAAATCCCAGACCGATACTCCTTCAATCTCTTTTTATGTGATCGCCAAATCAGTTCTTTATTTCTTTTCCTCTGAGCTTTTCTAATGCTTTCTTTGCGTCATTTCTTATGGGGTATCTTATCACTTTTTTCCCCGGAGGCACATCTTTATCTACTCCAGGAATCGGGTCTCTTTCAATTTTATAGGGGTCACTCTCGGCAACTTTTTCAAGAATGGGAATGAAATCCTTGTCTCCCGACTCACCAAGAGCCTTCACCACTACACCTCTTACATTCCAGTCATTATCGGAAACAGCATCTATCATCGCTTTCTTTATTTTTTCTCTTGCCTCCCCTCTGGCAACATACCCTTCTTCTTTATTCTTCAAGAAATCTTTCAATACTAATATGGCAGAAGCTCTCCGGCCCGGATTATCT
>CAZGMN010000055.1:0-15745 GCA_964526905.1 uncultured Eubacteriales bacterium
ATCTAAACCTTGATATTAAAATAATAAAGAAAGAATTTAGTAAGAGACATGGCTTCAATATTCATGTCTCTAATCTTCTAAGCGAGATAACAAAAGAGAACTTTAAAAGAAACTGGAAAGCGAGGTTGGAAAGACAGATTAAGAACCTGCCGCTTTTTGAGGTCGTAATGAAAGATTTAAAAAAAATGATCGAAAAAAAATTCATGGCTTCATCCGTAGGGGAAAAGGAATGAATCGCAAGCGCAAGATAAAAGCTAAAGAAGACTTGAGGGGAAAAGCCATAAGGTTTGCCGAACTCGTCAATTACCAACAAGGGTCTGTTGTCAGCCGCGAAATCGTTTCAAAAAAAACAGGCACAATCACTCTCTTTGCCTTTGACGAAGGCCAGGGATTGAGCGAGCACATTGCTCCTTTTGATGCTCTGGCCTTCTGTCTGGAAGGAAGCGCTGAGGTGACCATCTCGAGACAGCCCCTTCATCTTAAGGCGGGCGCGATGGTCATCATGCCCGCTCATCAGCCTCACGCCTTAAAAGCTCTTGAAAAGTTTAAAATGCTGCTGATCATGATCCGGGCATAAAATAAGGGAAAGAAACCATGAAACCGCTGATCCTTCTCACCAACGATGACGGCTTCTATTCAGAGGGAATAGAGGCCCTCCACCGCCGGCTGAAAGACCTTGGAGAAATATTTATCGTCGCGCCTGACAGGGAGAGGAGTGCCACTTCCCTCTCTTTGACCCTCCACCGCCCCTTGCGCGTTAAAAGAATAAGAGAAAACGTCTTTGCCGTGGACGGCACACCTGCAGACTGCGTTTATCTTGCCCTTCAGAAGCTCCTTCCCAGAAAACCGGATTTGCTCATCTCCGGAATCAACTCTGGCCCGAACCTCGGCCAGCAGGACGTCTCCTATTCCGGGACAGCTGCCGCTGCCATCCAAGGAACATATCTCCAGGTTCAGTCGCTTGCCGTCTCTCTTCTTCACGATGAAAAAGGCCGATTCCATTTTGACACTGCTTCCAAAATCGCTTCTCAGGTCGGAATGAGAGTCCTCCAAAACAAGCTCCCTGAAGGAATAACCCTCAATATCAACATCCCCTCTCCTCCCCTCAAAGGGATAAAAATCACCAAGCTCGGCCAGAAAAGATATAACCCAGAAATTATCGAAGAAAAAGACCCGAGAAAAAATTCCTATTACTGGATCGGGACAGGGCATCCAAAAGCCATCGGGGATAAGGAGAGCGATATCGCTGCTGTCGGCCTCGGTTTTGTCTCCATCACTCCTCTTCACACGGATTTGACCGATTTCCAGGCACTCAAGCGTCCGGCATTGAGAAATATTTTTTCTGGCAGCGATTTTGATTGTGAGGGATGACAGCGCCGCTCCGTTCCTGGAATTAAAATTTGACTCAAGGCGCTGATATCCACTTCGCTGAAGAATTTCTTGGGAAAAATGGGATCGGGAAACGATCTTTGCAAGAAATTCTTATGACTTCTTTTTTCTGTGGCGGATGAATTCGACAGTGCCAGGAACCATTGAAATGAGAATGATGGCAAAAATGATGATGGTGAAGTGCCTTTTCACCACAGGAAGACTTCCGAAGAAATATCCTCCAAAGACAAAAAGCGCAACCCAGCCGACACCGCCAATGATGTTATAACTGATAAACCTCCAGTAAGACATTCTCCCAATGCCAGCAACAAAAGGAGCAAAAGTGCGGATGATGGGAACAAAGCGGGCGATGATAATCGTCTCGCCGCCATATTTCTCGTAGAATTGATGGGTACGGTCCAGGTACTCTTTCTTAAAAAAACGGGCCTTTTCCTTTTGGAATGCCTTTGGCCCGATGATGTGTCCAATCCAGTAGTTTGCGGTGTCGCCGATGACTGCTGCTGCACTGAGAACAAGAAATAACCAGCCCACTTTTAAAGAACCCAGGGCGGCAAATGTCCCGGCAGCAAAAAGAAGAGAATCACCAGGAAGGAAGGGGGTAACGACCAGGCCCGTCTCACAGAAAACAACAAAGAAAAGTATCATGTAGGTCCAGGTGCCGTAGTTCTGAATCAACTCGGCAAGATGCCTGTCCAGGTGGATAACGATATCAATGACTCGCGAAATGAAGTCCATGGAAGTGGTTAATTCTCTCTCTTACTCATCGAGAAGGATTGGCATTTATTCCTAAGCGTTCTTTAAGAGACGGCGTCATGAAAAAACGCTTATAATATACAACTTCAGTCCTGTCAAGAACGTTTGGGGAGGTTTGGGAAACAGCCGAAGCGACCATAGAGGATTTAGCCTTCGGAATTCGCTCTTCGAGGGAACCCGACGCAGTCGGGCGGCGAGGATGTTTGAGCGAAGCGAGTTCCGCAGCCGCCGAGAAGAGCGAATGGAGAATGGCGTTAAAAATCCGATTGGGAGCAAGGCTGTTTCCCAAACCTTCTCTTCAAAGATGGAAATTTATTATCGTGAATTTTAAGTTGCTTCATAGGAAATAAAGATAAATCAGAAAGTGGCAAGATTCATGATAAAATAAAAAAGGTGAATATGGACAAATTAAAGAGAATTGAAAGGGCGCTCGATAATCTCTCTGGCCTCGAGCTTGAATGCCGCCTCTGTCCGCGGGAATGCAAAGTGAACAGACGAACAGGACAAAAAGGTATCTGCCAGAGCACTCATCAAGCCGCCCTCTCCCATGCCCTTCTCCATTTCGGCGAAGAGCCTGTTATAAGCGGGCTTGAAGACTGCGCCAAGGCTGAGGTCCAGAACGTTTCCCGGCTTTCGGGCTCAGGGACAATCTTTTTCTCGGGCTGCAACCTCAAGTGCCTCTTCTGCCAGAACTACCAGTTGAGCTGGCTCAACAAGGGAGAAGTTGTCTCTGATGAGGAATTAGCTCGAAAGATGCTTCTTCTACAGGAAAAAGGCGCCTTGAACATCAACCTTGTCTCCCCTACCCATCTCATTCTGCCCATCCTCAGGGCGCTGAGAATAGCCTATGAGCAGGGACTCGAATTGCCCATTGTCTATAATTCAAACGGCTATGAAAAAGCAGAGGTCTTGAAGAATCTTGAAGGAATTATCGATATCTACCTTCCTGACCTGAAGTATTTCTCCCCTGAGGTCTCAGGCAGGTTTTCCAATGCTCCTGACTATTTCCAAAAGGCAAGCCTGGCTGTCAAAGAAATGCACCGCCAACAGCCAGAGCTTCTCTTATCTGAAAAAGAGGCCGCCCTCAATGGGCTGATCATCAGGCATCTGGTTCTGCCCGGGCAAGTTAAAGATTCTTTGCTCATCCTGGATTGGATTGCTCAAAACCTTCACACTTCTGTCTGTTTGAGCCTGATGAGCCAATATCATCCTTGCTTCAAGGCTCCGCCTGAAATCCAGCGGAATCTCACGCCTGAGGAATACAATCGGGTTATCTCCAGAGCAGAAGAGCTTGGCTTTGAGACCATGTTCACCCAGCCGGAGTCTTTTGCTGATGCTCAACACCTCATTCCGGATTTCGACCTTAAGGATCCCTTCAAATGGAGTTAGCTTCTGTTCTTATTGAGCTTGATAAATTCTTGATCGAGGAATTCTATTAGCAGCAATTCCTAATTCAGTGGCGATTTCACGCAATTTTAGCTGAACCTTTAGAACATTCTCAGGACCCATACGCAGCAGGTGTTTCTGGGCATCACTCAAAGCTTCCAGTTTAGGGTCAGAAAGTCCGTAGGATATCACCCTTTCTTCCAGACGGATTTCTCCTCTAACAACAGGAACCTTGAGCAGCTCGATAATGGCCAGGGTCAGAGTCTTATTGAAATCCCGATTTGGATAGCCTAGCTCTTTGTAGGCTTCTTGAATCGGGGCTTTCAGCTTTCGGTAGAGGTCAACGCAGCCTTTTGAATCCAGGGAGAGGAAAACTTCAACCGCAGGGTTATAGCGGGCATAATCTGCAGAATCTACGTAGAATACATCCTCTTTCTGAACGACTTTGAAACGTCCCTTTGGCGAGAAAAAAGTGACCTGAGACCTGGGGCTCATCCCCTGGGCTATATTGTCCGTGGCTGCAACAAACTTCCGAATCAAGTTCTTAGTCATCATCCATGAAGGAAACGTCGCACTTAAGGATAATCCTTTAGTCAATTCACGAAGGAGCTCATCGCTTTTGTTAAGCTCGACCTCTATTGTCTCTGGAGCCTTTTCTTTAACTACAGGCTCTTCGACACGAGGTTGAACCGGCGCAGGGGCAGCTACCGGCGCAGGAACAGCTTCTTTTGGCTTCTCCCGCAATAAGAAATAATAGACTCCAACTGCGATGACGATCACGGCAATTACAATAACCACGCCCACAATGACTTTCTTTTTTTCTTCCATTCCCTTCCTCCTTATTTTTTCAAAATAATTTATGATTATTCAAGACATTCTTCATTTTTGTAACTTATTGATTCGAATATCTCCCTTTAAAGAAGAAAGAGAGAGAAGAGCCCCTTCTTCTCCAATCTGCGCTGTGACTTTCTTAGCAGGAAGAGGCTCTTTCAGGTCAAAATCGCTCGAAACATTTCCCTCTGGTGTGCTGGCCTCGATTCGGGTTTTGACCTCGGGCTGAAGATTAATAATGATATCGCCTTGCCCGACTGTTATTTGAATTTCATCCTCGTTCCTCAAATCATAAAGGCTGGCCTTCACTCCGCCCTTCACCACTGATGCACTTAACGAGCCAGAAAAATTCTCAACATTTATCTCTCCATCCCGAAGGTCGATGACAGCTTTTCCGTATAAATCAGCCAGGGAAATATTCCCTTCCTTGGCAATAATGTCTTTGAGGTTTATGGAGTGAGGAACGCTTATATAGAAATTGACAGAGGTCAATTCTTTATCCCAGCTCGCAGGCTTGGTCTTGATCTTGATGAAATTTTCGAATTTATCAAAATCGACTTCTGGCAGGAACCGCCCTGCCGGCTGCCAGTATAATCTCCTCCGGTATGAAAAGGGAGCCATCCTTTCAGCGCTGACCTCCACCTCATTCTTTTCCCAGCCGACGATCTCGATATTGCCGTTTATGTTCTCGAGGGAGAGGGTCCCTCCGCTCTGAAAAGATACGACTTTATGGAATTCTCCCAAAGAACGGCCTACGGTTCCCTGAGGATAATCAACAACAGCGATAATGCAGGAATCAATAAAAGCCAAAATGAAGGCCAGTCCTAAGGCGCAGAGGAAGTATCTCTTCATCCTTTTCTCGTTTTTAGAATATTACTATACAAATTGGCGAATTGAAAGCTCTAAAGATAAAAATATTTTCAAGAAATTAGGTCTGGCCATAAAAATCCATTCGGGAGCGAGGCAACTTTCCCAGCCTTCTCCTCCCGATGAATTGGAAATGCCAACTTCTTTAAATTTCTCTTGAATGAAAACTCAAAATTTGTAATATTCTGATTTCGAGCAGATGATGCTTCCAAACACCTGCCTTCTTCTGGAGAACAGAGCTAACTCAAATGTCTTTATGGCTCTGCTCATTTTCCGGAAAACTGAAAAAGTAAGCTCTTATGTTTAAGAAGCTGACTGTCAAAGGAGATTAATATGGGTGGCTTTTTTGGAGTTATTTCAAGAGAGGATTGTGTCTTTGACCTTTTCTACGGGACAGACTATCACTCTCATCTTGGAACAAGGCGGGGCGGTTTAGTCGTCAAGAATCAGCAGGGATTCATAAGATTCATCCACAAAATCGAGAATGACCAGTTCAGGTCGAAATTCGAACAGGATATTGTCAAGATGAAGGGGAACAAGGGAATAGGGGTTATCAGCGACTATGAGGATCAACCTCTGCTCATCTGCTCTCATCTGGGAAAATATGCCCTGGTGACCGTCAGCGCCATCAAGAACGGGGAGGAACTCGTCAAAAATGTATTCAGCCGGAGGGCAATTCATTTTTCAGAGATGAGAGAGGGAATTATTAATCCAACCGAGCTCATTGCTGCCCTGATTAACGAGGCGCCGAACTATGAGGACGGAATCAAAAACGTCATGGAATCGATTGAAGGCTCATGCTCTTTGCTGCTCCTGACTGAAAAAGGAGTCTATGCAGCCCGAGACAAACTGGGTAGGACTCCGGTCGTCCTTGGGGAAAAAGAAGGAAGTTATGCCGTGACGCTCGAGACATGCGCCTTCCCCAATCTCGGCTTTAATATAAAAAAATATCTCGGGCCAGGAGAGGTCATCCTGATCACAGAGGAAGGAATAGAGCAGAGAGCGCCTGCAAGGGATAAGATGCAAATCTGCGGCTTTCTCTGGGTCTATTACGGCTATCCTGCCTCAACTTATGAAAACATCAATGTTGAGACCGTAAGGAACAGGTGCGGAGCATTCCTGGCGAAGAACGATGAAATCAAAGTTGACATGGTGGCCGGAATCCCGGACTCAGGAACAGGCCACGGCTTGGGCTATGCCAGCGAAGCGCGGATACCTTTTAAGAGGCCCTTTGTCAAATACACCCCAACCTGGCCAAGGAGCTTTACGCCTTATGAGCAGGAAACAAGAGACTTAGTGGCCAAGATGAAGCTTATACCCATCAGAGAGATCATCGAGGGAAAAAGATTGCTCTTCTGCGAGGATTCCATCGTCCGCGGAACACAGCTCAAGGATACGATCCAGCGGCTCTATGATTTTGGAGCCACGGAAGTCCACATGAGACCTGCCTGCCCGCCTTTGACCCATGGATGCAAATTTTTGAATTTCACCAGGTCAAAATCAGAGCTCGACCTGGCAGCGAGAAAAGCGATATACGAGTTAGAAGGGGAAGATAAGAAAAATTTGGATGAATATTCACGTGCTGGGACCGAGAAATTTGAAACGATGGTCGATAGAATCAGGCAGAGATTAAAATTGACTACCTTGAAATATCAAAGATTGGATAATTTAGTCAAAGCCATCGGCCTGCCCAAAGAGAAATTGTGCACTTACTGCTGGGACGGTGTCGAGATTAAATAAGATTAAACAGGCCGCGCTCTGAATTTTTCGAAGATAGGAAAAATCAGAGAAGGTTTTTTAAAAGTTCGCCTGCTTTTTTAAATCGATGCCTGTTTTGTATCAGGTTATTATTTTATACTTCACAACTGTTGGCACTTCGTTTTCATCGGTTTCGACGATAAAAAGAGAATCGTCGGAAATTGTCAGAGGATACCTCATCAAGTCGTCTCGACTTACTTTCCTTGAGAGCTGCAGGTAAAAGTTATCGACATACTCGCCTTCTATGTTGAAGACATCAACAAGAATTCCCTTATTTTCGTTCCAGGTCGAGGTCAAAACCCAGATATTATCTTGATGAATAAAAATTCTCTGGATATCGTTGTAATAATCGACCGGCGGCTCGAGAGTGTATTGATGCGCTCGGCCTTCCTTTATTTTTTCTTTCCCATGCCTGCGTTTAACGCTTTTGTACTTTCTGCTGAATGTCCGCACAATCCGGTTCTTTTCCAAGTCCAGCACCTTAAGCAAATAATCCTGAGCATGGTGAATAACGAGATATTTGCTCTCATAAAGGATACAGGAAAGGTCGGTGATGTTATTGGCAATGATTGCCTTCGGCAATCTTTTGGCAAACCACTTTGCTGGGAAAATCTGGCCGGTTTCTTCCACTCTTCCCTCTTCAGAGACGAGCAACAGGCTCCAGTCGACGTCGATGATCTCAGGCTCTGTTCCTTCTTTCTTGAGCACCGGAAAGGAACTGCGGGTCATAATATATTTATCTTTAAAAACTTCGATTAAGCGGCTGACTGCCTTTTCCGGCTTGAATTCTTTGATAAACCTCCCTTCGCTGTCCATCCTGACGATTTTATTCGGGCGAGCCTGATGGACGATGATTTCATCTCCGCAAAGAAGATAATTCTCAATTGACTGAAATTCGCCAGGCCCCTCCCCTTTCCTGAAGAGATTCTTCATGAATTTTCCCTTTGTGTCGAACTTTAGAAATTGCTCTCCATCGACAACAAACAGGTTTCCATCAGGTGCAACTTTGATGTCACCCGGATTTTTAAAATAAAACCCGCCCTGCTCATCGCTTATCCTCATTTCCTCTCTGAGCTCAATAGTCCTTCCCGCCTTTCTGCTCGTCGGCTTTTCCGGATTCTCAATTATCTCTTGCGAGAAAACTCCGTAAACAATGCTCAAGGCCAGGAAAAGAACAATAAAGTTTCTCATTTTTCGCTTCTAAGAACTTGCATCACTCAAGCCTAAGATAATTACGCTTGACAACAAGATTTTGTTTATTCAGCAAATTGATGCTTTCAATTTTTCCCTTATGCCAAAATTTTTCTTTTTTTATGAGGCAAGTATCTTCTCTTCATCGCAGAAATAAGCCTGCCTGGATAAGCTTTGTTTTAATATGAATCTCAACGACTCGTCCTCGAAAAGACAGCCCTCCTTTTTATAAATTCTTTAATTATCTGACCGTTTTGAGGTCACAGAAAAACGAGTGAGTATTTTATTTTACCCGATTTTTTGAAAAGTATAAGTCATCTGGCCCTTTTTTACCATCCTGAACAATCCGCCTTCCACTACCCCGGAGACAATGTCCTGCTCTTGGAGATGATGGTCGCTTAAAGAAAGAATTCCGCTCGGCTTCAATATCCTGTGCAACTCTTTCAACACTCCTTCCGGCTGGTCAAGGTCATGAAAGACATCATATAAAAGGGCAACATCGAGACTCTCATCCGGCAATCCTGTCTGGCAGTCGGAGTGAATGGTGGTCACATTGGTCAGATGCTTCTTGGAAGCAAGCCTCTGCACCATCTTGAGAGCCAAGGGATGAAGATCCAGAGCAAAAATTTTCCCCGAAGAGCCGACCAATTGAGCCAGAGGCGCGATGTAGCTTCCGGGTCCACAGCCGTAATCAAGCACATGGAACCCCTCTCCAATATCAACTTCTTTCAAGATTTTCATCCGGGGAACGAAAAAATCACGAAATTTGTACTGAAGGGACATAAGCCTGAAATGAGAATTTGGTTCAGGGTTGTTAACCATAGCAGCCCACCTCCATTTTATTTCTTCCGATAAAGCTTTCTCCAGGGAGCTCTCTTCTGGTAAAGGTAATCGGCCAAGGCCCGGCGCAGCGTCTCAGCAGCAAGCTGAGCACAATGAACATCGGACTCAGGAAGTCCTCCCAAAACTCTCAGTATTTCGCCGGTGCTCACAGCTCCCAGCGCTGCGGTGAATGATCGATTGACAGCGAGCTCTGTGGCCACGCTGCCGCAGACGATCGTTGTTCCGCAGCCATCCGTCTGAAATGTGCATTCGGAAATTATCTCATTTTTCATCCGCAGAAACATCTCCATGGTGTCTCCGCATGTGCCTCTTACTTGAGCATAGCCATCAGGATTGTCCATAGCTTTAAAGTTCCTCGGGTTTTGCCAGTGGTCGATCGCTGTCTCGCTGTAAATTCGGCGCATCTGCTCCATGATTTGTTCCTGGAGCTCTCGGGCAAATTTATCGACATCTTCGTTTTTGTTCTTGCTCATGGCTCAATCACTCAACTTGACGTTCGATTTGACCTTTCTCTTTAGGGACCTTTGCTTTTCTTATCTATCAAAGTCTTCTCCTGAACATATTTTTTCAAAAAAATTTGCAGCCTTTTCTTGATTCGATTTAATCTCGACGGCACGTTCTGTCTGATGAGCAGGGCGGAGCATCACAGCGCTCATCTCGCCCGCAACATGTTTTGCCCTTGAGGGAGCGACTCCTGGTGAAAACGGCTGCTGCTGGGGAGAGAATTTTATAAAGATTGTTGCTCCCGCAGCTCGGGCAGTTTATTTCCTTCTCAGTGTGAAAAGATTTCACAAAGACTTCTGTGACTCTTCCGCACTCCCGGCATTTGTACTCGTAGAGGGGCATTTCAAGGTGTCCTGGTGTTTAAAATCTTTTCTACGATTTCCTGAAAGGCTCTGGAGGCATTCGAACTCTTGTGATTGGCGGCAAATGGTTTCCCTTCATCACCTGAAATAACGATTTGAGGATCAATAGGAATTCTTCCCAGAAATGGAACTCCCAGCTCCTTGGCTGCTGCTTCTCCTCCGCCGACCTTGAAAAGGTCGATGCTCTGGCCGCAATGGGGGCAAACCATGCCGCTCATATTTTCAATGATGCCCAAGACTTTCAGCTGGAGTTTCATGGCGAAGACAATCGCTTTTCTCGAATCCAGGACAGACACCTCCTGAGGGGTGGTAACGATGATGGCGCCTGTGGCAGGAATGGTCTGGGCCACAGATAAAGGTTCGTCTCCGGTGCCTGGCGGAGAATCGATAATCAGCCAGTCCAGGTCGCCCCAATCCACATCGCCGATAAACTGCTGAATCACCTTCATCTTCATCGGGCCCCGCCAGATGACAGGCAGGTCCGGACTTTCCAGGAGGAAGGACATGGAAACGAGTTTCAAGTTTGCATTGACTTGGACAGGGTGGATAATCCCGGAAGAAACATCCATTCTTTTGCCTTCGACCCCAAGCATCTTGGCCAGGTTAGGCCCATGAATATCCACATCAAGCGCCCCGACTTTCTCACCTCTGAGGGAAAACGCCAAAGCCAAGTTGGCTGAGACCGTAGTCTTTCCCACGCCGCCCTTGCCGCTGAAGACGAGAATCCTGTTCTTAATCTTGGTCAGCGTCTTTAAAACTTTCTCTTCTTCTTCTTTCACCGACATGGCTCACCTATTCTTCAACAAGGAAAGGGCTTCTCGAACGGTTCCACCAGCCGAAGTGACGACTTTTATGCCGGCAGATTGCAGGACCCGCTGGGCATTCGGTCCAACCTGGCCAGTTAAGATTGTGGTAACAACTTTATCAGTGACAAACTGGGCGGATTGAATTCCCGCTCCCTGTGCGGCCTCTTTATAGGGATTTTCAAAAGCTTCAAATTCAAGCGTTTCCGGGTCAAGAATCAAAAAATAACGAGCCCGGCCAAAATTGGGGTCAAGTTCTGCTTCCAGGTCCTTTCCCTTTGCGGTAATACAAATTTTTCCTTCAAGGTGGGCGGGCCTTTCTCCTTCACCGTGCGAATGCTCCTCACGACAGGGGCCTTCCTGGTGGTGTCCGTGGTCGCATAAATCCTGGCCCGCAACGAGCTTCTGATGGATGAATTTCTCGATCACCTCATCAATTTGACCCTGGATTCCAATGATAGTCTGGATATTTTTCTCAGCAAAAAGACTTTGGGCGCGAGGGCCCATTCCACCAGCAATGATAACGTTGACTCCTCTTTGGGAGAGGAAATGGGGAAGAAATCCTGGCTGATGGCCTGGATTTGGAATCTCTTCCCGCTTGATGATTTTTCCTTCTTCGATTTCAATCAGAGTATAAGCCGGGCAGCGTCCAAAATGGGCTGAGACAAATCCGTTGTCGGTTGAAATGGCAATTTTCATATGAAACTCTTCTCCTTTCTTTTGAGCTGGTCGTCCACTCTGCCTTGTTGAACAGCCGGAACCTACTTCGCTTCCTTCTCTAAATCAGCGATTCTCTCGGAAATGCTTTCCATTTGCTGCTGAAGGACCTGGGCCTGTTGTTTGAGGAAATCAAGCTCCTGCTCTGGAGTCAGCTCGGCCGCACCCCAGGGATCGTAAGGTGTAGGAAACCCTGGCATGGGAAATCCAGGTGATGGAGAAAACGGGATTTGTCCCTGCTGCCAGGTATAATCCATCTGCGGCGTCGGCCACATTCCGTGCATCAAATACTGTGCGCAAGGGCCAAGGCCCGAGGGACTCCTTCCAGCCCAACCGGGCGAATACCCAAAGCGCATCCAGCCAGGCAGGCCCGTGAGCTGGTACATTCTCCTGTATCTATTTCTCATTTTTTTTCTCCTCTTTTGTCTTCTTCAGTTCTTTCAACCTCCCCCTGATTTGCTGAAGCTCGTCTTCGAGCACTTCGGCCTGCTCTGCAAGCACGGCTTCTTCCTCTTCCCGACTCATGGGATAGAAAGGAGGCCAATAAGGAATATGGATTCCGGGATGCCAGAATCCCATCCAATGAGCTCTCGGCGGCCAGCAAAACCATCCTCCATGCCCCATTCCATATGGCATTTCACTCACCTCCTTTGGTCTGAAATATTGGAGATTTCATTTCTTTTTTTCCTGAATTGTTGGCGACGGGCGGCTTGAATAACCTGGGCCATAGGACTGACCGTAGAACGGTGGATAAGGGTAATATAAACCGGCTCCAAACGGATACTGAAAAGGAGTGAGTGGAGGATAGGGATATCCTCCTAAATAGCCGAACCAGGGATGCCAAAAGCGCCGACCCCGGCCGCGACCTAATCCGCGTCCAAAGCCTCTTCCAAAGCCGATTCCTCTGCCATAGCCAAAGCGCGAACCAGGAAACATGAATCCTGGAGCAGGAAATCCTGCGCAGTAGCCAAGACCCCGTCCTGTCCTGGACCCAAGCCCCCAAGGACCTGTTCTATTACCTGCGGGCATATTGTTCACCTCCTTTTAATCAAAATTTTGGGAAACTTATCGACATTTTTCGCACAAACCCACGAATTCAATGTTGTGATCCTTAATAAGGAAATTATGCTTTTTCGCCAATGTCTCTTCTGTTTTCTTCACTAACTCCAACTCTTCCTGAACGAAGTCACGATAATCGATGATCTTTCCGCATTTGATGCAGATGAGATGATAGTGATGTTCTTTTTTATCCTCGCTCCTGAGCTCGTAGCGGCTCTGTCCATTGCTCGTTGTGACTTTGTGGACGAACCCCAGCCGATGCAATAATTCCAAAGTGCGGTAAATCGTGGTCAGGCCTATGCCAGGATACATGGAATACAGAGAGGCATAGATATCTTTAGCGCTCATGTGTCCTGAGGCACGGCTCAAAAGATTTAAAATGACTTCGCGAGGGACAGTCCAGCGCGAGACATTCTCTCTAAATCGGTGGTGCCATTTGTGTCGTCCAGGCATGAAAATCACCTCTTATAGATAATGAAAACCATTTTCATTAATAATTTAATGCCTCGTTCTTGTTTTGTCAAGGGAAAAATCATTTTTTTTCCTTTTGGGGAACAACTTTCCATATTATTCCGTATCTAATAAAGAAATTCTTGTGGAGGTAAGAGATGAAAAGACTGTTTATGCTCTGCGTTCTGCTGCCGCTTTTTTCCCTCAGCTCTTCCAGTCATTATTCTGGGCAAAAACAAAAATCAGCTGAAGAAATGATAAGAGACTTTGCCGCATCCTACCAGGAAAAAGCCGCATCGGAAGAAAAGGGGGCCTTTGGCATTGAAATCAAGGGTGAAGGCGGAGGAGAATGGTCCATTCAGATAGGGCCGGAGAGAAAAGTCATCGTCCTTAAAGGCAAACCAGAAAAGCCAACTTTTCTTTTCACAACCGACCTTGAAACCTTGAAAAAAATTTACAAGGGCGAGCTGAGCGCCATGACCGCTGCCGGCCGGGCCAGAATGAGCGAGTCAGCTCCTCTGGATATCAAATTCATGGAGGGCACTCAGCCCTCTCCTGAAACCATGGAAAGAATCCTCCATTATACCTTTCATTTCTTTGTGATGGGCAGCCCGGAGATTGTCTTTTTCGGAGAAGAGCACAGCCGTTTAGTTCACGGCGGAAATATGGTTGTTTTCTATTACGCCAAGGGCCTGCGCACGGCTTGGTGTCAGGTCAAAAAGGGGATGGTCATCAATAAAGAGGAAAGAGACCAGACCAACCCCTTCCCTACCCTTTTCATCTGCACACGGGGCGAAGGAATAGCCAAGCTGGGCGGCAAGGTCATGAATGTCAAAAAGGGAATGATGGCCTACATTCCTGCCGGAATGTCTCACACAGTCTGGAATGAGAAAGATAAGCCCCTGGAAGGAATCATCATCATGTTCGGCGAAGGAGCCTAATTTTTAGGGTCAAAAAATAGATAAATATTCTTTCTTTTCCTGCTTTTTATTTATCGGCCAGAGCAAACGCCGTCAAATAAGCCAGCCGGGATATCTTTTCAATGGTTTCTCCGCTGACCTTGCTCACCTCATCGCTTGTCTGATGATAATCCTCAGTCATACTGGCCATGAGAAACACCCAGGGAATCTTGACCGAGCCAAAGGAGGAATGATCGCTTCCGCCCATTCCCCGTCCCTGCTCTGCACTGGCTTCGCGCAAAAGCAAATCCATTCCCACTGACTGGTCAGCATTTTTCAGAATATCACCCAACCCAGCCCCTGCCGAGAATGAAACAGACAAGAAATTGGCCGGCTTAATCTTCTTAAGCAGCTCCTCAGTGCTCTGGACGTTGAACATCCGTGACATGCGGCCGATGCTTTGCTCGTCATAGGGCCTGCTGATCATATCCATATTAATATAGGCAATTGTTTTATCCAGAGGGAAAACAGGATTCTGGACATAGTAGCGGGAGCCAAGAAGGCCTTCTTCTTCTCCTGTCCAGAGGCAGAAAAGGATTGAGCGCTTGGGCTTTTCCGGATTGGCCATAAAGGCTCTGGCCAGATTCAGCACTCCCACTGAGCCTGAGCCGTTGTCGTCCGCGCCGTTAAAAACATAATCTTCCCATTTTCCTAGATGGTCAAGGTGAGCGCCAACCGCGACAAACTCGTTTTTCAGGACCGGGTCTGTGCCTTCGATATAGGCCAAAACATTCGCACTCCGCACAAGCGCGGCCTTGGCGGTTGTGGAAATCGTCAGCTTTGTTCCGGGCAGCTCCATGGAAGCCGGCTTGAACGTGTCTTCAATCTTTTTCTGCAGGTCTTCGATTTTCAGCCCGGCACCTTCCAGAATGGCGTCGGCCATCTCCCGGGTGATGGTGATGACCGGCGAAGCCTCACCAGGCATCTGTGTCTCGCTGCCGGGAACCGCTAAGCGTCTTCGCGGCCTGTTTATGATCGGCCGCTCATCAGAAACCCGTCTCTGCCCGGCTCCGGCAATGCTTTTATATATATCAGCATCTTTAGTAGAGTTTTGCACCTGAAGAATGGCTGCCACACCGAGTTTGGCGATCTCCCGGGTTTTGGAAAATCCGCCGCCGCGGGCAAGTGGGCCAAGAGCAGCAGCCGGAAAATATTTGTCTTTCAGCTCTTTTTTCTGAAAAGGAGACTTGGGATTGTCCTTTCCTGGCGCCTCGGAAATAATCAGAACGATCTTCCCCTTGACATCCAGGTTTTTGAAATCATCGTAGCCGATCTCTTTTTCTGTGATCCCGTAGCCTGCAAAGACAACAGGTGCCTCGACCGTTTCAGGCGCTGACGGCACACTCATAAAATCAAGGCCTGACTGGAAAAGGTGCGTTTTGGAAAGAGCACCTTTTTCGATTTCCAGCATGAGCTGGCCGCTGACGTCAGAAGTTTCCCTGAGGACAACCTCCTGGAGATAACTCTTTTCCGGAGGAGTCGTCGGTCCTCCTTGAGGGCCCCTGCCTCTAAACATCATGCGGCCCATTCCGGGGGTATCACCGGCCGGCTTCAATTTCCATAAAGAAAGCAAAGAAGACGCATACTCAGCGGCGAGCTGAAAGCCTCTCGTCGCCGTCTCCCTTCCTTCCATCAAATCGGAAGAGATATAAGTCAGCATTGTTATAGAATCCTTAGCCGTTATTGACTCAAAGCCGGTTTTTATTCTTTCCGGCGGGGCCTGCGGCTTCTCGACAAGGCACAGGTTTTTCAGAATATCTTCAGGCCTTGGCTGCTGGGGGGCCTGAGCCTTTAAGGCAAAGACCAAAGTGATAATGACAAGAATCGAGACCATAGACTTTTTCATCTTATTTGCCTCCTTTGGTGATTTGAT
>CAZGMN010000056.1:0-15699 GCA_964526905.1 uncultured Eubacteriales bacterium
GCCCAGCCCATGCCCTCCCTGAAGGAGATATGAAGATCAGAATCAAAGGCACGCCAGATGCCGCGAAACTGACATTTTATCCTTTCTTTTTCGCGGCATCTGGCGTGACTTTGATTCTGATCTTCATCTCTCCTTCAGGGAGGGCATGGGCTGGGCCCGAAGAAAATCTTTCGCCAGCCGGACTTCCGACAAGAGCGACATTCTTTCTTGTGCCCTCTGAGAGAACAAAATATTTTTGCTCATCGTCCCAGTAGGTATACTGGCCTCCCAATCCTGCCGGCCACATCGGCTTCAGGTCGGGAGTGAAGCTGGCTACGATTGAGAGGGGCTTGATCGTCTCGACTGAAATGAGCACGACCGCTCCTGATTCCTTTAAAGGAGTGAAGAAAATTTCATCTACAACAAAAGAAGAATGGGCGTAGCGAAGGATTGTCTGATGAGGATAGATGTCAATCTTGGTTGCCAGCTGAGGTCCCTCGATGATTTCATTTTCATCTTCTAATAAAAAATAAAGCTGAAAGTTATGGAGGACTTTGTAAGGGTAAATCCAGATTTCCAAATTTCCACTTTCGGTTCCCAGTATGGCGCCTTTCTGACCTAAGCTGTCGAAATAAGCCCTGGGCTGAACAAGGCGTTCCAAGTGAAGCTCTGAGCTCTGCAAAGGAAATTTTTCGATATAAACCTCATTGTCACCTGAAGAAAAGACGGAGAGCAAACAAAAAATTGATAAAAAAAAGAATATTCTTTTCATCCCAATCCCTCCTTATTCAGGAAATGGGATTTGACCTCTGCTCATTTATAATCCAGTGCCTGATGATTTTTCAATTCAAAAAAATAAATTTTTTAGAAAAAATCAAAAAATATATATTTCTCTTGAATCATTGAGGTTTTTATGTCATTATTTTTCTCCATTTTAAATAAATTTTCTTCATCATCGGAGGCTTAACAAATGTCATCATTATTTCATGGATTGAAACCACCTCTTCTTTGGAAACATTTTGAACAGATTCTCAAGATCCCTCATTGCTCGGGCAACGAGAAGGCCTTGGGAGATTACATTGTATCTATGGCCGAGCGCCTGAATTTGAGCTGCAAAAGAGATAAGGTGGGAAATGTCGTTGTCTCAAAAAAGGCATCACCCGGACGCGAAAAAGCTGAGACGGTTATCCTCCAGGGGCATCTGGATATGGTTTGTGAAAAAAACTCTGATGTCACCCATGACTTCAGCCGTGATGCAATTAAAGCTGAGATCAAGGGAGAGTGGATCCAGGCCAAAGGAACAACCCTCGGCTCTGACAACGGAATTGGCCTTTCCGCTTCCCTGGCAGCCATGGAAGATAAGAGTCTTGTCCACGGACCTTTGGAATTTCTATTCACCGTCGACGAGGAAACCGGTCTTACTGGAGCGAACAAGATAGAACCAGGCTTTCTTAAAGGCAAAAAACTTCTTAACCTTGACAGCGAGGAAGAGGGAGCCTTCACCATCGGCTGTGCCGGTGGAGCTGACACAGAAATCAGCTTGCCTTTGAAGAGGACAAGGCCAGCGAGCGGCGAGCTTTACAGGCTCAAAATTTCCGGCCTGAGGGGCGGACATTCCGGGCTCGATATCAATCAGGGACGGGCCAATGCTATAAAACTGCTGGCGCGCATGGTCTGGCAGGCACTTAAGAAATTTTCTTTTAAATTGGCTCGAATGGAAGGAGGAAATAAGCGAAACGCTATTCCCAGGGAAGCGTGGGCGGATCTCCTCTTGGAGCCCAAACAGATTCAAGGACTTTCAGCTTTTTTCCAGAAAGCTTTTGAAAAGATACAATTTGAATACAAAGCCGTGGAAAAGGAAGCCAAATTTTCTTTTGAAAAATCCCAGGGAGAAAAAGAAGGTCCTCTGACTTCAGAGTCCCAGGCAAATCTCGTCAATCTCCTCTTCAGCCTCCCTCATGGAGTCATCGCCATGCATCCTGAGATAAAAGAGCTTGTGGAAACATCCACAAACCTGGCCATCATCCACACCCTTAAAGACCAGGCCCAGATCATCTGCAGCAGCCGGAGCTCAGTCGCTTCATCTTTAGAAGCCACCAGAAACGCTATCGATGCCCTCTGTGAACTTGGGGGAGCCAAAGCTGTTCAACCAGATGGGTATCCTGGATGGACTCCCAATCTCAAGTCTCCTCTTCTCAACAGTCTAAAAGAAGTCTACAAAAGAACTTTTCAAAAGGAGCCGGGCGTCGCGGCTGTCCATGCTGGCCTGGAATGCGGAATCATTGGAGAAAAATTCCCGGGGATGGACATGATTTCTTTCGGCCCGACCATCGAGCATCCTCATTCGCCAGAAGAAAGGGTTCATATCAGCTCTGTGGAAAACTTCTGGAAATTCCTGACGATAGTATTGGCTGAGCTGGCCTCCTAGGAGAGAATCTCCAAATTCTTGATAATTAACCGCTATTTTTTCAGGTCTTCGAGCAGGGCTTGCCAGCGGTGAATATGGCCGAATTCATCGGCCTGATTCTTCTCGATGATCAGACGGGTTTCATCATCCCATTCAATCTCTTTCAAAAGATTTCCGTAATGCCGCACAGCCTTGGCCTCAACCCAGATGCCCGTCTTGAGCACAGCCGCGCTGCCCATCAGCTTTGAAAAGAATCCAATCCCGAATCCTATAAGCCAGTAGATAAACCTCAGCAGGCGAGGACGAAAACCGTATTCATAAAGCTTGATTTGAAAATCCTGGAGGTGAGTCATCTCATTGCCCATGGCGACAATGAGCTGAAGGTCGTGTCCGGTTCCTTTTTTAGAAATTTGAAACTTATAGATATTGACCGCCATCGTCTCTAAAGTGTGCAAAGTCTGCAAACCTTTCTTAATGTCTTTTAAGGTCTTTTTGGCTATTCCCTGTCCTCTAAATTTGAAGTCATGGTGAAGCATCTTCGGTCGAATCACTGATAAGTCAAAATCCTTTCTTGCCATATCTAAATCCAGCCCAATTCGCTGAATTCGGGGAAGCCGTGGTGAGAGATTCCCCAATAGGTGAAAAGAATTAAACTCAAGAAGTAGGCACAAATGAAAAAAATGAGAAAGGGACTTTGAATCTTTTTATGCCTTTGTAAAAATAGAATGAGGGCAAAGAAGAATCCGGCTCCAGCTGCAGGAAAAGTAAAGACGACTGTCTGCCCTTCGATGCCGTTGACTGTAAAAGTGAAACCAAAGAAAGCTGCACCTAAAGAGATAAAAACCGCTGATTTCGTATCGATGGAGTCGATAGAGACCTTGCCGGCAAAAAGAATCAAGCCCAAGGAAATCAGGAAAATTCCCCCGTCCCACATGAAATGGCTGATGACTTCATCAAAAAGATAGGTCGCTTTGTACAACTCCGATTCCGTTGAGCCCTGAACGAGCCTGGCAATAGAATTCGATGAAAGATGAAGGCCGTGGCCGTCGACATAGAGGAGAGCGCCGACAGCCAACAATACCTTGGCCAAGGCTGCTGTCGGTCGAGCCAGGAATTCCTTGGCAGCTTGCAAATTCAGAGTTCTTTTAGCGCGGGAATAGAGAATATAGGCTACCGGGATGACGGCAAAAGGAGTAAGGAAATCAAGCAGGTCACCCCAGGTTATTGACAGCGCGAGAAAACGGCCAAGAAGAGCGGGCGTGATTTGAAAAAAGGCAAAGATAAAGCCAAAGATGAATAGCCAGAAGCTGAGGACATTGCTCTCCTCTTTCATCTGAATCTCCTTTAGAAGATATGCCCGAAATTGAAGTAAATTCCTTTTCCTTCGCGGCTCAAGCCCATATCAAACCTGACAACAAAGTTTTGAAGATAATACCTCAACCCCCAGCCGACATCAACAGCAACTTCATCAAGCCTCGCTGCTGACAATGATGGCCAGACACGACCTGCATCCAGGAAAATATTTCCGCCCAGTTTCTTCCAGAGAGGAAAGCGGTATTCGGCGTTGAATAAATATTTTCCTTTATCCTGGAAACGGTTCATCTTGTAGCCTCTCATGGCATTCATCTCACCGCCGCCTCCGAGAACAGAGTATTCAAAAAGAGGAACTTTATCGCCGCTTATCTCTTGAACGAGGAAACGCAAGGCTAAAACATCACTCTGGCCAAAGATAAGATAATATTTTCTGAAATCGAGAGTAAAGCGATAGAAGCTCGCTTTCCTATTTCCAAGAAAGCTCGAAGCGAGGTCATTCTGGAAGATAAGGCGAACCCCTTTTTTGGGGTGGATCTGGCTGTCTGAGGTATCATAGCGGACGACAAGGGAAGCAAAGGGCGAGAACTGCTCCCCGACATCTTTCAGCTCCTGTGTGAAAGGCTTTCCCTCTTCAATCTTGAAATACCCGATATTTCTGAGAACGTAATCGGCTTCGAGCACAAAGCGAGGACTAAAGCCTCTGGCAAACTTCAACTGCAGCTCTTTTTTTTCATAGGAAAGCAGGGTTTCGTCTTCTTTTCTTGAGCCTGGACCTTTTCCATAAAAACTGTACTTCAGGTATTTGTCGTATTCAGCCTTGAGGTCAAAAGAAAATGGATACTTTTTCCCCTGTCTGATTTCGATATCAGGAATGGAAAAGGTAAAGACATACCACCTTTCTCCTTTGCTGGAGTTGAAAAGTATAAAATCAAAGGATTCCTTTTTGGCAAGATAGTCGACAAACTTTGCCTTGCCTCCATACCCCACCCCGATATCTGTGTCATACATCAGAATCGGAAAAGCGCTCAGGGACTTTTTTATACTCTCTTTGTTCTCTCCAGTGAAAGCTTGACCGCTGAGGAAAATTGCGGTTGATAGAAAGAAAAAGTAAAGAGCAGAAAAAACAAAATGAATTTTCTTTCTCACTTTTTCCCTCTTTTGTTCTCAAGCATAGCCAAAATCTCTGAAAACATCAATCAACGAGGCTCGGCCGGCAAGCCTGGCGATGAAGGCATCATCGTTGGTTGACCGATAAGAAACGACTTTCTCGAAAATTCAACAAAACCAATCTCTTTCCATCTTGAATTCCCTTCTCGCTGCCAGCACTTGAATCTCTTCTTCTTCAAGCCGTAATTTACGCTGCTCTAAATGAAAAGTTGTCAATAAGTTGTTAAGAGTTTGTTAAAAGTTTGTTAAAAGAGCTTATTTTTTAAACTTGTAGCCTGACCAGGGGACGGTCAGCAGATGGCGAGGATGGGCCGCGTTTTCTTCAACCTTCTCCCTCAGGTGATGAATAAAGGTGTCGATTGTCCTTGTCGTCGGGAATTGATCATAGCCCCAGACTTCATTGAGCAATGTTTCCCGGCTCACGACCTCTCCCTCATGAGAGATAAAAAATTTAAGGAGAGCAAATTCTTTGGCTGTAAGGTAAAGCTCCTTTTTTCCTTTTAAGGCTGTCTGTTTTTTGAAGTTAATATAAATATCGCTAAATCTGAATTCCTCTACTTCTTTGGCTTCAGGCCTGAGGCGGCGGAGCACGGCTCTTATTCTTGCCAATAGCTCTTTTGTCCCGAAAGGCTTTGTCACATAATCATCCGCTCCAACTTCAAGCCCCAGAACCTTGTCAATCTCTTCTTTTTTCTGTCCGGTGAGCATGATGATCGGAGTTGTTATTCCTTTCGACCTCAACTGCCGGCAGATTTCCATGCCTTCCATGGAAGGAAGAACAAGGTCAAGGATAATCAAATCAAGTTTTTCCTTACAGCACAATCGGAATCCTTCTTCTCCATCAGTGGCAGAGATGACCTTAAAATTCTCTGCTTGAAGAGAGGCAGACAGAGTTGCAAGCAAAGCCTTGTCGTCTTCGATGAGGAGTATCTTTTTCATGACTCAAAAAAGCAGAGTGAATTTCCTTTCAAAAATATGATTAATTTGAATTTCGCTATTGCCTACCTCCATCTCGTTTTACGATATTTTAACATAGCATAGCTTGCCATACTTCTTCAGCCTTTCTTCGTATCTCTTCTCCTGCTTTTTGACAATGTCCTTAAATCGAGGCTCATTTCTAACGCTGTCAAAAATATTGCTGTGAACCAGGGGCAGATAAGAGTATTGAAAATGCTCCTTGCCTTTTTCAATCTCTTTATGGATATAATCAAGCGCTTTATCCTTCATTCCTAGAAGAGAGTAAATGACCCCGTTTTTTTGAAGAGTGAGAGCTTTCTTCTTCTCGCCCTTTTTTGCAAACAGCAAGGCTTTATAGAATTTATTGCCAGGATAATTCGTGCTAATTTTTTCGACCCGAGTCAAAAATTTTTCAGCCTCTTCGATTTTTCCCTTCACCATAGAGAGCAAACTGTAATCTTGAAGAGACCAAAAATTATCTGGCTCAACTTCCAATGATTTTCTGATACTGGCTGAGGCTTTCTCCAATTGGCCGGTGTAAATCAGACACCTGTTTCGAACAGAATGCGCCGGAAGAAAAAAGGGATCTAACTCTATACTCTTGTTTGAATATTCAAGAGCTTGCTGAAGCAGGCCCAGGCTGCGGAAAAAAAGCGATATCAGATGACTTATTCCGGGGATGTTTGGATTTATTTCCAAAGCCCTCTTATAGCTCAGATAAGCCTTATCCTGTTCCCCTTTAAGAAAATAAACCCAGGCAATAGCTCCGTTTGTCTCCACAAGATTGGGATCAATCGCATAGGCTTTTTCCGCATTTCGAACGACGAAGACAAGATCTGTCCTCTTTCCTGTTATTTGATAATGATGTTGATAAGCCCAGCATAAGCTGGTATAGGCTAAAACATAATTCGGATCGAGCTCATAGGCTTTTTTCAGCATCTTGACTGCTGTTTTAAAATCCTCCTCTCGATGAGAAATGACATATTTGCTGTTTATAAAATGCATCCCTTTCAGGACATATTCGTAAGCATCGATATCTCTTGGACGGCCAACTTTTAAGGCTTCGAGTCTTTTTGGAGTCAGTTTGACTTTCAAGGCATCGGCAATGGCTTGCGAGACCTCATCCTGAACCTCAAAAATACTCTCCAGCTTCCGGTCAAAGACATCGGCCCAGAGGTGAAATCCGTCTTCAACATTAACCAGCTGAGCATTAACACGAATGTTATCCTTCTCTCTCCTGATTCCCCCTTCAAGAATTGTCGCCACTCCTAACTCTTTTCCAATCTCTTTGATGTCTTTATAGGCTTTCTTATAACGCATCACAGAAGTCCTGGAGATGACTTTCAACTCTTCGAGCCTGGAGAGTTTGGTAATAACATCCTCGGTCATGCCGTCACAAAAATATTCTTGGTCTTTCTGTAGGCTTATATCGGCAAAAGGAAGAATGGCAATAGAATTTTTCCATTTCATCTCAGCCATCCTCTCTGCTTCTGGCTCCTTCTTGAGCAAAACCCTTTCGGTAACAGGGAAGCTTTTCTCTATCTTGTTTAATTCAAAAAGAACATCTTCTGCACTCTGATACCTGTTCTCCTTATTCTTTTCCAGACATTTAAGGATCATTCGACTGAAATCTTCAGGAATCTGCGGATTATGAATTTTCGGGTCAGAAGGCTTTTCTATTTTATGCTTCAAGGCTGTATCCACTGGACTCTCTCCCTTGAAAGGCAATCGTCCTGTCACCATCTCATAAAGAGTGACTCCCAGCGAATAGATATCTGAACGCGGGTCTATCTCTTTTCCCTCGACCTGCTCCGGGGACATGTATTCAGGCGTTCCAATCATCGCCCCTGCTTCTGTTACGCCCTCGGTCTTAAGCGAGCGTGCTATCCCAAAATCCATAATCCGCGCGCTCCCTTCTTTATCGATCATGATGTTCTGGGGTTTAATATCCCTGTGGACAACTCCCAGTTTGTGCGCCTCAGCCAATCCCTCGCAAACTTGCTTGGCTATGGCAACAGCCTTGCCAACGCTCAAGTGCCCTGTCATCTTAATCATGCTCTTCAAATCTTCTCCAGGCACAAATTCCATGGTTATATAATGAGTCCCATGCTCTTCATTGAGGTCATACATCCGGCAAACGTTTCTCTGCGATATTTTGCGGGCAAATTTCAGCTCGTTTCGAAAGCGCTCGATGATCTTTTGGTCAGCAGCAATTTCAGGTCTTAAAAGCTTCAAGGCCACTGTCTCCTCTATTTTTATGTCAATGACTTTATAGACCTTGCCCATGCCTCCTTCACCCAATTCTTCAACGACTTCAAATCTTCCAGCGAAAGTCATTCCTCGTGTTAATTCTCTTAAAGGCAAGTGGAGGGTGTCTGTCCTTGGAGAGGGCCTCACAGCTTCTGGAATTTGAGGCTTTGAGCGCCGCAGGACAGCGTTCATTCTGGCAACTAGCTCTTTTATTCCAAAAGGCTTGACAAGATAATCATCGGCCCCGAGCTCAAGCCCTATAATCTTGTCAATTTCTTCTTTCTTCTCGCCGCTAACCATGACAATCGGGGTCGAAATACCTCTTGTTCTCAGCCTTTGACAGACCTCCAGTCCACTTAAGGAAGGCAGAATAAAGTCAAGAAGAATTAAATCCACTTTCTCTTGACTGGCTAATCGGAGACCCTCTTCCCCATCAATAGCGGAGATGACTTTGATATTCTCCGCTTCAAGAGAGACGGTCAGAGTCTTAAGCCAAATCTTGTCGTCTTCGATAACTAAGACTTTTTTCATGGCTTTGGAAGAATCAGGCTGAAGATGCTGCCTTTAGACGGATGACTTTCGATTTGGATTTCTCCCCGATGCGCTTCTATAATGTGCTTGACAATCTTCAGCCCCAAACCAACTCCTTTTGGGTTATGACGGCTTGCTTCCTCATGTCTGAAAAATCCTTCAAAAATCTTTTTCTGTGCTTCTTCAGGAATTCCAATCCCTTTATCCTTGACCTGAATTTCAATCTGATTCTCTTTATCGGCAACCGTAACATTGATCTCCTTTCGAGTTGATGAATATTTTATGGCATTATCAATGAGGTTGGTCAAGGCCTGTTTTATGGCGTCCTGGTCTATCTCTAAAAAGATAGGCTGTCTAGGAAAAGATGTCTTGAGCATAAATCCCTCTGATTCCAGTCGATATTGAAAGGGCTTTATGGCTTCTTCAACGACAGGTTGAAGCTGCACTTCCTGAAAATTATAGGTCTTGACATTCCGCTCAATCTTTCCAAAGTCAAGGATGTTATGCAGGAATCGAGAGAGGCGGCTGCTTTCTCCAGCAACAAGGCTTATGAGCTCGTTGTGTTTTGTCTTATCTTTTATCTTTCCTGTCAGCAAGACTTCAGCCAGCCCCTGGATGGAACTCATCGGAGTCCGAAGCTCATGGGAAACAGAGGAAATAAACTCAGTTTTAAGGCGGTTGAGCTCGTCCAACTTTTCTTTTTCTGCCCGCTCATAAATCACCTCTTCCTGAAGCCTGATTCTTTCCAAGTTTAATGCCAATTCTCCGGACATGGTGAGCAGGAGCTCAAGGTCATCACGGCTGAATCTTTCACCAGATTTTTTCTTGCCGATGGATAAATAGCCGGATAGCTCCTCTGACCTGAAAAAAAGAGGAATGATCAATTCTAAATTGTTTTTTTCAAGGGCTTGGTCTTGAGAAAAATCCATGTCTTCTTCGGTGCGAACCGCCCTCCTCCTTGCCAGAATCTTTCCCGGGACAATAAGGAGAGCAGCCAGATCTCTTAAGTTTTCCTCCCCATTCTTTGCAATTAAAAGCTTCTGCTTCCCAAATTCTGTCAAATAGACAAGAACCGCGCTATATTCCAAGGGCAGAGCTTTTCTTACCTTCAGCAAGAAGAACTCGACCAGATACTCGGAGTTTGACATCTTGCGGGCTATCTCGTTGAAGCTGAGAATGCTTTGGCGGTAGTCATAATTCATCCTGAAGAACGTTTTATCTACGAACTCCTGGATTTTTTTTCTCGCCGGATTAAATGCGATTGCTGCGGCGAGGGCCGCAATCAAAGAAATTGTACCTTGCCTGATGAAGATTTTAGAAAAAACATTTTGAAGAAAGCCGACAGAAAGGAGATAGACACCCACAGTAAAGATAGTCAAGATGGAATAGACGATGCTGCGGTTGATAACCAGCTCAATGTCCATCAATCTGAACTTAATAATGGAGAAGGCAAAAGCCAAGGGAATGAAGACAAAAAATACTGTTGAAAATTCCTCTGAAATCAGGGGATTCATGCCTAAGATTTGTGGCAAATTATAGATAAAAATAAAGGGACCGAGGCCGACAAAAAGGCCGTAAAAAATCCATTTTATCCGAGCGCGCTCTTCCTCAAGAGCTGCCTTTCTATAATTTTGAATTAAATGGAAAATTGTAAGAAGGAGAAAAAGCACCAAGTAAGCCCGGAAGGCCAGGAAGGCCGCCTGATAGGCCCGGAAGGTTGACATCGAAAATTTTAGGCTGGAATAGAGGAACAACACTTCAAAGATTACGGCGAAAATCAGGCCCGGAAGGTAGGTAAGATATATAAAGAATTTTTTTATCTTTGCTTTGCTTTTTGAAAAGAAGAAAGAAAAATGAAGCATCAGGGCAGGAGCCAAAGGGTAAAGGAAAAAGAATAAAATGCCCGGGAGAAAAGAAAACCAGTCTTTTTGCAAGCAGTAAAAACCTCCGCTGATGATGTTCGCCGAAGCAAAAGAAATAGAAGCCCAATAATAAATGCGAGCCCTTGCGTCTTCTGCTCGGAGAAGGAAAACGACGACACCAATAGCGAGACAGAAAAGGCCGATGAGAAGATAGATGAGAGGAAAAGGCACTTGGGAATAGTAAGCAACAAGTTCAAGCTCTTTCTTCTCGACCCTGTCATCGACCTTAAAAGATATGTTGACTCGTTCACCAATTGTCTTTTGCGAAAAGATGAATTCAAGGTCCTTGCGGTCTTTGATCTCTATGCCATCAACCTCTTTGAGGCTCTCCAGGGTTATTTCTCGAGGGAGACCAGGCCGTTGGCTGAGTAAGATAAAGCCATAGATGCTCACCAAGGCAATGACCAATCCTCCGCCCAAAGAAAGGAAGAAAGGAAGCTTTTTCATCTTGACTCTGATTTTCCCTTAAGACTGGCTCAAATATAGCACCTCTCTCAATCTGCTGTCAAACCAAACCTCATTCCATAACGTTTCCCTGGGATTTTGGAAAATAGCTTCTCTCCAAAAGAATTTTAACGCTATTTACAAAGGCCTCTACGGTTGCTTCCCAAAGCCTTACATAAAATTTTAAAATTAGAGTTTAGAAAATAAGAATTTGCCGAAAATTTATCGTTAGGAGAAAAGATAGAAGATTGAAGTGATAATTTCTTATTCTATTTTTGCTGTTCTTCTAGTTTCTTGAGCTCTTGTTCATAGGCCTTGATGGCCTTGCCCTTTTTGCCCGCATCAGCGATTAAAGCCCAAGTCACCGCCCAGCTGATAATGGCGCCAACCAGAGGAAATATCTTGCCGCCTGAGATTTTCGCCTTTTCTCTTTCCCTCTCTTGACTCTGACCACTTCCCCAGTAGCTGACAAAAAGAGCAAAAAGGCCTCCGCCCAGCACACCCAATCCGATTGCGCCAAAAATATCGCCTTTCTTTCCCTTCTTCAACTTCGTGATTTCTAACTTTATTTCATCAACGCGAGGATTTTGTCCAGTGACTTGTTGAAAGAGAGATTCGTCGGAAAAGGAGAAATCTATCCTTGACATCTCTCGCCCGTAATCTTTCTTGAGTGAGAATTCTTCAGCCAACTTGCTGCCCGAAGAGCGACGTTCCTTAGAAAGCTCAAAACGGCTCAAGAGTTCTTGACTTGGATAAGCCTCAATTGAGATGAAGTAGACGAAAGATAACACCAGAAGACTAACAACAATCTTTTTCATTCTTCCCCTCCGATTATAGAAATTCTATCAATTATGGCCGCTTTATTGAACGACAAATGAATTTTCTTCGTAGCCATATTTTTTAAAAAATTAACACGGAATTACAATCGATGTCAATATGAAAATTTTTCAAGCCAACTATTTTCCAATTTCCCAACGAATAACAGCTCAGGCCGGGTGTGAAGAAAATCTATGGCCAATCTTCATTCAACCTCAAAGATTAAAATTGAATATCAAGAGCGGCATGTCCTTCTGACACCTTCATTTTTTTATTTTCAATTTCCCAAAGGCACGAATAACTCTCTCGTCTTCTCGACCAAGAAGCTGTTCCAATCTTTCTGCAGGAAGCTTCTTTCTTTGATAGGCTTCAAGGGCCAGGCTTTTAAACCGATTGGAAAGGATAAGGCCCCCTTTCTTTCTCATAAATCCTCTCATTTCCTTCGGCTTGCCTGAAAAGAGGTCATAATCCGCTTGCTCAAGACTCAGGTATTCCTGGACTTTTGACTGCGCAAGATATCCCAATTTTTCAAGCACCTGAAGCATGGCGGAAGTGCTTACGCCAAAATAATGTCTGAGATAAAAAACATCCGCAGGATTCAGTTTTTTTGACCGCAGGTCTTTATCGATTGTCTTCTCAATCCTTGAGGGAGGAATGAGAAGCCAGACCGCAAATGTCTGAGCAAATCTTTCGCGTGGATGGTAAAGGGAGACAAAATCCTGGATGAAGACATCCGGATTGTCGATGATCAGGCCGGCGTTTCTGTCCACAAGGAAATGGCAGTATTCATGGGCAGCGATCAGGGCCTGCTCTTCAAGAGGGTGGGCAGTGTTGATCAAAGCAAAAGCTGCTTTTTCGGCTTCAAGAAAGATAAAAATTCCAGAGATATTTGACTTCTCAGGGATGAGGAGCCTCAAGATGTGCATCCCGCTGAGCTCAAGCAAGGAGAAAATATCGCGGATGGGCTCATCTCCAATTCCCAGCCTTCTCCTTTCTTCTTCGGCCAATCTCTCGGCCGAGGTGGAGGTGTAAAAAGGAGCAAGCTCAAGCCTCCGCCCTGTTAACTCTTCAAGAAAAAGGCAATCTTCGCAATGTGTCTTGAACTTTCGCAGCTCTTTCCTTCCCTTTTTGTCAAGCCCTTTTTCCTGGAGAATCACCTTGAAGGTGTCCTCTTTTTCTTTTAAAAAGTCAGAAACGTCTTTCTTAAAAAAGGTGGCAAGAGAAGTCAGAGTCTCAATACTCGGCATGCTCTTTCCCAGCTCAAGGCTGGAGATGAAGGGACGAGACAGGTTGACGGCTTGGGAAAGCTCTTTTTGGCTGAGACCGAGGCTTTCCCTTTCTTTTCTGAGCTTTGTTCCAAAAATTCCAGACATTTTTCGCTCCTCACTTTTTTCTATTTTTATATCTCGACTTCGAGGCCGAGGCCTAATTTCTTGGCGCGGCGCAGGACAAGTTCTGCGACGGCCACATCTTGGACAGCCAGGCCAACAGATTTGAAGAAGGTGACCTCCCCCTCTGATTCACGGCCTCGAATCTTGCCTGCTGCCAGAGCTCCGATCTCTCCGTGAATGTGTTTGTCCGAAATAAGGCCTCCCTCGATGGATATGATCAAGTCGCCTGCTTCAGCCAGGCATGCTTGGCGAGAGTCAACAATGACCTTGGAACGAATAACAGTTCGCGGCGGCACCTCCCTCATTTCTGGGGTAAATGATCCGATGCCGTTGATGTGGACTCCAGGCTTGAGGTCAGCATCATGGAATACGGGCCTGTAGGAAGTGGTCGCCGTGCAGATGATGTCGGCTTCACGGACAGCCTCCCTGGGCGAGCCGGCGATGAGAATATTCTCCGGAATAGGGCTGCCCCGCATCTTCATTTCCTTGACAAAAGCTTTGGCAGCTCGGCGTAAAACATCGTAGACCCAGACTTTTTCAATTGGCCTGACTGTGCAGACTGCTTCAAGCTGGGTGCGCGCCTGAGTTCCTGCCCCAAAAATAGCGACAATCTTAGAATTCTTCCGGGCAAGGAGGTCTGAGGCCAAACCTGAGGCAGCCCCTGTGCGCAAGGCCGTGAGATAGGTTCCATCCATAATCGCCAGCGGCCGGCCCGTAATCTCATTGATGACGATGAATACAGCATGAATAGTGGGGAGCCTTCTTTTTTTATTTTCTGGAAAGACTGAAACAATTTTAGCCCCCAGCTCGCCGCTTTCTGTCAAATAGGCAGGCATGATGAGACTCGTGCCTTTTACTTTTTTCACGGAAATATGAGTTCGCAAAGGGACTTCAGCTTTCCCGGCAGAAAGCTGGATAAAGGCTTTCTTAACGGCTTTTATGGCTTTGGCCATGGTTACGGCTTGAGCCACGTCATTTCGAGAAAGTATTTTAATCTTCATCTTAAACCACCCTTCTTTCTCCTTCTTGCCCGATTCTTCCAAAACGTTCAAGGGCAAAAGGCTTTAGGTCAAATTCAGTCTGGCCATCGAGGATGAGCTGGCTGAGAAGGAGGCCGACAGCAGGGCCTTGCTGAAATCCGTGCCCTGAGAATCCGACGGCGCAGAAAAAGCCTTTAACTCCTGATATTTCCCCGATGATCGGGTTATCATCAGGAGTAACCTCATAAAGCCCGGCCCAGCCTCTGAGAATTTCCGCCTTCTCCAACAAGGGCGCCCTGTGAATGGCCGCGGCAATGACTTTTTCCATGAAATTGCGGTCGACACTGAGGTTAAAACTCGAAGGTTCATCCGGGTCGCTCATACCCATCAGCACTCCAGGGTCCTCTCCTCTGAAGTAAAAAGTCAGGTCCTGGTCGATGATCATCGGCACAGGCTTTGGAATACCGTCAAAGGCTTTTGTTATAAAAACCTGCCGCCTGTAGGGATTAACCGGCAAATCCAGCCCTGCCATCTTGCCAACTTCACCTGCCCACGGCCCGGCGACATTAACCACAACCGGCGAGAATACCGGACCTTTGGTTGTCTCAACTCCCTGGACTCTGCCGCCTTTAAGCTTGATGCCGATAACGCTTGTTTTCTCTACAATCCGGACACTGAGCTTTCGTGCAGAATTGGCAAAGCCCATTGCGACCTGATAAGGGTCGGCATAGCCGTCCTTGGGGCCGAATGTCCCGCCCTTCACATCAGAGACATTGAGGTAGGGCCAGGCCTGCTTGACCTCTTCAGCGGAAAGAATTTCAACCAGAACGCCGAGACGCCTTTGCGTCTCGACGTTGGCCAAAAACTCATTCCAGGTCTCCTGCTTTTGGGCCAAAAAAAGATAGCCGACCTGGCGGAATCTGATATCGACCCCAAATTCCTGCTCAAAGCGCTCAAAGACCCTGACTGATTCCTGGGAGAGACGGATATTCGCCGGATGAGAAAACTGCTGCCGGATTCCTCCGACACTCAATCCTGTTGAAGCCTGGGCAAGAAGGTCTTTTTCCAGGATGACAACATCAGAGACGCCTCGCTGAGCCAGGTGATAGGCTGTGCTGAGACCCATTATGCCGCCGCCGATGATGGCCACCTCAGCTGTTCCTTTCCAATTTCTCATCGCTGATAAATAAAAAAATTGAGAATGGCACCTCAAACAAAGAAAATGCCTGAAATCGATTGATTAGTTTATCAGCTCCAGTTTAACAGTCAAGGCAATTGACGTCAATTTTTTCCAGGATTATAATATTAAGAGTCAGAAAAGGAAATTAAAATTGCAAAAGCTTCTTATTAGCCAAATGAAACTAAATCTCCAGCGGAGAAAAACCTTCATTGCTATTTTTTTGAGAACAACTCTCTTCCTGGTCTTGCTCTCTCTTTTGCCTGTCAGTTGCTCTAATCCCTTCAGTCCGTCTACAGAGGACTACGACTTTTTTCCTAAGGACAATAATAGGGAAAATGAGGAGGCTGAGCTTGTTGCCCTT